>JAFDYI010000028.1 GCA_018267475.1 Bacteroidota bacterium | reverse complement strand
AGCCGGGCAAATCACGGAGCAGATGAGCTTTGTTTTGTCTTGATTTTTTTTAGCGCCCGTAAAAGCTATTGCTTTATTTTTTTGAAGAAAGAAGCCAAATCGGTTTCGTAGTAATCGGTTAGTTTTTTAAGCGTAGTAAGCGTTAAGTCAAAATTTCCGCTTTCTATTCTCCCTATGTGTACGCCTATATCAAAACAAACATCTTCTTGTTTAATTCCTTTTGCTTTCCTTATAGAAATAAGTTCGGCTATTACTTTTTGTAATAATGGTTTATTGAGCTCTTTAGGCACATACCAAATCTGTGGTAATAATTATTTTTAAATTATTACATGAATGTCATTTTTATTTATATATTTGCACAATAAATCTAAAAAACAAATGTTATGAAAAAAAAACGAAAAAACATGAGCCACTTTTTTGTGGCAATGGCTGTATCAGCTATGTTAACGTCGTGTATGACTACTAGAACTAGCGTAGGTGCTTACAGTCAAACACAGGGAGAAGAAACTCTTTATGCAAAAGGAAGAAAAGTATGGCTTTTTTGGGGCTTAATACCTCTTAATGAACCTAATGTGAATACTCCTAGTGATGGGAATTGCCAAGTTGTTACGAAATATAAGTTTGTCGATTTTTTAATCAATGGATTTACAGGCGGACTTGTTACTTCGTATTCGATTAATGTAAAAACTAAGAAAAAATAATAATAAATGTATTATAAAGTAAAAAACCTTTTAAAAATAATAAATATGAAAACCAACATTACAAAGACAGCAGGAAAGACTGCCAAAACAATAGCCACCGCCTTTGCTGCTTGTGCGCTTATTTTCTCTTCATGTCAAAAAGGAGCTACCGGGCCGCAAGGGCCAGCGGGTACTAATGGAGCAGCCAATATTTCTAGTAGTATTTATACTATAACTCCGGGCACCTGGAGTGCAGGTATAATGGGAGGGTACACAGCTAGCTTTTCAGATGCCAGCATCACTAACCCAGACAAAGATGCCATTCAGGTTTACGTAAGTGGCGTTTCTAGTGGATATTGGTTAGCTATACCTGGTTCTAATCTTTTTTCAAACGGCGATAATATGACCTATTCGTATATAAGTGGTCAAATAGCGTTAGATTATTATGGAGTTACTAGCGCCCCCTCTAGCACCATTTACGCAAAAGTAGTAGTTATCCCCCCTACGCAAAGGCGTGCGCACCCTCATGTTAACTATAACAATTACAACGAAGTAAAGGCCGTATTTAATTTAAAGGATTAAAACGCTTGCATTAAGTATGTAAGGACAGCCGAGCAATATTGCTCGGCTGTTTTGCTTTTATGTGTTATTGATACAAAAAAAAGTATCCCCTTTTACAAAGCGCCCTTAAAATAACGCCAAAATGACATATAATATACTTTGGCTAAAAAATTGATGAGATAAAAAAAGAATGTGTACCTTTATGGGAAAATTAAAAAGAACAAATATTCACAAATTAAAAACAAAAAATTATGGCAGTAGAGTTTAATGACAGCAATTTTGAGCAATTGGTAAAAAAATCAGACAAAACCGTGTTGGTTGATTTTTGGGCAGAGTGGTGCGGCCCTTGCCGTATGGTAGGCCCCATAGTAGAGGAGTTGGCTAAAGAGTACGAAGGCAAAGCCGTAGTGGGTAAGGTAAATGTGGACCACAACCCCAACATCTCTATGGAGTTTGGCATACGCAACATACCTACTATTTTGTTTTTTAAAAACGGACAAATAGTAGATAAACAAGTAGGTGCCGTGCCCAAAGCACAATTAGCCGCCAAGCTGCAATCGCACCTGTAGTTAGGTGTCCAAATTATTTATAACAGGGAATGGGAACGCGCAAGGCGTTCCTATTTTTTTATAGCTAAGAGGTATTTGCTGCATTTTTAAAAAATGCCTATCTTTGAAATTGTAAAAACAACGAAAAAACGCAGTCCTAAAACGCTTGAAGCCTATTTTAGAAATACAGAGCATCAGTAAAAAATTTCGTATAAACCACGAGCAACAGCCTTATTTAAGTTTACGAGATTCGTTATCAAATATATTTAAGAATAAGCATTCAAAAGAAGATTTTTGGGCATTAAAAGAGGTAAGTTTTGATGTGATGCCGGGTGATACGGTGGGTATTATTGGAAAAAACGGTGCCGGAAAATCAACTTTATTAAAAATACTTTCAAAAATTACGCCGCCCACAAGCGGTAAAATTATTTCGCGAGGCCGCATTGCTTCTTTGTTGGAGGTAGGTACCGGTTTTCATCCGGAGTTGAGCGGACGCGAAAATATTTTTATGAACGGCAGCATTTTAGGTATGCGTAGAGCCGAAATACAAAAAAACTTTGAGGCTATTGTTGATTTTGCCGGCGTAGAAAAATTTATAGATACACCTTTAAAACATTATAGCAGCGGTATGCAGTTGCGGCTGGCCTTTGCCGTAGCGGCTTTTTTAGAAAACGAAATTTTGATTATTGACGAAGTGCTTGCTGTTGGTGATGCCGAATTTCAAAAAAAATGTATGGGCAAAATGGGGGAAGTGAGCAAAAGCGGGCGCACTATTTTGTTTGTAAGTCATTCTATGCCTTCACTGCAAGCTATTTGTAAAAAAGGACTTGTATTAACCAAAGGAGAAACATCGGGTATTATTTCGGTTAATGAGGCCGTGTCATTATACTTAAATGATAATAATAAAAACTCTGCTTTTTTTAAACATAATAATGTAAATCCTTACATCAAAGATGCTTATATTATTGAAGCAAAAGCATTAACCAGTTTGGGTAACAACGTAAATTCATACAATGTATATGAAGATATTATTTTTGAAATAATTTGGGAAAATAAAAAAGGAATACCGGTTACACCTAATTTTACCATGGTGAATCAATTCAGCCAAAATGTAATGATAGCAACCGATACACCGGTTGATTTTGACGGGAAGAAAAAAACAGAAACGGGCATCTATAAAAACACATTTAAAATAAATAAGCATTTGCTAAACTCAGGACAGTTTCATGTTCATTTGGCGCTAAATAACGCACTATCTTCAGTATGTTATGATTTACAACCTTATGCTTTAAATTTTTCGGTGGTGGATAAAATGGATGAGCTTAGTATTCAAAGGGGAGCATTTAGGTTAGTTAGAGAAGACGCTGTGTTATGGCCCGTATTAGATTGTAATTTCGAAAAAATACAATTATGAATTTGGTTATAGGCGCGGCTACCGGATATACATACGAGCAGATAAAACTTTTTTTGTCAACCTTAAAAAAAACGGGTTATCAGGGCGATGTATGTTTGTTTGTAAATAATCAAAATACTAAAAAAGATATAGAGCTCTTAAAAAAAAATGACGTTATTGTTTACCCCATACAAGCATATTTACAAGGTATTCCTAAATTTATTTCTCAACGAAGATTTTCTCGTGTATTAAAGCCCATACACTGGTTTTTACCAAAGTTTGCAACACTAATGCCTCTTAAGAATAAAAAAAAACTCTTATTAATCGGCTCCGTTTCTTCTTTTTTCCTATCGGTAGCTTGCTCTCGCTATTACTACTATTACAAATTTTTATCTCAACAAAATTTTAAGTACGATGCTGTTTTGTTTAGCGATGTAAGAGACGTTGTTTTCCAATCAAACCCTTTTGAAAAACTAAAAGATGACGATAGTATTTTGTTTGCGTTAGAGCATAAAACTTGCTTGCTGGGCACAGATCCTAGTAACAGTCGTTGGGTAAAACATTTGTACTCTACCAATGAAATAAATAAAATAAAGAATTACATCGTGTCATGTTCGGGTACAACCTTGGCACGAAAAAATTATTATGAAAGCTATTTAGCCGAAATGATAAAAGAAACAGCTAAGCAAACACATAAGATAATAGGCGCTTATGGATTTGATCAAGGTATACATAATTATTTGCTAAGGATAAATGCTTTTAAAAAGTATTCTTTGCAATACAATGGTGAAGGAATTTATTGCACCATGCTTACAACTCCATCCGATGAATTTAAACTAATTGATAATAAAATTGTGAATAATGACAATAGTATTATTCCTATTATTCATCAATATAATTGGTTTCCGAATATAAAATTAAAAGTATTGGAAAAATTATAGGTGATGAATATTGCAAAGTATAAAATTCTTCAGTCAAAAAATGTTAGTCGAAAGCTCCCTGTTAATATTATTAACGAAGATGTATTTTTATTTCAAAGCGAAAAAAATGCAATCTTGTCAAATGTTTACTCATACCAAATTACCGATTGCTGTGTGGATAGTAATGGAATTGTGTTTGATTATTATGGTAAATCATGTAATGATTTGCTCATCTGGCCTCAACACAAAAAACAATTTTCGATAGGCTACTTGCTAAAAAATATTTTTAAACAAAAATATACGCTACAAAAATCAAATACATATTTTTTATGTTTTGATTATTGGTCAGCAGGTTATTTTCATTGGATATGCGAGGCTTTACCAAGGATATTGTTAGTTGAAAATGAATTGAGGCAAGCTAATAGTTTTTTATTACTCCCTGAAATATTAAACAAGCCTGTTTATACAGAAAGTCTGAAAATATTTGAGGGGTTAAAAATTCACTGGATTCCTGAAAATAGTTATTGCAAATGCCATACACTTATATCTCCAAACCGTGTATCGGCATCTGGTTCTAATAATCCTGAAGTAATTAATTTAGTGAAACAAAAAATACTAGGTGCATATCCTGCTTTGCAAAGTGCTAATAAGAATTTATATATAAGTCGCCAAAAAGCTAGCAGAAGAAAAATCATTAATGAAAGCGAAGTAATATTTTTATTGCTAAAGTATAATTTTGAAGTAATTTGTTTTGAAGATTTTTTATTCAAAGAGCAAATACAAAAAGTACAAACGGCAAAAAATATTATATCAATACACGGAGCTAATTTAACCAACATACTTTTTATGCCCGAAAATGCTAACGTATTAGAGTTTATAAAAAAAGATGATGCCGAAAATAATTACTACTATGCTTTGGCCGATGCAACAGGGTTAAATTATTACTATCAATTATGCGATTACGAAAAAAAATCGGATATTGGAAATAATTTTGATTTGACGGTAGAGATAAAAAAATTAGAACAAATAGTAAAAACAATGTTGAGTATAAAGTAATGCAAACTATACCTATTTTTAATACACACATAAACCCCAACGCATTTGAATTGGTTAAAGAAACCTTATACGGTACTTTTTTAAGTGAAGGTAATATTGTGAAAAAATTTGAAGAACAGCTCAATAAACAATTAGGTTTAATAAATATTACTACATTAAACAGCGGCACATCTGCCTTGCATTTAGCACTTGATTTAGCAAATGTAAAAGAAGGAGATGAAGTTATTTGCCCGGCACAAACCTTTGTAGCAAGCGCATTGGTTATTATACAGCAAAGGGCTAAGCCCGTATTTGCTGATATCGATTATGAAACAGGGAACATTTCGGTTACTTCCATAAAAAACAAAATAACACCTAAAACAAAAGCTATTATGGCTGTTCATTGGGGAGGTTACCCTTGTGATATGGACGAAATAAATGCCATAGCCAAAGAAAATAATTTAATAGTGATAGAAGATGCCGCGCATGCCTTAGGGGCAATCTATAAAAACAAACCCGTTGGCACAATTTCAGATTATACGTGTTTTTCTTTTCAGGCAATTAAACATTTAACTACAGGCGATGGTGGAGCTATTACTGTAAAATCAAATCAAAAATATAAAGAAGCGGTTACTAAAAGATGGTTTGGTATTGACAGAGAAAATGCAGCTCCATCTGAATTAGGCGAAAGAATGTATGATATAAAACAATTAGGCTATAAATATCACTTAAATAATTATGCTGCTGCGTTGGGTATTGCTAATCTCACAGATTTTAAAATAAGAATGGAAAGGCGTTTGAAAATTGCCAAACTGTATGATGAGAAACTAACAAATATTTCGGGTATAAAATTATTTAACTACAAGTTTGATAGACGAAGTGCTTATTGGTTATATGGTATGCATGTTGAAAAAAGATTAGATTTTATAAGGGCATTAAAAGAAAAAGGAATAACCGCATCTGTTATACATCAACGTATTGACAGAAACAACGTCTTTGGAGGAATGTGTAACGATTTACAAAATCAAGCTAAGTTTGAAGAAACACAGATACATATTCCTATACACGACGCCGTAAATGAAGATGCCGCAGAATACATTATAGATAGCATTAAACAAGGATGGTAAATAAGAAAATATTGATAATAGGAGCAACCGGTTTTGTTGGCCAAAATGCGGTTGATATTTTTGTAAAAGAAAAAACACCTTTTAATAAATCTTCTTTATCATTAGGTACAGATTTGAGAAATATATCTCAAGCAGAAAATTTAATCTGGCAAGCCAAACCCGATGTTATTATAAATTGCGCTGCCCACGTAGGAAGTTTAAATTATGTAACCGAAAAAGCTGCAACCATTGTGTTAGATAATACACGTATACTTTTAAATTTGTACGAAGCTGTTGCCAAACATGCGCCTAATGCGCTTATTATAAATCCAGTTGCAAACTGTGCTTACCCTGCTAAAGCAGATACTTTTATTGAAGATAAATGGTGGGAGGGACATTTGCATCGCTCTGTTTTATCATACGGTTCTACACGCAGGTTTATGTGGAGTTTGGGAGAAAGCTTTTATATGCAACATGGTATAAAAAGTATTTATTTATTAGTACCTAATATGTATGGAAAGCACGATTCTACAAACCCCGATAAAGCACATGCCCTAAATGCTCTTATATCTAAATTTGTAAAAGCAGAAAAAGAAAATAAAAACCAAATAGAAGTGTGGGGAACCGGTATTGCTATTAGAGAATGGCTTTTTGCTGAAGATTTTGCCAAAATAATTTATTTAATTACGCAAAATCCTAATAGAATTGGACTTACGGAGCCTATTAATATTGCTCAGAATTTTGGCTTAAGTGTGCGAGAATTGGTACAAATTATTAATGAACGCTTTAATAATAAATTTGAAATAAAATGGAATCACGCCATGCCTGATGGAGCGCCCAAAAAGGTAATGGATGATACTCGGTTTAAAAAAGTATTTCCGAATTTTATATTTACTAATTTTGAAGAAGGAATAACACAATCGGTAAAGTATTATAAATCAATATATCCGTATTAAAAGATGGCAGAAAATTTAAAATCCCCCGAATTTGATTATACAAAACTAAAGTCATGCGGAGAGGATGTATTTATTAGTGCAAACGTTGAAATAAGAAGACCTCATTTGGTGTCTATTGGCAATCATGTTGCTATTGATACTGGAGTCTATATTACCACACAGGCAGAGATAAAAGATTACGTTCATTTGTCTCCATATATAACAGTTATAGGCGGTGCAAATAGTAAAATTATTGTAGATGACTTTGTTACAATTGCTGCTGGAAGCAGAATAATTGCCGGAAGTGATAAATTTATGGGAGCAGGTTTCACCAGCGTAACAGCTCCTGCGGCTTATAGAGATAACGTAGATTTTTCAACTATTCACTTCCAAAAATTTGTAGGAATAGGTACCAATGTTGTTATTATGCCCGGTGTTACTATTGCTGAAGGTTCGGTGATTGGAGCGTGTTCATTAGTAACTAAAAACACAGAGCCATGGACTGTTTATATGGGCACCCCTGCGCGCCCTGTAAAAATACGGCCAAAAGAAAAAATGCTTCAATACGCTAAAGAACTAGGCTATTTATAAGATGAAAATTAGTTTATCATATGTTCTAACTACATGTAATAAGTTACCTTATTTGAAGGTAACGCTACCATATTTAATTCAGAATTGTACCGAAGATGAAGAAATTGTAGTTGTAGATGGTAATAGTTTTGATGGAACAAAAGAGTATCTACAAGAATTATATAATAACAAAAAAATTCACCGGTTAATATCAGAAAAAGATTATGGCGAGGCCCACGGCTATAACAAGGCTATTTGTTTAGCTAAAGGAGAATTGATTAAAATTATATCTGACGATGATTTTTATGATTTTGAAGAAATAAAAAAATGTAAAGAATTTATGATTCAAAATCCCGAATATGATGTGTTGGCTTCAAATACCATTCAAGTAAATTTAACTAACGCTACTAAAGTAGAGTGCTTTTATAGCAAAAATTTAGAGTTAGATTTTGTTGATTGGACAAATAAAAAAAGACCCAATACTTTTTTTACAGGTTTAACATTAATGCTGAGAAAATCAAGTATCCCTTTAATTGGATTGTTTAATAATTATTTTAAAATGGTAGATATTGAGTATTGCGTTAGAATAACATCTTTAAAAACCAATATCGCATATTATACTAAGCCTTTAGTGGTTTCTACTATAAATTCAGCTAGCAACTCGGTTATGTTTTTTGAAAAGCATGAAAGAGAATTAATAAAAGTGTCTTTCTCATACGAATATTTTAATAGTTTTTTATCTAAACAGGTATACTACAACCCATATTCAATTAAACAATCTTTCCTAAATTTACTTTATATGTTTGTTTCAAAAATTTTTTCTAAAAATAAGCAATATAATGTGCCACAAAAAATAGATTCGAAAAAATTACATACCTTTAATGTGGAAAATTTTAATGATGTGGCAAATGCTTGCTTGAAATTTTTACATCAATATAATCAAACTAATGAAGGTTTATTTATACTAAAAAATAATAGCTAATACCTTAAATGATTATCTCAATCATTATACCTACTAAAAATAACTTTAATGTTTTAATACAAAGTTTAGAAAAAGTAACTAAGCTAAATTTAACTGGTATTGAAATTATTGTGGTGAATGATGGAGATTTTTTTGAGTTGCCTGATGAGATAAAAAAAAACATTACTCTTTTAAACAATAGTAAGAAAGGGGTATCCGCAGCGCGAAATTACGGAGCGGGTATAGCAAAAGGAGATGTGCTTTTTTTTGTAGATGATGACATGTGGATTAATAAAGAAGCTATTAATGAAATAAAACAACTTTCAGAAAATAATGAATTACAAAAAAATGTGTTTGTTATTAATTGGGTTTACCCTGATTGTTTAATAAACGAATTAAAGAAGGAAAAATTGGGCAGATACATACTTAAAAGTAACTATCATACTGCAATGGGACGAATAGGTATTAAGGACTGTAGTGGTTTATATAAAAAAATAAGTGGCGTTGGTAGTGGTTCGTTCGTTATTAACCGACAATTATTTAATGACGTTGGAGGATACAATGAGCATATTTATTTTCAAGGAGAGGATATAGAGTTATCTTCTCGTTTAATAAAAAAAGAAATAAATATATTTATATCTATTGGAGTTTGTATGAAACATAATCAAACCCATAGGGCAACTATTAGTGCATATCTTGATAGACTGTATGCTGGTTATCATTCAGAATTTAATGCAATAAGGAATAATTTTATTGAATATAAATATTCTAATAACAAATTAATAAAGAACTATATTTACACTTTATTAGTAAACCGAGAAAATTATATTTTGAGTATATTTAATTTAATACCTAATAAATTATTTTTTGATAAAATAAGCTTTTCACTAATAAATATACTATCAGGAATTCAATTTGCTAAAAATAGAAACGAGTATATAAATGAAAAAAATAGCCAAATGGGTATATGATTTTATACCAAAAAAAAAATATATTTATTTGCTCATTAAAAAAATAGGAGTTCCGTCACCATCTATTTTTAAACATTTACATTTTAAAGATGTATTTGAGGTTGCCATAAACAATCATGTAAAATTTAAAATTAATCATTTTGGTTTACAAATTGAAAATGAAATTTTTTGGCTAGGATTAACAGGTGGGTGGGAAAAGGAATCTATTAAAATTTGGTTGAAACTCTGTGAAAAATCAAATGTTGTATTTGATGTTGGGGCTAACACTGGCGTATATGCATTGATGGCAAAAGCAGTCAATAAACAATCAAGGGTTTTTGCTTTTGAACCCAACCCATATTTTTACAAGATGCTTTGCGATAATATTAAAATTAATAATTACAATATTATACCTATAGATAAAATAGTATCGAATACTAATGATACACAAACAATAGAAGATTATTCGGGACAAGTTAAAGAGCTTAGCCTAAACGCCATCACGTTAGATTTTTTTATAAAACAACAAAACTTACCAGTAGTTGATTTAATTAAAATTGATGTAGAAACACATGAGCCATTAGTATTTGAAGGTTTTTTAAAATATTTAAAATTGTTTAAGCCAACTATTCTTGTTGAAATTTTAAACGAAGAGATTGCCAACAAAATCCAAGATAGTGTTCAAAGTTTGGGATACCTATATTTTAATATTGATGAAGTTAATGGGCCTATACAAACGGAAAAAATAGAAAAAAGCAGAGGTTATAATTACTTGTTATGTAGTAAGGAAAAAGCTATAGAATTGCAAATTATTTCCAAATGAAAAATGTAACTTATATAATTTCTGATATTAATAAAGCTATTTCTTTTGAATGGATTATCGAACGTATAAATAACAAAAAAATAAACCTTACGTTTATTTTAATCAACAGCAACAATTCGTACTTATACCAATATTTAAAAAAAAGAAATATCTCTGCTCATTTAATTAATTGTCAAAGTAAAAAAAACATCCCATTAGCTGTTTTAAAATGCAGCAAAATACTTTTAAAACTAAAGCCTGATGTAGTACATTGTCATTTGTTTATGGCTAATATTATTGGCCTAATCTCTGCAAAAATTACCGGCATTAAATCTCGTATATACACAAGGCATCATTCTGATTATCACCATGTTTATTTTCCAAAAGCAGTTAAGTGGGATAAGTATTGTAATTTTTTAGCTACTAATATTGTTTCTATTTCTGATGTGGTAAGTGCTGTTTTAATAGAAAAAGAAGGGGTAGAGAAAAGTAAGGTAACAAAAATTTGGCATGGCTTTAACACTCCTAGTTTTACAGAACCTTCAAAAGAAAAAATACAGATTTTAGTTGAAAAATATAATTCTAATAAAAAATACCCAGTAATAGGCGTTATATCTAGGTTTATTTATTTGAAAGGAGTTCAGTATGTTGTACCGGCTTATCAAAAAATAATAGACAGATACCCTAATGCTTTATTGTTGTTGTTTAATGCTTATGGTGATTATGAAAAAGAAATAGACGAACTACTTTCTAAATTACCTCAATCCTCATATCAAAAAATAACATTCGAGAATGATATAACCAATCTGTATAAAATTTTTGATGTGTTTGTTCACGCACCTATAAGCCTTACCTCAGAGGCTTTCGGGCAAACATATATAGAGAGCATGCTAAGTGGAGTACCCCTAATAGCAACAAAATCCGGTATCGGTAATGAAATAATGGTTAATGAATTTAATTGTTTAGAAGTTCCCTATAAAAATCATGAAGCTATTTATCAAGCCCTTTTAAAGGCATTAAATGAAGAAACATTAAAAAATGATATTATAAAAAATGCTCGAGAATCTGTACGGAATGAATTTTCTATCCAAAATATGATTTTAAAGTTAGAACAATTATATTTACCCTAGTGTTTTTTTCTATTATAATACCTACATATAATCGAGCATCTTTATTGAAAGATACTGTAAACACTCTTTTAATTCAAACCTTTCAGGATTTTGAGATTGTTATTGTTGATGACGGTAGTGTTGATGACACCAAAGAAATTATTGAGCAAATAAACTCCCCTAAAATTCTATATTTTAAAACAGAAAACTTTGGCGTAGCACATGCTAGAAATGTTGGAATAAAACAAGCAAAAGGAAAATTTGTTGGCTTTTTAGATTCTGATGACAAGGTTGCTTTAAATCATTTGCAAGTGGCCTATAATTATTTAATTAAAAATAATGAAGAAAAAATTTTACATTTAAACTACGTTGTTACAACTATTGATGGTAAAATTAAATATAAAAATACATTACCTAAAAAGCTTCCTAATGATATTTTTAAAGGTTGCAATATGCATGTAAATTGTATTTTTATTGAGAATGAAACCGCTCAAAAGCATTTATTTAATGAGTCAAAAGAATTGATGATTGCGGAAGATTGGGATTTTTTTATAAAACTATCTGTAAAACATAAAATAAAATTGATAAATCAATATACGGTTTTTATTATTGATCATGTTAAACGAAGTATGCGAAATTTTAATGTATCAGTTTGGGAAAAACGTAGAGAAGCCCTAATACAAAGTCTATTAGCAGATATAATTGTTTGTGATAAATATAGTAAAAAAATAAATGATGTAAGAGCACATATGAATTCACTTATAGCTTTAAACAGTATAATTGCAAAAAATAAAAAAGAGGGACTTCGCTTTTTTGTAAAAAGCGTAAAAGAAAATCCGAGAGAAATTTTTACGCGACGAACACTGGCTATATTTAAGTATTTACTCCGTTAAAATTTAACTTTTTCCCCACTTTGTTGTTCGTATAAATATCTTAATATAAAAATACCCGACACAAAAAAAGGCAATTCAGGAATACGAAGGCGCACCAAAGAGCCAAAATTAGCCACAGTTAGTCCAACAGAAAAAGCAAAAAATAAAGCAAAAAGCATCGCAAACAATAACAAGGGGTTTTTTTTGATTAGCCTAAAAAAGCCCAATATCTTTAGCTTTACTAAAAGAAAAAGAGTTAATACAAGTATATAGGTGTTTTCTAATGAGGATATAAGCATTACCGCATTCCTTACATCCCATATCCCGGGCCTAAATATGCCTGAAAAAATAGCAATAGGCGCTTTTGAAAGCACCCCCGAAATACTGTTGTCAAAAGTACCAATATCAAAAGTTTTTCCTCCGTAGTATTCGGCTTTCATATCTTGTTGAACTATAACGGCTCTATCCAATACCGTGTCCACTTTATATAAACCTAAATTATCCCCCATTTTATTTAATGTAATGTATCCTATTGTCGCGCTTGCAATTATAAGTAAAGGGGCTACGGCGGCACGCAATATTTTGTTTTGTATCTTGGCTATTTGCTGATTGCTGAGCCACAGCATAGCACCCGGCAGCAGAGCAAAATAGATATACGGTTTAATAGATAAAATAATAAAAGAAGAAATAAATATTTGCAAAGCATATATAGGGTTTATTTTCTTTTTTATAAAAAAATGATAAAATGAGTAGGTAAACCAGCCGGTTGCCGACAAGGTAAACGAATCTTTCATTAAACCCGAACCCCAAAACACACAAGAGGGAATAAATAAAATAGCAATGGCTAACTCTTTTTTTAACATCGGGAATTCTTGTAAAAAAGTTTGATATAATTTCCAAAGCCCGGTATAGGTGATGCAGGCAGTTAATACAGCCGAAGCAAAATAAGATTTAAAACCTAAAGCCACAATAGGTATGAGCAAACGTACTACAAAAAAAGAATTAGAATCTCTATGGTGATATACGGAATAACCAGTATCCTCATCAAAAAAGTAATAATCCACCCCCTTAGCATTGCCCAACCACCCTAAAAAAAAATCCTCTTTATTTTTTGAAAATAAATTTACGTAAGCTCGTGCGCTTTTAAAATAATTAATTGTGTCGCCCCCTTTATAGTAAAAATAGTAAACTAACCCTAGGGCAACAGCTCCTACAATTTTTACCATAAGCCCGTATGTAAAGTATTGATATTCGGAGTGGTTGTGGATGTTCTTGTTTTGTATAAAATTAGCTAACAGCCAGGCTAAAAATATATAAAGAGGCGCAAGCAATGCGTCGTATATAGATAAATCTTCCGTAATCACAGGGTAAATATAAAGCTTCTTTTGGTACAAGTAAAATTTGTTATATTCGCCTTTTATTTTTGTGAAAAAATTGTTTTTCTTCTTTTTACTCTTTCTGTCTCTATTTTTATTGAGTCTTGCTCCCTTTATTTATACGCATACTGATTATTACGAATTTAAAATAAAGCCTAAAAAAGAAAGATACAACTATAGTTTAGCGCAAAAAATAACAACCATACCCAGCGCCACACGTTATATAGATAGTTTGTATTATACAACCTATAAAAAAAGTAAAATAGATACAGCCTTGTATATCAAACAGGTTACTCAATTTGTAAAAGAAAGTTTTTATCATAATGTACTCAACTACTCGGCCCAAGAAAATTGGATAGCCAATCTGTGCGGGAAACTATTTTGGTCGCACTTTAGTGCTGTAGTATCGCCCGATGATATAATAAAACACCCAAAAGCAATATGTAGTCAGCAGGCCATTGTATATATGGAACTTTTAAAAAATAAAGGAATAAAAAGCCGGAAGGTGGGGCTTGGTCATAAAAAATTAGGACATTTTATTACAGAAATATGGTACGATAAGGGGTGGCATTTGTATGATGTAAACAAAGAACCCGATTGGGATAAGATTACCAACCCCCACAAGAGCATGGAGTACTATAAACAAAACCCCGATACCCTATACAAAGTGTATGAAAGTAAAATAAGCCGCGCTACATTTAATGAACTAATACAAAAAGTTGAATACGGGCAAGCCAACGCTTTCCCTGCCCCTCGTATGCTTTGGTTTCATCGTATTACTAAAATATTAACCTACCTCCTTCCATGTCTTTTTTTTGTGTTAACAGCATACTATTTTTTAAAAATAAGAGCAGAAAAAAGAAAAAAATCATCAAAAACGTATGTACCTTCGCCTGTGGCGGTAAACTCCTAAATTATGTGCGGAATTAGCGGTTTTATTGATTTTTCTAAACAATCGTCGCAAACTATATTGCAGCGCATGAACAGCACCTTGCTGCACCGTGGATCCGACGGAGCAGGCGACTTTTTTTATGAAGCCGATACTTACCAAATAGGCTTAGCGCACCGCCGACTCTCCATTATTGATTTAAACGAAACCGGCGCACAGCCTATGCACTTTAAAAATGGGTGTATTATTTTTAATGGAGAAATATACAATTATCAAGAAATTAAAAAAGAATTGGAAGGTTTAGGGCATCTTTTCCAAGGAAATTCAGATACGGAAGTCATCATACAGGCTTATGCGCAGTGGGGCATAGCCTGCTTACAAAAATTGATTGGCATGTTTGCTTTTGTTTTGTACGATAAAAATAAAGATGAAGTTTTTATGGTGCGTGATAGGGCAGGGGTAAAGCCTTTTTTTTATTATTGGGATAAAAAAATGTTTTTATTCGCGTCGGAGTTGAAGGCTTTTCATCAACACCCTCATTTCAAAAAAAACTTGAATGAAAATGCTGTAGCTGCCTTTTTACAGTACGGGCACGTACCTACTCCTTATTGTATTTTTGAAAACACGTACAAATTAACGCCCGGTAGTTATCTGCATTTTAAAATAAAAACAGGCACTTTTGAAGAAATATCATACTGGAACGTATATGATTATTACAATAAAAATAAACTAGATATTTCTTTTGAAGAGGCAAGAAAAAAGACCGACACTATTTTAGAAAAAGCCTTTCAATACCGAATGGTATCTGATGTGCCGGTTGGTGTTTTCTTAAGCGGGGGCTATGATAGCGCTTGCGTGGCGGCGCTTTTGCAAAAAAACAGCACCCAAAAAATAAAAACATTTACCATAGAGGTGCCTCATAAAGGGTTAAACGAGGCTCCTTTTGCAAAAAAAATAGCGCAGCATATAGGCACCGAACATTTTGAATTTACTTGTACCTCAAAAGAGGCTTTAGATTTAATCACGGATTTGCCCTATTATTACGACGAGCCTTTTGCCGATAGCTCTGCCATACCTACTTCTTTGGTTTGTAAAATGGCCCATAAACAAGTTACCGTTGCTTTAAGTGCCGATGGGGGCGACGAAGTTTTTGCAGGGTATAACCGTTATGACTACATGATGCGCTATGGAAAAAAACTGCAACAAATACCCTCCTCTTTTAAGAGTGTGGCTTCTTCTTTTATGCGCGCCGTTTCTTCCGAAAAAATACCGATACTGAAAAATAAATATAACTTTCATCAGCGTTACGAAAAAATAAAAAACCTCTTACAAGATGCTTCGTATCAAAACATAGCATTGAGTTTGAGCCAGCAATGGAACGAGGAGCAGGTGCAAAGCTTCTGTAATTTTACCTATACCCCGTTTAAAACAGCGTATCATAGCGAAAATGTACTACCTCACTTTTTCACACCTCTTTCGTACATGATGGCTTTAGATTATCAAACTTATTTGCTAGACGATATTTTACAAAAAGTAGATAGAGCTTCTATGCGCTTTAGTTTAGAGGGGCGAGAGCCTTTTTTAGACCAAAACATTATAGAGTGGGCAGCTCAATTGCCCGACCATTTTAAGTATAACAAAGGCGTAAAAAAATATATTTTAAAAGAAATAGTACATCAATATATACCCAAACAATTGATGGATAGGCCTAAAATGGGCTTCGCTATACCTATAGAAGATTGGCTTTTATACGATTTAAAAGACAAAGTGTTTTATTATTTAGATAAAAACCGTATAAATAAGCAAGGTGTTTTAAATGCCGAAGCCGTAGAAAAAATAAAACAACAGTTTTACTCCGGAAAAAAAGAGTTGGCCTTAAAAATATGGCATCTTTTGATGTTTGAAATGTGGTACGAAAAGTGGATGTAGCCTTTTTTTAGCTGGGTTTTTCGTTATTATACTTAGAGGGGCATTTCATTAAAATGTCTTTAGCATGAAAATCATTCCCTTGCATTTTTCCTATAATCACAATTTGCTCGGCACGCTCAAAATCTTGAGGTTTGCTTTTATGCAATACTACGTGCTTTTCTACGCCGTTATTATCGGTCATATAAAAAGAAAATTCATCTGCGTTAGTGGCAGGGTTGTATTCTTGAGGCTTTTCTTTGTTGTATTTACCCACTACGTGATATTCGGTTCCTTCGTTTGACGAAGCTTTGGAAAAATCGGCATACTCATCGCCGCCTGCTCCTAAGGTGGCTATTAAGGCACCAATAGCAACGGCTACTAATATAATAAGGGCTATGTGTGTTTTTTTCATGGGCTAAATTTTAATAATAAACGCCGTTTTTTATGTGATTATGCGGTTGCAAATATACTGGATTTGAGGCTAAATACCCAATTTTTTAAAGAGGGTAGGGTATTAAAAAAGGAAACGTACTTCCATTGCTATTCACGCAGTTGGGATAAACAGATAAAAGGTATCCTGTATGCAGAGGCTATACGCTGTCCCTCCAGGTTTTGTACCGCGCATCTTGTTTTTTTCTATGGGGCTCTACCTCTGTAAGCGGTTCGCAGGGTTTTAGGGTTTCTTGCATCAGCTTGGGTAGCTCTTGGTACAGCTTTGTTCCGGCTGTTTTCCATGCCAGCATATCATCGCTTACCTCTTTTACTACCTTGGCAGGGTTTCCTACTAATACTTTGCGGCTTTCATATTGGGTATTAGCTGCTACAAAACTGAGCGCACCTACAATGCAGTTGTCGCCAATTTCTACATTATCCATTATCACAGCATTCATGCCAATCAATACATTTTTTCCTATAATGCCTCCGTGTATAATAGCGCCATGCCCAATATGCGCTGCTTGTTTTAGCAATGTAGTTACTCCGGGAAACATGTGTATGGTGCAATTTTCTTGCACGTTGCAGCCATCTTCTATAATAATTTGCCCCCAATCTCCCCGTATGGCTGCGCCCGGCCCTATGTACACGTCTTTTCCAATAATAACATTACCCATTACGCAAGCTTGCGGGTGCACAAAAGAACTGGGGTGCACTACGGGTTTGTATCCATCAAATTCGTAAATCATTTTTTATTGTATTACCAGTTGTTAAAGGCGGCATTAAAAACATCTTCCATAAGTTGCCTGTTTATTTGTGTTAAGGCCGTGCTTTCTACTTGTGATAAGCTTTGCGAAGCCGGATAATCATAGTATCGCATAAACTCGCGGTCGGTAAAGTTTTTGGTTTCATCAAACTTGCATACATAACTTATTTTTATGGTAACGGTTAGTCTGTTTAAAGCGGCTTGGTCTTGCGTGGTTGTTCCGGCAGAGGCGGCCATAGATTGGGGGCTTACCGAGTAGCCTACAATTTTACAATCTTCAAAAAGCAAGTCGCCCCCTTGTTTTAGTAAAGTTAGGTTGGTTTGTGTGGCAATGGCATCGCGCAGGGCTTGCGTAAGCCATTGAGGCTCTAAAGGAGCTGTAAGGTCGGTAGTATTTTGAAACATAGTAGTAGAAATGGTTTTGGCTTCGGGCGGAATGCTAATGCCTTTTAAGCCGTAATGCACCTTACAACTGTTTAGCACAAGCAACAGAACAGCAAGTGCCGTTTGTATTTTTATGCTATTCCTGAATGCCATATTCGTTTATTTTTCGGTACAGGGTACGCTCACTAATACCTAGTTCATCGGCTGCCTTTTTTCTTTTTCCTTTGTATTTTTGTAAGGCTTTGGTTATCATTTCTTTTTCTTTATCAGAAATAGAAAGGGCTTCCTCTACCACAATGGGTTCGGTATATTTTTGGGAAGGGGTATAGCTGTTTTTTACAGAATGTATGATAAGGCCGCTGTTTGCGGACTCTTCGTTTGGCAATTGATTTAATATAGGTACATCGTCGGTAGGAATGTGGTTGATGTTGCCTTGATTGTATTGCACAATATCTCGTACTACTTTTTTTAAGTCGTTGAGTTCTTTTTTCATGTCAAACAAAACTTTGTAAAGCAGTTCTCTTTCCGAAAAATCTTGAGCATCTACATCGGGCTTTACCCAACTTAGCCCTCCTCCTGTATTGATAGGGGGGAGGTATTTTAATAAAATATCTGCTTGTATTTCTCTTGTTTTTTCAATAATAGAAATTTGTTCGGCTATATTTTTTAATTGCCTAACGTTACCTTGCCAGTAGTAGTTTATAAGTATTTGTTCTGCATCGGGCATTAACTTTATTACAGGCATACGGTATTTTGCTGCAAAATCGGCCGCAAATTTCCGAAACAGTAAATAAATATCTTCTTTTCTTTCGCGTAGGGGGGGGAGTAAAATAGGTACTGTATTAAGGCGGTAATACAAATCTTCTCTAAATTTGTTTCGTTCAATGGCTTGTTGTAGTTTTACATTGGTAGCAGCTACAATACGCACATCGGTTTTTTGTACTTTGCTGGAGCCTACCCGTATGTATTCTTTTGTTTCAAGCACACGTAGCAGGCGTGCTTGAGTGGCCAAAGGCAATTCACCTACTTCGTCTAAAAAAATGGTACCTCCGTTAGCTACTTCAAAATATCCTTTTCGTGCTTCGTGCGCTCCGGTAAAAGAGCCTTTTTCATGTCCAAACAATTCGCTGTCAATGGTGCCTTCGGGTATGGCTCCGCAGTTTACGGCAATGTATGGGCCGTGCTTACGGCTGCTAAACTGGTGTATTATTTGCGGAAACACTTCTTTTCCGGTGCCGCTTTCGCCGGTAATAAGCACGCTTAAATCGGTAGTGGCTACTTGTTGTGCAATATCAATAGCTCTATCCAGTGCCGGGGAGCTGCCAATAATGCCAAAGCGTTGTTTTATATCTTGCAAGGTCATTTTTGTTAAACTATTTTTTATTTAGAAAAGAGCTATTACGTTTTATTTATACAGTGGTACCAATTAAAGTGGTGGTGGTACAGCGTTCTACTTGCACATTTACATATTCGCCTTTTTTAAAGTTTTGTTTCGGAAAAACCACTACTACGTTTTGAGAGTTTCTACCCATCAGCATCTCGCTTGATTTTTTTGATACACCTTCAACCAGCACGCGGTATGTTTTTCCTATGGCTTCTTTTGTTTTAAGGGCGCTGTGCTTTTGTTGTAAATCAACTACTTCTTGTAAACGGCGTTTTTTTACCTCTTCGGGTACGTTGTCTTCGTATTTTCGTTCGGCCAATGTTTTGGGGCGTTCTGAGTAAAAAAACATATACGCAAAATCATACTGTACTTGTTCCATCAGCGAGAGTGTTTCTTGATGTTCTTCTTCTGTTTCGCTGCAAAAGCCGGTAATCACATCGGTGCTGATGCCGCAATCGGGCATTATTTTTTTTATAGATTGTATCCGGCTTAAATACCATTGGCGCGAGTAGCCTCGGTTCATCATTTCTAGTACATGGGTGCTGCCGCTCTGTACGGGCAGGTGTATGTATTTGCATATATTTTCGTGTTTTGCCATGGTGTGCAACACTTCGTCGGTCATGTCTTTTGGGTGCGAAGTGCTAAAGCGCACCCGAAGGTCGGGGTGTATGAGAGCTACTAATTCTAATAATTTAGCGAAATTAATACTATGGGCTTTTTGTTCTTCGGTAAGCAGTTCTTTTTTTAGCCCGCCGCCGCTCCATAAGTAGCTATCTACGTTTTGCCCCAGCAGGGTTACTTCTCTAAACCCTTTTTCAAACAGGTCTTTGGCTTCGGCTATAATGCTTTCCGGGTTTCGGCTGCGTTCGCGCCCGCGTGTAAAGGGCACTACGCAAAAGCTGCACATGTTATCACAGCCGCGCATGATGCTGATAAAAGCAGATACACCATTGCTACCTAAGCGCACAGGAGTAATATCAGCATAGGTTTCTTCTTTTGACAGCAATACGTTTATAGCTTTGCTTCCATCGCCGGCTTGCGCTATCAGGTTGGGCAAATCACGGTAGGCATCAGGCCCTACCACCATATCCACCATTTTTTCTTCTTCCAAAAATTTCGTTTTTAGGCGTTCGGCCATGCAGCCCAAAACGCCAACCAACATGTCGGGTTTGTTTTTCTTTAATTTTTTAAAATCTTGTAAGCGTTGGCGCACACGTTGTTCGGCATTATCTCTAATGGCGCAGGTGTTTACCATAATTACATCGGCTTCTTCCATTTTATGGGTAGTAGAGTAGCCCTCTTTAAGAAGGATAGAAGCTACAATTTCGCTGTCAGAAAAATTCATCTGGCAGCCGTAGCTTTCTAAAAATAATTTCTTGCTTCCCACAAAGCCGTCTTCTATCAGGGTAGGCGTTCCTTGTTTATCTTCGTCTATCGTTTTGTTTTCCATGTTGAGAGCGCAAAGATACAAAATAATGACAAGATGACAGTAGTATTGGTTTGTTTTTTTATCAAATATCATGCTAACTCAAATGAGTTTATCCTTTACATTTTATAATTTTTCGTTTCAACATTAGAAACCGCCTAAGCATTATTTTCTTTATGTTTTTTGGTATCTAAATGAAATAAGTACCTTTGCGCGATTTTTAATCCAACATCTGGTTCCGTAGCTCAGTTGGATAGAGCAACAGCCTTCTAAGCTGTGGGTCATTGGTTCGAATCCAATCGGAATCACTTTTTCAATTCCTCGGGGTACTAACACCCTAAAAACAATTTTCTGTTGTTCGTAAAAAATACCTACCTTTGTGGTCTTAAAAGAATAGAGTCATGAGATTAGGTACAACCGAAATTATTTTAATTATTGCCGTAATTTTACTGCTTTTTGGAGGGAAAAAAATTCCTGAGTTAATGCGCGGTTTGGGCAAAGGCATGAAAGAGTTTAAAGATGCCTCAAACGGAGTAGATAACACCAACCAACCCGAAAAGCACTAAGAGCGCGCTGTGTACACGTTTAGCAACATCGCACATCTTCAAAACGATTTGAGGGCAGGAAACGTTACGTGCCAAAACTTGGTACAAGATTTTCTTGTGCGCATCAAAGAAAAAAAACACTTAAACATCTACTTAGAAACTTTTGACAACAGTGCTTTAGCGCAAGCAAAAAAGGTAGATGAAAAAATAAAAGCAGGCACACAGGGGGCTTTAGCCGGTGTGGTGCTTGCTTTAAAAGATAATATCTGTTACAAGGGACACCGCGTATCGGCTTCATCAAAAATTTTAGAACATTTTACCTCTCTATACAGCGCTACCGTGGTAGAGCGCCTGTTGGCTCAAGATGCTATTATTATCGGGCGCACCAATTGCGATGAGTTTGCTATGGGCAGCAGCAACGAAAATTCGGCTTACGGCCCGGTACTTAACCCCGTAAATGAAAAAACGGTACCCGGAGGTTCTTCGGGGGGCTCGGCAGCTGCAGTGGCGGCTCATTTGTGCCATGCAGCCTTAGGTAGCGATACCGGAGGAAGCATTCGGCAACCGGCCTCTTTTTGCGGAGTAGTAGGCCTAAAACCCACCTATGGCAGGGTTTCGCGTTGGGGTTTGTTGGCATACGCATCTTCTTTCGATCAAATAGGCCCGCTTACGCACAGTGTAGAGGATGCTGCCTTAATCATGGAAATTATTTCGGGAAAAGACGAGCATGACAGTACCTCCTCTTCTAAAAAAGTAGATGCTTATTCGTCTGACATCAACATACAAAATAAAAAATTAAAAATAGCCTATATAAAAGATTGTTTAGACAACCCCTCCTTGGATGCCGAAATAAAAACAGGCATTGAACACATTATACACAAATTGCAACAACAGGGACATGTGGTGGAAGGCGTTGATTTTAAAGAATTAGACTATTTGGTACCCACCTACTACGTACTGACCACCGCCGAAGCCTCCTCTAATTTAAGCCGCTATGGAGGGGTGCCTTATGGTTACCGAAGTGCCCAAGCAAGCGATTTGGAAAGCATGTACAAAAAAACGCGCTCCGAAGGTTTTGGTAAAGAGGTGCAGCGCCGTATTATGTTAGGCACCTTTGTGCTTAGCGCCGGCTACTACGATGCTTACTATGGAAAAGCGCAACAGGTGCGCCGTGTAGTGCGAGATAAAACCAATGCTATTTTAAAAAACTACGATTTAATTCTTACCCCGGCTACCCCGGCTACCGCCTTTGAGCATGGCACCAAAGGAGCCGATCCTATAAAAATGTATTTGGAAGACATCTATACCGTACAGGCCAATATAGCAGGTATCCCGGCCATATCCATACCGGCAGGTCTTACTAAAAACAAGATGCCTTTTGGACTTCAGCTGATGGCGCAACCCTTTGCCGAACATTTTTTGCTGGCAGCATCTAAGTATGTTGAAACCCTTTTATAAAATACAAGATTTTAAGGCAGGCTTGCTTGTAACGGTTTGTGGCCTGGCGAAGTGAGGGGCTTTTAACACTAATGTTTATTAAAAACAATACTGTTCAATTTTGCACTACCGTTTGATAGAAGCACTTCATCCCGCATTTCGCCAAACCGCTGTTGTGTGCTGTGCTTCTTTTCAGTCAACAGTTTATAGTCCGATTTTGACACAAATAAGTCGCCTTCTACGGTGTCAAGTTTTGTTGTGATTGCCTTAATTGCTTCGTCTGATTGGTCAATCCCAATCCATTGTCTGCCGTTTGTTTGTGCTGACTTTAAAGTTGTCCCCGAACCTGCAAAGCAGTCAAGAACGATACTGTTCTCGTTTGATGATGTCTTAACGATAATGTCCAACAAGTCGGGATTTTTTTCTGTCGGATAAATAGGATATTGAGGATCTTTAAATTCCCAAATGTCTTGCATACGTTTTCCTTCCTGCTCGTCAAAATAATTTTTTTTGCGTGGATTTCCGTTATCGCTCCACTCAATTAACCCGTCATTGTCCCATTGTTCCAAAACAGTTACATCACTTCGCCAATGTCTGCCTTTTGGTGGCAAAATTCCTTTGAACGCTTTTGATGTGTTTCCGTTTTGTGTTTCGCCCGGTGCGTGCAACGGAATTGTTGTGTAACGTCTTCCGTCTTTGTCGGTTTTGGGAAACAGTTTTGTTTTGTCTTCTTCTGTGTATGGCATTTTAGGTTCGTTCCAAATTAAGTTGTCCGATTTTGAATAAAACAAAATCAAATCTTTAATGTTTCCGTAACCTTTTCGTGCAAAATTTTTCGGGTTACATTTTACTCTTGTGATGTCATTTCGGAAATTTTCAATCCCGAAAATTTCGTCCATTATTACTTTTACATAATGCCCGATTTTGTAATCAATATGCAAGTAAATTGAACCGTTGTCGGAAAGCAACATTTTCAAAAGCACTAATCGTTCACGAATAAATTCAATGAAGTCAAAACCTTTCAATGTGTCGGTGTATGCAACCGTTCCGCTTGAACTGTTACTGATTGTGTTTGCCCTACCGTTAGTAATTGTAAATGTATTGTTGGTTGCAAAAGGTGGGTCAATGTATATCAAATCAATTTTACCTGCAAGATTGTGTTTCGTGATAAGTTGTTTTAATGCAACTAAATTGTTTGCTTGAATAAGTAAATTCGGATTAATGCTATCGTTTATTTGCACTAACTCAGTATCTGGAATATTGTCAAATATTTCCTTTTCTGATTTTTTATTTGGATAGTGTAACTGCATAGAATTTTAGATTTACTCACTAAGTTTTTTTATTTTTCATTGGTGTTTGTGATTTACGCTTCGCTACAATTGGTATAAAAATTCACGCAGCACCAAACTGCTCATTATGTTAAGGCCTTTGTATGCTGTGGTAATGTCTTTATACATCTTATTTTTTCCTTTAATGTATAAAACTCCGTCAAGAATGGCAATTTTAATTGCCTTTACATTTTTCGCTTGAATGGTGCTGATAGCGTCATTAAATTGTGCATTTTGATGTCCGCCAAAGTCAGTAAGAAATTTGGCTTCGCCAATTACATATTTTCCGCTGAACCGTCCGATAAAATCAAGTCCTTTGGTATGCTTGTAATTTAGTTCGCTTGCAGCAAAATCCGTTAATTGCTTATCACTTCCGTTTAGAATAGCATCTTTTTTATTTTTGGTAAATTCATCAAGTCCGACAGGTTGAATACCCAATGCCTTTGAATTTAACCAACGTCTGAAAAATGGTCCAATTTGTCGGTTAGTTTCTTTGGGTTCGCTACAACGTTCAAATATTTTATCCAATCCCATTTCATACAATCGCCCGCAAATTCTGTTTATGGTTTTAGGATTTCGTTCAATAGCCGAAGCGTCACGTTTTAAATAAGCGATGTAACTGTCTTTAATCGGAAAAAGTTCAAATTTTAGCAGCTCACGAATTAAAGCATCGTTGTTTTTCTTTTTAAATGCTTTCTCAATATTCGCCCAACGCTCTTTGTTAATATCTCTGATACCTTCGGGAATAGTTGGATAAACCTGAAAAAGGTCGTCCAAGTAACTCCGTTGATTAGCATAATCTATACTTAATTCTGTCCAATAATTCATAATACAAAGGTAGTTAAAAAGTTTTTTTAGAGTTGAAAAAAGTCCGAAAGTTGTCAACGGAAACTATCAGACGGAGCGGTCACTCAGCATTGCTTGTAACAGCAGATACGCACAGCTTTACTGCTTTATAAACCGGCTGCAAATACCCTGTGCTTGTATAATGTAAATACCTGAAGGCAACATGCTTACATCTATTGCTGCGGTAGTATCATTTATTTTTTGTTGGTATATCAGCTCACCTAAAGAGTTGTACACGCTCACCACGTTTAAAGAAGCGTTTGCTGCAATGGTGATGCTTTGGCTGGCCGGGTTGGGATATAGTTGAAAGGTTTTGTTGTTGCTAAAATTTTCTATACCGCTGCTACAGGCTTGCACCGTAGCTGTTACGGGTATGCTTTGGCTGGCGCAGGCTTGCGCTTGTACTTGCCAGTTGTAAAAGTAATAATAGCGCGTATTGTCTGAAACATCGTTGCCGGTTATAGAAGCTACCGAGCCTACGTTAATGGGGTAGGCGATAGGTGCACCGATGGAGTTTCTGTATAAGTTTACTGTAGTTCCATTTTCTACCAATTGGTAGCCGCTGCCGGGGTTTATGCTCCAGTTAAGGCTCAGAGTGTTTTTTCCGGCAAGGCTAAGGGTAGGGGTAAGGGTGTTTACTATGTTTCCTGTGTTATCTAATAGCTGTATGGTAGGCGCTCCTCCCGAAGATGAGGCATAAACATCTACGGTTTGCAGTATAAAAGCAGTACTTACATCAAAAATTAAAGCATGCGAGGCATTGATATACCCGCCTCCGCCTAAAGAAGCGTTGGTAGCAGGCGCTCCATACACTGCTGCTACGGTATTGGTATTGCTAACGTAATAGGTGCTGTTTGCGGTAAGGGTAGGGGTTATATAATTAGGTCCCATGCCTACTTGTGTGCCTGCTGCATTGTACCACACCATGGTGCCACTGCCGCTTGCTGTTAGCGTGGCTGATGCCGATGCGCATACGGTAGCCCCTATAGCCGTAGGAAGAGAAGGGGTATTGATGGTGATGGTAGCCATAGCCGAGTCGGATACGGCGCCGCTGCAAGCCGAAGAAATTAATTTTATTTGATAGGTTCCTGATGCGGAGTAGGTGTGTGCCGGACTAAAAGCGGTGCTTCCGGTGCCATCGCCAAAACTCCAGTTGTAGTTGGTGGCGTTGGTGGTGTTATTAACGCAATTAACCGGAAAAGGTACGTAGCAGGCGCTGGTTTGGTTGGCAGCAAAAGCGGCCGTAATACCATACGAAAAGATGCTGATAGATTGGTTGTTAATAGTGTTGCCATCAGTACCTCCGTTGGGGTTGCTGGAGTAACATACTAAGGTATGCGTACCGGCTGTAATGCTTATAGAAGGAAGGGAAACCGTTGCCGTTTGCCCAGTGGTTAAAGAGCCGCTCCACGCTTGTGTGGCCACAGTGCCTCCATCTAAAGAATAATTTAAAGTGCAGGTAGTAAGAGTGCTGGTGCCGTAGTTTTGCAAAGTTATTTGCGGACTAAAGTGGGTAGAGCAAGCTATTCCGTTAAGGGGATTTGCAAAAGCAGGAACGCCTGCGTCTAGGGCGCTTTGTGGCATGGGTTCTATTCCTATTAGGGCTTCGCAGCCGGTAGAAAAATTTCCGTTTCCGGAGTTTAAATTATTGATATAGAAAAAGCCATCGTCAGCGCCGCCCCAACCCCAGTTCATGTGAAAGTTGTCGTTGTTATCAAAACCATCGCAAACCCAGGTGTGCCCTCCTTCAGAAGGGTCGTTTCCTACATATTGTATCGGACGCCCGTTTAGCAAATCGTTTTGTAGCAATTGCACCCAAGCAGGGTCGCTGTAGTTTGATTTTATTAAACCTTGTATGGTATAGGGGTCGTAGCCAAAGTATTTTACATAAGAACGCTGTGCGCAAATAGAATCGTCGGCACTAATAACCCAAGCGCCGCTTCCGCTGGGCGCGTAATCCATCTCTACGCTCACTCCGCATTGGTACATGAGGGTAGCTACATCGCTGGTAGAACTATTTAGAGGCATGTTAGACCAATTGTAAGTGGTGGCGCCGTAATTTGCCGATAGGGTACCGTAGTTATTGGTAAACGGAGTACCTCCTAAAGAGCTGGTAGTGCAATCGCAATAAGAGCTGGAGCCAATGCCTTGCGTAGGATAGCTCCAATAACGCATGATTTGCGCCATAGCCGTAGCCACACAACCGGTAACCGAGCCTCCCGGGCATAAGTTGTTGTACGGCACGCTGCCTCCACCGTTTTGATTCCAGGTAGATTGCACTAAGGGAGTAACGCTATACGATAATGAGTTGCTTTGGTTGGCTTGTTGCAGTCTTTGATTGTTTTGCTTAGAAACATAAATACCCTTCCACTCGTTTGTAATAGTTTCATCAGCAAGCAGGTTGTTTTGACGAATGGTTTCTATTTCTTTTTTTCTTTTTTGAAGCCAATGCGCTGCGTTGGAGTGTACCTCGGGCACCACAAAACCATTTTGGGTGGAATAGCCAATAATGGGGTGGGCAGCATCATCTGCCGATATAATAATAAAGCCTTTGTTGTTTTCGGTATTAAAAGTGTAATACACCGGAGTACCATCAAGCGATTTTTCGGTATAAACCAAGTGCATATTTTTGTTTGGATACCCATTGACTTGGTAATACGTTTGCGCCGCTTGCTGCGCTTTTTCCGGACTAACAACGCGGGCGTAGCTGCTTGTAAGGCTGCAAGCTAAAACGCCTGCTAATAGATGTGCTTTTTTCATATTATTAGGGGTTGTAAACAACAAAAGAAGTTTTTGCAATAATAAACCGAAATACCTGCGAAACAAAGGAAAAAGCAATCTTTAACAAAAAGTTTAGAATTAAAGTGGTGGATAAAAAAAGCACCATAACCCGGAGCAAAAAGGTTTTTTAGCTGAAGGATTCAAGCGTGTCGGGCTTTTTTATACAAAAAAGCACTATTTTGTTAAAAAAATACAATCTTTGCGCTCTTTTTTCGTTACAAGCGTTTTGTATAGATATTTTTTTCAAATAAGTTTATTCTTGTTGCTATTAAGCGCAAGACTGGTGGCGCAAACAGCTACCGTAAGCGGTATCGTAACCGACGACGGCAACAATCCTTTGCAAGATGTGAATGTAGTAACGGCAGATGGCAAAAGCAACCCCGCCATTACTGATGCCGATGGCAAATATCAAATTGTTATTGAGGCCGGCAAGGAAGTGGAACTGCATTTTATCAATTTAAGTTACAAAACGTTTAGCAAAAAAATACAAGCCAAACCCCACGAAAAAATAAAACTAAGTCCGCACCTTGTTTTTAAAAATGAAATAGAAGACGTAACCGTAATAAGCGAAAACCGCAAACAAGAAGATATTTACATACAATCGAAAGATTATTTTAAGTTGGCAGGCCCTACCCCCGATATCAGCAAGATATTACTGGCGCAGGGTTTAGGGGTGCAAAGCAGCAACGAGCTTAGCAGCAGCTATTCGGTACGAGGCGGCAGCTTTGATGAAAACCTGGTTTATGTAAACGATGTAGAAGTTTTTCGCCCATTTTTGGCCGGTACCGGTCAGCAAATGGGGCTTAGTTTTCCCAACCCGGATATGGTGTCAAGCCTTCACTTTTCATCGGGTGGTTTTGAAGCTAAGTACGGCGATAAAATGTCGTCGGTATTAGATGTTCAGTACCGCAAGCCCCGCAACTTTGGCGCATCGGTGCAGGGCGGTTTGTTAGGGGGCAGCGTAAGCGTAGAAAATTGTACCAAAAACAAACTTTTTTCGTGGCAGGTAGGCGCTCGTTATAGAAACACCCAGTATGTGCTAAAAGCCATGGATACTAAAGGAGAATATAAACCCAGTTTTTACGACGTGCAAGCGCATCTTACCTTTGATATTAGCGAAAAACTTACCTTAGAGTACTTGGGTATGATTTCGGATAATAAATACTTGGTTATTCCCGCCAATAGAAAAACTACTTTTGGCACGTTTCAAAATGCCTTGAGTTTTGATGTGTATTTTGACGGGCAAGAAATAAGCAATTACCAAACCTATTTTAGCGCTTTATCGGCTACCTATAAACCCAAAGACAGCCTTAGTTTAAAATTTATTGCATCGGGCTACCGCGATAATGAGGATCAAACTTTTACTATACAAGGGCAGTACTACATCAATCAATTAAACAACGATTTTGGCAGTGCCAGTTTCGGAAATACCGCTTACAACTTAGGGGTGGGTACCTATTTAAATAACGGGCGAGATTACTTGCATGCCAATGTTTTTATACTTGAGCACAAAGGGAAGTATCAAAAAAAACGGCACACCTTTTTGTGGGGCTTGCGCGGGCAAGAAGAAATTATTTCTAATAAAATGAATGAGTGGAACTATTTAGACTCGGCCGGGTATAGCGTTCCTCAAAGTCCAACCGCTATTAACCTGCCTTATGTACTAAAATCGCAGGTAAACGTGCAAAGCGCCCGTATTATGGAATACGCTGAATATGTGTGGGATAAACCATTGAAAGATACGTCAAACCTTACACTTAGCGCGGGCATTCGCAGTAATTATTGGACTTTAAATCAACAAAATGTGTTGAGTCCGCGCGTTACGGCTGCTTATATGCCTCATTGGAAACGCAATTGGGTGTTTAGAGCTTCGTGGGGTTATTATTACCAGCCGCCTTTTTTTAGAGAAATGCTGAATTTGCAGGGGCAAATCAATACCAACTTGAAGGCGCAAGAATCAATACACTACGTGCTTTCGGGAGATGTTGATTTTAAAATGTGGCGCCGTCCTTTTAAATTTATGGGAGCCCTGTATTACAAACAAATGAAAAATTTAGTGCCCTACGACATCAACAACGTGCTGATACGTTACTACGGCACTAACAATTCGCAAGGCTATGCCACCGGTATTGATATGCGCCTTAACGGCGAATTTATAAAAGGAGTAGAATCGTGGATAAGCCTAAGTGTAATGCACACCGCCGAAAAAATACAGGGCTTGGGCTACTATACCTATACCGACCAAACCGGACAAGCCTTTTATCCGGGCTTGTCGGTTACTACCAAAACCGATAGCGTGTATCATACCAAAGGCTATATACCGCGTCCCACCGACCAATTAGTAACCCTTAATATGTTTTTTCAAGACCATTTGCCCAAGTTGCCTGCCTTTAAAATGGGTTTGAATTTTATATTTGGTACCGGCCTGCCTATAACCATTTTAGGAAGAAAAGATTTGATGGCTAATAACTTTCGTTATCCTTCTTACAAAAGGGTAGATATCAATTTTACCTACGATTTTATACGCGAAGAAAAACCCCTTTCCAAAAACAATCCTTTCCACTTCATACGCTCGGCTTGGCTGGGCTTAGAGGTTATGAACTTGCTGGGCATCAACAATACCGTATCTTATACATGGATAAATTCCGTTTCGGGGGTAAGCTATGGAGTACCCAATTACCTTACCAACCGGCAGGTAAATGTTAAATTACAAATTAAATTTTGATTTTATTAGATAAAGTCGTATTTTTACCCGACCAAACAAGGTAATGTTATGACAGGCGCTAAAAAAACAAAAAAAATACAGTTAGATTTCCTATCGGTGGAACTGGTAAAACCTCAGGTAGCATTGCTTACTTTTACCAAAGAAATGCCTATAAATGTGAACATGGGCGTAGAGGCTATTGAGGCAGTAAACAGCCTGGTAGGCAAAGAATCGTATGTTTCTATTCTTAATGCAAACAATTTGTATGTTCCGTTTAATGATTTTTTGAAATTTATACTGAGTGAGCGCAAACCAGAAAAAGATAATGTGCTAGCAAGAGCTTTAGTGGCTTTTAATATGGCTCAAAAATTAGATTTTCAAAGCCTGATAAGTTTGCACAAACCCTATGTGCCCACCAAACTTTTTTCAGAAATGAATGATGAGGTATATAATTGGTTGCAAGCGTATCTTGCTTCATCTTAAAATAAGATTACAACAAAACGAGGCATTTTCTTTTATTTGCAACACTATGGAATTTTTAAAAAAAACATGTATTTTGCTGAAAAGCAGAATTTTAAAGTCTTTTTTTTAAATTCATACTTTAACTTTTTCTTATAAAGAGATAAATAACTTTTGTGGTTTATTTTGTAAAAATAATACCTTTGCGCTTTCTTTTTTTACTGAAAGTGTAATGGTTGTTGGTCTCGTAGTTCAATGGATAGAATAGAAGTTTCCTAAACTTTTGATATAGGTTCGATTCCTATCGAGACTACCATTTAGCTATAAGCGCTTTGATTTTATAAAAGGCTTAGAAGTAGGCGGAACATTGTGTGAAAGAGTGCAAAAAAAATATCCAAAGAGCAGTGCTTTATAGGCTGAATTTACAAACCGGTGTAATCTCCGTAGTCCTCGCAAATCATTTCTTTGCTGTCTAATACGGTTATGTATTCTACCATCGTTTGCTGAACGACCTGCGTTGTCTTCTTTTTCTTCGTTTTTTTCTTCTGTAACTTCGGTTTTTTTTTGGAAGAGGAAGGTTTTGATTTTGGCTTCATTTTTTTTGGGTATTTATATTTTTCTGAAACGCATTTCTAAAACGCCCAAAAAAGCTTCTTTAAAAATTTTCCCACTCATTTTAGATACGCCTTCTATGCGGTCAATAAAAGTGATAGGTACTTCTTTTATGGTAAATCCTTTTTTCAAAGCGGTATATTTCATCTCTATTTGGAAGGCGTAGCCCATAAATTTTATGGCATCTAAATTTATTTTTTCTAATACGTGGCGTTTGTAACATTTAAAACCGGCCGTGGTATCGCTTACGCCAATCCATAACACGGCGCGTACATATACCGAAGCAAAGTAGCTCATTAAGATGCGCCCTACAGGCCAGTTTTTTACTTTCCCTCCTTTGCAGTATCGCGAGCCTACCGACACATCAGCTCCGTTTTCGCAGGCTTGCAGCAAGCGCGGCAAATCATCGGGGTTGTGCGAAAAATCGCAATCCATTTCAAAAATATAATCGTATTTTTTTTCTATTGCCCATTTAAAACCGGTTATGTAGGCGGTGCCCAAGCCCATTTTTCCTTTTCGCTGTATTAGGTGTAATTGGTTGGGGTATGTTGGTTGTAATGATTTAATGATGTCGGCCGTTCCATCGGGCGAGCCATCGTCTATAATAAGCAATTCAAAGGCAGGCTGAAGAGAAAACACCTTTTCAATCATCTTTTTGATGTTTTCTTTTTCGTTATAGGTGGGTATGATGACTAAATTTTTGCTCACAATTTTGCGAATGTACAACAAATTAGGTTACGATTTTTTTTATTTTTTTAGGGAAAATTTAGAGTGTTAAAAATTCGTGTTTTTAAAGGCTGAAGCCGTCATCTACCACTATGTTTTGTCCATTTATGTATGCCGAAGCATCGGATAATAAAAATAAAAGAGCACCCTCTATATCTTCTTTATCCAACATGCCTTTGTTTAAGCTTAATTGATTGTATTTTTTTACAAAGTCTTTATCTTGGTTGTTAAAAATACCACCCGGACTGATACAGTTAAAACGAATGTTTTTTTGTTTGTAATACGTTGCGAAGTATTTACTAAGGTGTACTACCGCCGATTTTATAGCCGCATACTCAACCGGCATGGTAAAATGAGCATTTTCATACACCTCAAAACGAGGAGGGATTACTCCATATACAGAAGACATGCTTATTACATTCCCATATCCTTGTTTTTTAAAGTATAAAGCAAATTGTTGCATGCACAAAAAATATCCTCCCAAATGCAGGTTGGTGTTTTCACAAAAATCAGAATAGCTTACCTCTTCCAAAAGGGCTCCGTAGTTTTTGTTGCGCGGGTAGGCATTGTTTACTAAGGCATCTATTTTTCCGTATTTTTCATGCAGGATTTCGATAGCGGTTTGTATAGATGTTTTAGAGGTAATATCCAGCTCCAGTATTTCTAAATGCGCGGAGGGTATTTCTTTTTTTAGCGCTTGAAGCAACGAAGCATTTATGTCGGCAGCTATAACAGTAGCTTGTTGTTTTAAAATAGCTTGAACAAAGGTTTTGCCCAGCAAGCCGCAAGCGCCGGTAACAACAATGATTTTCTTTTGCAAATGAAACATGTTACAAATATACTTATTGTTTTTTCTTGCCTATAAAATAAACAGGAAGCCCTGCCAAAACCAGCGCTAATCCTAGTAAGGCCATTTGCATTTTAGAACTAAAGCCGTAGTATAGAATCCAGCCGTTAATGAGTAAAAACAAAATAGGGGTAATAGGGTAGCCCCATGTTTTGTAAGTAGTTTCGTTAGCAACTCTTTGCTTTTTTCGTAAAATAAAAATACCAAATACCGTAAGTGTGGTAAATAAGGTAAGGGTAAAACCTATTAGCTCTAACACTTCGTTAAACTTAGCTGTAAGAATAAGAACTATGGATACAAAAGATTGAAATAATACCGCTACATAAGGCACTTCGTTTTTATTTTTTTTTGTAAACAAGCGCAGCGCTTGTACGTCGTTACCAATGGAGGCAACAACGCGCGGGCCGGCTAGTATCATGGCGCTGATAGAAGATACTAAAAGCAACGAAATAATCAAACTCATAGTCTTTCCGGCATTGGTGCCAAAAATATGGGTGGCGCTAATGTGCCCTATTTCTATTTGACCTTTTAGGTCGGTAGTTGGGGTTGAGTATAAAAAAAGAGCGTTGAGCAATACATATAAAACGCTTACTATTAAGGTTCCTATCAGTAGCGATTTGGGTACGTTTTTTTGCGGGTTTTCTATCTCTCCCGAAATGTAGGCGGCCGCATTCCAGCCGCTGTATGAGTACGAAACCCAAAATAGAGAAACGGCAAAGGCAGCGCTTCCAAAAATATCAGTAAAAGTATGCCCGTTGGGTAAGAACGAAATATCCGGAACCGGTTTAGCCAATATAAAACCACCAATAATAAACAGTACGATAAATACTATTTTGATGTAAGTGGCGTAGCGTTGAAAGGCGGCTCCCGTTTTAATGTTGGTAGCATGAATAACGGTAATAAGTACTACTACAAATAAGGCTACAACGGTAGGTTGCACATTTGGAAAAACGCCGGTAACATAATGCCCCAGAGCCATAGAGGCCAAAGCTACAGGTGCAGCAAAGCCTACGGTAGATGAAACCCAACCGCTTAAAAAACCTACTACGGGGTGGTATAGTTTAGATAAATAGTTGTATTCACCCCCCGATTGGGTATATACAGAGCCTATTTCGCCATATACTAAGGCGCCACATAAGGCCATAATACCTCCTAATACCCATAATAATATAATGGCAAAAGCCGATTGAATATCTAATACCTGAAACCCCAAACTGGTAAAAACACCGGTACCAATCATGTTGGCTACTACAATGGCTACGGCGGTATTAAAATTAATTTTTGATGCGGACATATTAGTCGAACGACTGCGACGACTGCTGAGAGGCTTGCAGCATTTGTTGGTATTGATCCGGACTTAGGTCGTTATAGTAAAAATTAATAGGGTTTATTTTTTGATTATTTTTAATCACTTCGTAATGCAGGTGAGGGGCGGTGCTTAAACCGGTGCTGCCTACAAGACCAACCAATTCGCCTCTTTTTATTTTTTGACCGGCACGCACGTTTATTTTGCTCATGTGTCCATATAGCGTTTGATAGCCAAAACTATGGTCTATAACTACGTGGTTGCCATATCCTTGCAGAGCGGCATCGGCTTGGGTAACTACCCCATCGCCGGTAGCATATATAGGGGTGCCCTCAGCTGCCGGGAAATCCATGCCGGGGTGCAGTTCTTGTGTTTTATAAATAGGGTGTGTACGCCAACCAAAACCGCCCGGCTGATGAATAATGCTTTTGATGTTTAGCGGCATGATAGCAGGAATAGAACTGAGCATTTGCTCTTTGTTTTTCGCTAATTTTAATACATCGTCAAACGATTTAGATTGAATGTATAACTGCTTTAGCAGCACGTCCAATTTTTTTGAAGTTTCTTTCATTAAATCGCTGCTTTCAAACCCTTCTAAGCTTTTGTAACGCTCGCTACCGCCAAAACCGGCCTTGCGTATGCTGTTGGGTATAGGGTCTGTTTCAAAGATAACGCGGTATATGTTGTTGTCTCGGTCTTGTAAATCTCCCAATACGGTTTGAGCCATGCTCATTTTTTGGTTTAATAAATCGTATTGCAGTTGCAGTTTTTCAATTTCGCGGTTTAGCTGTTTTTCTTTAGGAGAATCAATAAAACGGTAGGCCAGCAAAATGGTAATGGTAGCAAACACGGTGCCGGTAGCCAAGTACGATAATACTTTCAGACCACGCTCTTTCCACGTAGTATGAACCTTTTCGTAAGTAAGGTTTTTAGTATTAAATTTGTATTTTATCTTGCTCATAACAAAAAGCCGAGCAAAAATAAGAAAAAAGCTTGTTAATGCAAACTTTTTGCGCATGAAAAATGCGTTTGAAACAAGCTAAAAAAAACAGTACAAAAAAACTGATAACTTTAAGGATTCGTGCGCTTTATTAGTCAAACAAATTATGCACCTTTACCCGGTGATGAGCCTGTACTCTTTTTTTAAATACATATCCTATTACTCTAAATCGTGCAATGCGCATGGTATTCACTCGCCTTTTGTGTACAAACTTTATACAGAGGTAATAGTGCCTCAAGGCTCTTATTATGCCTTTAATACATTAGATGCGGTAAAAAAACAAGCACTTAAAAGCACACAACAAATAGAAGTACTTGACCTGGGGGCGGGTTCAAAAAAAATGGGCAAGCGCAGGCGTGTGCAGGATATTGCTAAGCATAGTGTCATACAAAAAAAATACGGGGAGTTGTTGTTTCGTTTGGTCCATTATTTACGCCCTCAGCACGTTTTGGAGTTAGGCACCTCGTTAGGAATATCGGCTATGTATATGGCTATGGCTTCGAAAAAAACACCAATTACCAGCGTGGAGGCTTGCCCTAATACCTTCTTGTTTGCTCAAAGCATGATGACTCAAAACAAGCAAAATAACGTATCTTTAGTAAACGCTTCTTTCGATGCTTTTTTTCAAAACTTGAAGTCTGGCGTTTATTTTGACTTTGTTTTTATAGACGGCAACCACACGTACGAAGCGACCATGCGTTATTTTTACTTTTTACTTAAAACGGCAAAAGAGCAAAGTGTTTTTGTTTTTGATGATATTTATTGGACACCCGGCATGGCGAAGGCCTGGCAAGAAATAAAAAGCCACCCCATGGTTACACTAAGTCTTGATTTATACAAGGTAGGCATTGTTTTTTTTAGAAGCGAGCAAAAACAAAAAGAACACTTTATATTGCGTTATTGATGATACAAAAAAAGATATGGATAGGCTTATGGTTGGGCATGTATTGTTTCTTTTTACAAGCACAAAACCCACCTCAAAAATTTATTTTTCCTTTAAAGCAACTCCCTGAGCTAAGTGGAAATTATGGAGAAGTGCGCCCTAATCACTTTCACGCAGGCCTGGATTTCAGAACGCACCCAACCGAGCACGTACCCATTTATGCCGCTATGAACGGATATGTATCGCGCATAAAAATTTCTGCTTACGGGTATGGCAAAGTGTTGTACCTAACGCATCCCAACGGCTTAGTGAGTGTATATGCACACCAACATCATTTTGCTGATAAAATAAAAAACTATGTGGAAAACGCGCAGGAAATAGCCCAAACGTTTGAGATAGAACTTTTTCCTAAACCCGGCGAGTTGCCCGTTATACAAGGCGAGGTGATAGGCTACAGCGGTAACACTGGAGGCAGCCAGGGCCCGCATCTGCACTTTGAAATACGCGATGAAAAAACAGAGGTTCCATACAACCCCTTGCGTTTCCTTACTATTAAAGACGAACGAGCACCCATCATACAACAAATAGCTTTATATAACCGTCAAGGCGAATGGAATAAACTATTTCCCACTCTAACTAAAAAAGATACTCTTACAACAGAGCAGCCCGTAGCGTTTGGAATAAATTGTTTTGACTATGAACGTGCCAACGCAAGAAAAAACAACATTTATAAAGCCGAAATATACGTCGATGAAAAAATAATGTATCGACATATTTTGGACAGCATTCCGTTTGATTTATCTAAATATGTAAATACCTACGCCGACTATGAAATAAAAAAACAAAAAGGCATCACCATTCAAAAACTATTTAAAGACAAAAACAACGACTTACCCGTTTACAAAATGCTGAACAGAAACGGGTTTATCTCGTTTAATGATAATCAAGTGCATCGTATTAAAATAGTGGTGTACGATTTTTATCAGCAAAAAGACGAAATTATGTTTTTTTTGAAAACGCCTCCTGAAAAAGAGCCAAACGTGGCTACGGGCGCGCAAGACTGCCTTAGTGCGTATAACTCCAAAACAAACGATTATAGCATAGAACTACCCGCTAAGAGTTTGTATCGTGATGTTTTTTTGTTGGTTTCGTATCAAAAAAATACCTTATCCTTTACCGCAAAAAACTATAATATTCCTTTTCAAAACGCCTGTGTTGTAAAATTAAAAGTACCTGAAACTCTTGAAAAATACAGTCAAAAAATAGGCTTGTATGAGATAAAAGGGAAAAGTAAAAATTTTATTGATGCTGTTTATGATAGCGGTTATGCCAAGGCGGTTATTAAAAATTTTGGTTTGTATCAAGTAGGGGTAGATACGGTAGCGCCCGTAATCAATGTAATTCTTCATAAAAAGGGCATCTATAAAAAAGGAAGTACTCTTGTTTTTAAGGTAAGCGATAATTTTAGCGGCATCGGTACTTTTAAATTATTTATAAACGGAAAGTGGCATTTAGCCGAGTACGAATATAAAAACAATACCATATTCTTTTTGTTAGATGAGAAAGTAGAAACGGGTAAGGTACTATTGAGTTTGCAGGTAAACGACAAAAAAAACAATCAAGCTTTTTTTCAAACAACCATTTTGGTGCAATAATTCTTGTTTACAAAGAAATTTCTATTTGCCGCTCTTCCATCATTTTTTTTAAATTCATCATAGAGTAGCGCATACGCCCTAAAGCCGTGTTGATGCTGACATTGGTAAGTTCGGATATTTCTTTAAAACTCATATCGTAGTAGGTGCGCATAATAACAACCTCTTTTTGCTCGTACGGCAGCTCTTGTATCAAAGCCCTCATGGTTTGGCGGATGTATTTTTTTTCTTCCGAATTTTTATCTTCGTATATGTTGTTGGGTTTGAGCGTAGCAAAAATATCTACCTCTTCCCCATCTTCATTTACCATGTTCGATACGAATGGCATTTTCTTGTTTTTTCTGAAATAATCTATCACTAAATTTTTAGCTATGCGTTGCAACCAAGCCCCAAATTTTCCATCTTCATAATAGGAGCCGCTTTTTAGCGATTGAATTGCTTTTACAAAAGTATCCTGAAAAAAATCTTCGGTAAGCTCGCGGTTGCGTACTAATTGATAAATGCAATAATACACCTTTTGCTTGTGGCGCTGCACAAGAACAGACAAGGCTTCTTCGTTTCCTTTAATGTATTGTTTTACCAAACGGTTGTCATCTAACTGATGAATAGACATAGGTTTTACTTTTAGTTTTTAATGTTCTTAATGCTAAAAAGTAAGTTTTATCCTATGCGTTCCTCCGTTTTTTTTAAATGAATAATAAGTGCAATAATACAAAAAGTTTTCTTTCCGCCAAAAAAAATATCGGTTAATCTAAAAAAAGCAGCGGTTAAAATTTTCATGCAAAGTATTCTTTTTTTTGTTCTTTTTTATATATTTGGTGCTTTACTTTATGTGTATGATATTAAACAAAACAAAATACTTAGCCGCCGGCGCGGTATTATTAACCTCTTTGGCAAGCGCTAAACCAGTTGCCCCTAAAATGGCCCAACGGGTAGCTCAAAATTTTTATACGCAAAATTCACAAGTAGGTTTGCGTACGCTAAACCTTGTTTATACTGGTTTAACAAGCGCGGGGGCTTCTGCCTATTATGCTTTTAATGTAAATGAGGGAGATGGTTTTGTTATTGTATCAGCCGATGATGCTGCCCAGCCGGTAATAGGCTATGCCACAACAAACAGGTTTGTGGTTCCGGAGGCGGGTACTACTATTAGCAATTGGCTTAGTACGCGCAGCAAAGAAATTGATTTTATTCAAAAAAACAATCTAATTCCTTCCGGAGAAAACGCCGTTTTATGGCTAAAATACCTACAAAATAAACCTTCTGTGTATCGCACTTTTGCAGGTGGCAGCGCCCCTAGTAGCGTAGCGCCTTTGGTACAAACCACTTGGAATCAATCGCCCTATTACAACGCTATGTGCCCGCACAACTCGGTAACGGGCTGTGTAGCTACCGCCATGGCGCAGATTATGCGTTATTGGAGTTACCCGGCACAAGGAACAGGCTCTAGCTCCTATTGCGATTGCAGCTCCAGTGGTTTTTCAAACAACTACGGTACCTTATCAGCCAACTACGGCGCAGCCACTTATAATTGGGCTAATATGCCGCTTAGTGTTACATCGGCTAATAGCGATGTGGCTTTAATAAATTATCACTGCGGTGTAAGTGTAAATATGGATTATTCGCCCAGCGGAAGTGGTGCTTGGGTTATTACCGGCGACAACCCCGTATGTGCACAAAATTCGTATGTACAGTATTTTAAATACAACCCTAATACAATACAAGGTTTGTACCGTTCTAATTACACCGACAGCGCCTGGTTTGCCCTTTTAAAAAACGACTTAAACATTGGGCGCCCTATACAATATGTGGGCGATGACCCGGTACAACACGATGGGCATACTTGGGTGTGCGATGGTTATGATGCCAATAATTTTTTTCACATGAACTGGGGCTGGGGAGGTTTTGATAACGGCTGGTTTTTATTAAGCAACTTGCAAACTACTAACGGCGGCTTTAACCCTTCGGTAGGGCATGAGGCCGTTATCGGTATTGTGCCTATTGCTTCTTACTCTTTAGATGCGGGTATTTCTTCTGTAAACCAACCAACCGGTTCTTATTGCAGCACTAATTTTACCCCGATAGTGATGTTGCAAAATTTTGGTTCGGATACCCTTACTTCTTGCAACATAAACTACAGCATAGATAACGGAGCCGTTCAATCTATTTCTTGGAGTGGCACCCTTATTACAGGGCAAAAAGCCACCCTTAGCTTAGCTTCTTTTGTGGCTACGGCCGGCACCCATACATTGGTTTGTTACAGCAGCAATCCCAATGCCGGTGTAGATGCTAATCCCTCAAACAATCAATCTTCTACTTTGTTTTCGGTAAGTGCGCCGGGCGGAGTGCTTCCGTTTACCGAAGGCTTTGAAAACTGCGTATTAGCCGGATCTACCGTTTGGGAAGTTTCGCATACTAATTCTAATGGGGCTGATTGGTCGGTTACCAGTAACGGAGCGGCAACCGGTGCTAAATCATGTATGGTAAATAATTTTAGTAATGCTAACGGAAACCTAAGCGTGTTGCAAACCAGTAAATCCTATGATTTAACACAGCTTACCAATCCAATGCTTTCTTTTAAAGTTGCTTACCACAAGAAAACAACAGCTGCTAATAACGATTATTTGCAAGTGCTTACCTCTACCGATTGCGGCAACAACTGGATATCCAAATGGGTACGCACCAGCGCGTCCTTATCGTCGGGTATTTCGGCAACGCCTTATATGCCTGCTTCTTCAGATTTTGTTACCTACACGGTTAATTTAGCAAGCCTGTCCTCTAACACGAGTGTGCTGTTTAAATGGGATTTTATGGCTGATATAAACGGAGTAGGAAACAATATATACTTAGATGATATTAATATATATGATGCGGTTTCCAGTGGTATTGCAACGATAGCTTCTGTAAATGCAGAATTAGATTTATATCCTAACCCATCGGTAGCGGGTAGCAACCTTAGCATCAACCTGAGCGAACAACACAATGTAAGCGTGCAGGTATGTGATATGTTGGGCAGAGTGGTAGAAGGTTTTGAAAATAAACGGTATGCTGCCGGGCAAAGTATCGTGCTTTTAAATGCTTCTAACTCGTATCAAGCAGGGATATATAATGTGGTAGTAAGCATAGATGGGCAGCGTGTTTCTAAAAAAATGATTGTGCAGTAGTTTAAAGAGCAGCATATAAAAACGCTACTTCTTTTCCTTTTTTTTATTGATAAGCCATACCCCTCCTAAAATCACAAAGATGGCAGCTATTTGTATGATAGTGATAACCTCTCCGTCAAAAAATCCCCAAAAAATAGCTACAATAGGTATTAAATACGTGCTGGATGAGGCAAAAACCGCCCCAGATACTTTGATTAAATAGTTAAAGAAAATAACAGAAAGCGCCGAGCCTATTATACCCAAAATAGCAACATATCCTAAACTGTTTAGCGCATTTGGATTGCGCTGCATGACTTCAAGAAAATCAGTATTAAACAAGATAAACAGAGCAATAGGGCCTGTAAGAGCAAAATACCAGGCCGAAGCGGCTACAGAGTTTACATCGTCTAAAAAATGCTTAATGCTGTTTACGCTGATGGCGTAGCATATAGTGGCTAAAATAACATAAAAAGCATAGAGTAGGTTGTCTGTACCGGAAGCATTTTTATCACCCGATAGTAAAAATAAGGCTCCTATAAAAGCCGTTAAAACGCCTACTATTTGCATAGTAGAAGTTTTTCCTTTAAAAAAGAGGCGCGCTACTACTACAGTAAAAAGAGGGGTTAAAGCATTGAGCATGCCTGCCAAACTGCTGCTGATGCCGGTTTCGGCTTTGGTAAATAAAAAAGCGGGTATGAGATTGCCAAACACACCTGCCAACAAAAAGCCAAGTCCGTATTTTTTTAAATTTATTTTTCGGTATTTTATTAAAACAGGAAGTAAAAACAAAGCCGCTAAACTAATTCGTAGCGAAGCTACTTGCACGCTGCTAAAAGATTCTAAGCCTCGTTTCATTAAAATAAAGGAACTGCCCCATACTAATGCTAAAGCAAAAAGTATAAACCACTTAGTATAATTTTTAGAGGCAGTCATTTTTAGGCTGCAAATATCTAATAAAAAACGGTATGATGTTTTGGGTTATAAAAAGCTGTTTACTCTCCAAATATCTTGGCTAATTCATCGTCCAAAGCCTTTCCTCTAAGGCCTTTTGCAATAATTTTCCCTTCTTTATCAATAAGCACGTTAAAAGGGATAGAGGTTACGCCGTATTTTTTTGCGGCTTCATTTCCCCAGCCTTTTAAGTCGCTGATGTGTGTCCAGGTAAGGTTGTCGTTGCTAATGGCTTGCAACCATTTATCTTTATTTTGATCTAAGGAAACGCCTAAAATTTCAAAACCTTTTGGGTGGTATTTTTGGTAAGCGGCTACCACATTGGGGTTTTCAGCACGACAGGGGCCGCACCAGCTTGCCCAAAAATCAACCAACACTACTTTTCCTTTGTAGGAGTTAAGCGATACCATTTTTCCATTTACATCGGGCTGAGAAAAATTGGCTGCGGTAACGCCTACGGTAGCGTCTTTCATTTTCATGCCTTCTATTTTATCGTGAGCTAATTTTCCAAATTTGCCGGCTTTTACTTGCGGAGAAAGCACGTTGTACATTTCCTCGTATTCGTCCATCTTAGGCCAATCAAAATTTACAGAGTAAATAGCGTAAGCGCTTACGTTTGATTGGGGGTGTTCTTTAATAAATTTTAAAATGCCTTTTTCGTAAGCACGTTCGGCAATACCTGCGGTATCTACTACTTTTTTTGCTCCTTCTTGATTGTTGCTGCGCATGTGCCCGTTGTACTGAGTTATAAGGCCGTTTCGCATTTCGGCGTATTTGGCTTGCATAGCCAGCCAGTGTTTGTAGTCGTTTTGTGTTGTACCGCCGTTAATTTTTGCGTGCGCCATAGAGTCGGCGTCAGCAGCAATGGTAATAGGGGCATTATCTGCAAAAAAGATAAGTTGTGGGGTTTCATTTTTATGCAGGGTTATCCAATACATATTGGGTTCGGGTGTTTTGCCTTTGAAGGTAAATTTTTCGTTTTTTACAAGAGCCGAATCTATTTGGGTTTGCTCGTTGTAAATGTGGCTTAAATATACATAGGCATTGTCATTTACTTTTTTTATAGTACCGTTTATTACAAAACTTTTTCCTTGAGAAAAGACATTTATAGCGGCTAATAGCAAACAGGTTGTTCCAATTTTTTTCATACTTGTTTTTTAGAGGAGTTAATCAAATAAAGTGCCAATTATTCGGGTAAAGATACGTTTTATTTTGGTATGCAGTTTAGCTCTACCCAAACGCTTACTTCATTGGATAAAATAAGGCTGGAACTCCCTATGCCGTAATCCAATCTATTGAGAGTGAAATGGCTTGAAAAAACGGCTTTTTTATCGCGCTCATAAAAAGAAAACAAAATGGGGATAAGTCGGTGTGTGTCTTTGATGCTTAGCATGAAAAAGCCTTTGTACGTTCCGCTTGCTTGTTTGGATAAGGCCGTTGAAACAAGGCTGATGGTAGGGTGTTTTTCTGTAAAGAAATAATCTTCTTTTTTTAAGTGTTTATCGCGCATGGAGTTTCCAGTGCTAAGTGTATTTACAGAAATACTGGCTTCTATTTTGTTATCAAAGCTTTTTGAAGAGTCGAACTGAATGTGCGCTTGCAAGCCTGAAAAAACGCCGGAAACATAGATGCCGGCATTTTTTATTTTAAAATTAATGTTAGATGAAACAACAAGCCATTCTTTGTTTTGAGCCAAAATGTGTTGAAACAAAGCAAGTGTAAAAAAAAAGATAATCTTGTTTTTAGAAAGAAGTGCCATGGGTAAGTGAAATTATTTTTTTAGTAATGTAAGGCGTTTTGTTTAATACTTGTAAGGCGTAATGCGTAGTGTTGTTTTTGCCAAACAAAAATTGCAGGTAATACCCGGCTGTAATTCGGGTATTAAAATTTTGATTCCAAAGTGCGTGGTATTGTTTTTGTAAAGCCTCTTCGGAAAATGCTCCGTCAAAGTACTGTGGCAGCAAGGAAGCCATTATTTTAGAAGCCCGCATAGCCATGCTCATACCGTTGCCACACAAGGGTGTAATAGAGCCTGCGGCATCGCCCAATAAAAAAAGTGGGTTTTGGTAGGTGTTTTTTTTAGTGAAATAGATGTTGCTGATGATTAAAGGGGCATTAAACAAAAAAGTACTTTGCGTGAAATACGACTCTAAAAAAGGATTTTTATACAGCACGTTTTGTTCCATTTTTTTTAAGTCGTTGGCATTGTTTTTTAAATTGGTCGAGTCTGTCAGATAGCATAAGCAATGGGTTTCTTTATCTACTTTGGATATGCCGCAATATCCGCCTTTAAAGTTGTGTAATTCTATTTTATTATCCGGTATTTTTTTTGTGTTGATGTGGTATTTTACACCTATGTAATTCAAACTTTTGTTTTTTTCTTCTTTCATAAAAGAAGGGCTGTATTTTCCGTAAGCACCGCATACAATACGAGTTGTATATATTCCTTTTGAAGTGTGTACCTCGCTCTCGTTTTTATTGTTTTTTTTTACATCAAAAACCTTACAGTTGTCGTATATAGCAACTCCTTTTTTCTTAGCTAATTCGCACAAGCAATTATCTAATGAAAAACGACTCATACCAAAACCGCCTAGAGGTAAGTGGGTATTAAGCATAAAACCTTTTTGAGAAGATATGCCCAGTTGGTTTATCTTAGGTAGGTTTAGTTCTTGAAGTGGTAAGCCCATTGTACACAAAAAATCCCAGCTTTCCATAGAGATGTATTCGCCGCACACTTTATGAAAGGGGAATGTGTTTTTTTCAAATAAAACAACCTTTATGCCTTTATCTGCCAATTGAATAGCCAAGCACAGGCCGGCTAAGCCGCCGCCCACTATAGCGCAAGGGTACTTGTTTTTATGTTGCATGCACGAGTATTTCATGTCTAAAAGCCCATTTTTTTGTAACAGAATATTGTTTCGCTCCGGCTTTTTCTAAAATAAGGTGCCACTCATGGGTTTTAAACCCTCGTGCTACGGATAAAGGAGCGTCGTTTTTTACTAAGTATGATTTGGAAAAAAGGCGAGCAAGTATTTTTATAGCATAATAGGCAAAAGGGTTTCGTTCTAAGTCGTTGATGATAAGAGTGGCTTTGTTTCTTAAACAAAATTGTATCAGTTTTATCAACTCATCTTCTTGCAGGTGATGACAAAATAAGCAAGCGTGTATAATATTTGCTTGCGGCAGATGTAAAAAAGTGTTTTTGTAATCGTCGCAAATAAAACCGAGTTGGGGCGCATTTTTTTTAGCATATTGTATGCATACCGATTTAATATCTATGCCGTATAGTGTAACTTTTTGGTTATTTTTTTTTGCCCAATTATCAATTTGTTTGAGCGTGTGCCCACCCCCACAGCCAATATCTACTAAAGTATAAGATTGGTTTTTTTTACAAACTTTATTTAAAGCAGAAAAAGTAATACCGTAGCCTCCTAACAGTTTGTTGATGGTATTAAGCTCTTTTAGGTTTTGATATAAGTCAGCCTCCGGTATGTCATCGGCATCTAATAATTCTTTTTGTATGCTGCGCTGTTTAAGCATAAACGGCTTGCATGGTTTCTATGCTTAAACCGGGCCCGAAGGCTGCGGCAAAAACGGTTTCTCCGGCGTTGGCGCCCGTGTTTTGTTGTAGCATTTCTTTAAGCACAAATAAGACTGTTGGCGAGGACATGTTGCCGTACTTTTTTAGCACTTCGTACGAGTGCTTTGCCTTTTCATTTTCTAAATTTAACGCGGTAAAAAAGTCGTCTATTATTTTTTTTCCACCGGGGTGCACAGCCCAATGCTTAATGTTTTCAGGGTTGATGTGTAGGTTTTCAAATACTCCTTTTATGTTTTCTTTTATAAGTAAGGCAACGTAGGAGGTAAGGTTCATTAAAAAACCGCTTTCACTGGTTTGCCAAGCCATATCAGCATACCCTTTTTTCACTAAGTGCGAATTGAAGGTTTGTATTTGCAGCATCTTATCAGAATGATTTTCCGGCTTTTTTCCACTCACTAAAACAGCAGCCGCCCCATCACCAAATAATAAATTAGAAAGAATATAATCGTCGGTATATTTTTTTTGAAAATGCAGCGTGCATAATTCTGTGCAAACAATTAACACCAAGGCATCGCTGTTGCTTTTGCAAATAGCATCAGCATGTTTTAATGCCAGAATAGCGGCATTACAACCCATAAAGTTGATGCCTATTCTACTTATGTCGGGGTTAAGATTTAGGGTATGAATTAAATCTACATCTAAACCGGGCGCAAAAAGTCCGGTGCAGGTAACGGTAATAACGTGACTAATCTGTTTTTTTATTTCGTCTATTTTTTTTATTTTTTTTACAGCCTGTAAGGATAGGGGTAAGGCTCCTTCTCTAAAGACAGTCATTCTTTCAGAAAGTGAAGGCTGCGGCTCCAGGTGCTTGTTTTTAGCGTAAAAAATAAAATCTTCGGGTGCCGAGCTGTAATCTTTTAGTACCGAATATCGTTCTTGTATGCCCGTTTTTTTTGCAATAATGTTTATCTTTCTTTTTACGGCATCATCATTAGTGGCATTAGATAAAAAGCGGACAAAACTTTCTTGCGAATGTGCATATAAAGGCACTGCAGTTTCTATAGCGGTGATATAACTCATCTATTTAATAAAGAAAAGGCTTGTAAAACAAATATTCATACTGGTTGCGGCTATTATATTCATACGCATGGTGTTTTTGAAGTTGGCTTCGTTTTTGTTCTTTAAAACAAGAAAAAACCAATACGCAAAGTATGCCACAATGGGCGCAAAAAACAGTTGTATGATATAAAAAGGGGAGAGCCAGTTAAGGCTATTGAAGTACAGAAAATAACAGAGATTGCACAATACAAACATGCCGGCTGTAAAAATAAAAGTGCCGACATAACCCAATTTATAGCTGATGGTTGTTATCCCATCTTTTAGGTCTTGTTGATGTTGGTATATTTGCGTAAGCGGGTAGGCACCTGCTATTTGCAGAGAGCAGCCTAACAGTAAAATTATATTGAGTTTATTTAATTCAAGAGGATATGCCGCAATACCTATGTATGACATATAAAAAGTAAAGGCTCCTTGAAAAAAAACGACCGTAAAAAAACCGGCAAAAGGATGTTTTTTTAAACGTATTTGTTTAGAGCTATAAGCCCTGGACGCTATGATATACAACAAAACACATAAAGCAAACAACCTGTTTACACAAAAAAAAGAAAGCAAGAGCGCACAGATATCTAAAAATAAGGTAGCAAAAAATAAATTGGTAGTAGGCAGCGGTGGTTTTTCTAAGCCCCCTATAGGTGTTTCGTCTCTGTCTATATAACTGTTGTAGCCGTTGCTGGCAGGATATACCAATAAATGTATGATGCTAAACGACCATAGTGCGCTGCGTAAATGAATCGATTCTGCCTGGCTAAAAGCAAATAAAAATAAAGGCATCAGCAAAAATGAGAAAGGAATGCGCAATAATTTAAAGGTATTTGTATCTACGAACATATTTTATAAAAATGGTTTTATAGTTGATTTATTTCGTTCATTACCCTATTTACCATTAAGTCGCAATATATAAGATTAAACTCAAAAAGGCTTTTTATTACACGCTTTTCTTCGAGTGCTTTGTTTCTTTTGCTGCTTCGCCGCGGACTTCTTTTATCTCTGTTTCCTTGTGGTACTTTGGCGCTATATATTTTTTTTTCTTTTTTGAAGTTCATCTTTTGTTTGCTTAAAGCTATAAAAATACCTCTTACTGCCCATTAGAGTAGGGCAGGGGATAAAAGGTTACAGGAAACACGTTTTTTGAGGAAAATAGGACTGTTTTGTGCCTTTTTAGTTGTGTTTTAAGTTCTTTTTTTCAAAATAGCCTCTACATCTTCTAGGCTAAATCCTTTTGCTTTTAGAAGAATTAAGTAGTGATACAATAAATCTGCCGACTCATTTAAAAAAAGCTCGTTATTATTATCTTTTGCTTCAATGATTACTTCTACCGCTTCTTCACCTACTTTTTGAGCTACTTTGTTAATGCCCTTTTTGTACAAGCTGTTTGTGTATGAATCTATTACATCATCATCAATACGCTGATGAATGGTGCGCTCTAATTGATAAATAAATCCTTTGTCAGATGTTGTGTTAAAACAAGAAACCGCGCCTGTGTGGCACGTTGGTCCATCTGCTTTTACGGTAATGAGCAGGGTGTCGTTATCGCAATCTAAGCAAATATCTCGAACCCATAAAAAATGACCCGATGTTTCTCCTTTTGTCCACAACCGGTTTTTACTACGACTAAAAAAGGTTACTTTTTTTTCTGCTACAGTTTGTTGATAGGCTTCTTCGTTCATGTATCCCAACATAAGTATTTTCATGCTTGTTTCGTCTTGAATGATGACAGGAACTAAGCCTTCGCCTTTGGTAAAATTGATGTTCATTATCTTATTGAAATTTTGTTTTCTTTTAAATACTTTTTTAAATCTTTAATGGTAATTTGCTGATAGTGAAACACACTGGCTGCCAACGCTCCGGTAGCTTTAGTTTGACTAAAAACATCTAAAAAGTGCTCCTTTAGCCCTGCGCCCCCGGAAGCGATTACAGGAACGTTTACCGATGTTGAAACGGCTTGTGTAATATCTAAAGCAAAGCCGGATTTTGTGCCGTCGTGGTTCATAGAAGTTAATAAAATTTCGCCTGCTCCTAAGCGAACTCCTTCCGCTGCCCAAGCTACTGCCTTTAATGAGGTTGCCGTTTTGCCTCCGTTGCGGAAAACCATCCACTCTCCATCAACCAATTTTGTGTCTATGGCCAATACCACGCATTGACTTCCAAATTCATTCGCTATTTCCACAATTAATTTTGGATTTAAAATAGCAGAAGTGTTTATGCTGATTTTATCGGCCCCTGCTTGCATGATTGATTGAGCATCTTCTAAGCTACTAATTCCTCCTCCAACGGTAAAAGGAATGTTTATTTCAGCGGCTACTTTCGTTACCAATTCAGTAATCGTTTTCCGTTTTTCTGAGGTTGCCGTAATGTCTAAAAAAACCAATTCATCAGCGCCCTCTTCGGCATAGCGTTTTGCTAATTCTATCGGATCCCCGGCATCTTTGATGGACTCAAAATGAACCCCTTTTACAGTTCTTCCATCTTTAACATCTAAACAGGGTATAATGCGTTTTTTTAACATAATGTGCTCAATTCTTTTAATTTAATGGTTCCTTCGTAAATAGCCTTACCGATGATGACTCCTTCGCAACCTATTTCTTTCATCAACAAAACATCATCTATAGTTGTTATACCGCCACTAGCAATGAGCTGAATGCTTGTTTTACGCAAAATATCGCGATACAAAGAAACAGAAGGCCCTTGCAACATTCCGTCTTTTTCAATATCCGTAACGATGGCATACTGAGCTTGTTTTGCCTCAAACGATTGAATAAAATCAATCACATCTAACGAACTCTTTTCAAGCCAACCGTTGGTAGCAATTTTTCGGTTTTTACAATCTGCGCCTAATATTATTTTATCAGAACCAAATTGCTTTAACCATTCTGTTGCCAATTCGGGGCTTTGAGCCGCAACACTGCCAACCGTTACTTGATTTGCTCCGGCACTCAAAGCAAGCAGCACCTCTTTTTGCGACTTAACACCACCTCCAAAATCAATAATTAAATTTGTTTTTGATGCTAGTAACTCTAATGTTTTATAGTTTACTATTTGTTTCGACTTTGCCCCATCTAAATCAACTAAATGCAGATACTGAATTCCGTTATCTTCAAACTGCATAGCCACCTCTAATGGGTTTTCATTGTATGTTTTCTGGGTGGAATAATCTCCTTTGGATAGGCGGACACACTTCCCATCTATAATATCTATTGCAGGTATAATTCTCATAATGCTAAAAAGTTTTGTAAAATTTTCATTCCTACACTTCCAGACTTTTCTGGGTGAAACTGAACTGCGTAGAAATTGTCTTTTTGCAAGGCAACACTATAGGGCAAAATATAATCGCATGTTGCTACTGTGTTCTCGCATAATTCCGCGTAATAACTGTGCACAAAATAACAATCGCTTTCTTTTTGCAAATCCTTAAAAAGTACTCCGTCCGTATTTGATAAAGTGTTCCAACCGGTATGAGGGACAATATCTTTGGGAGGGAATAATCGCACCTTTGCTGGAAAAATACCCAAACAAGGTGTATTGCGCTCTTCCGAATGCGAACATAATAATTGCATGCCTAAACAAATTCCCAATACGGGCTGCGTTAAGGAAATAATTATTTGGTCTAAACCTGTTTTGTTTAAATAATTCATAGCTGAACGAGCTTCACCCGCCCCGGGAAAAATTACTTTATCTGCTTTTTGCAACGCTTCTTTATGGTCTGTAATAAGCACTTCGTAGCCTATCTTTTTAATTGCATTAGCTACCGATGTTGCATTTCCGGCATTGTATTTTAATATGGCAATCATTTAATATAATGGTTAGAATTTAAAGAACCCCTTTTGTGCTTGGCAAAGAGTAATTATTTGTTTTATTTATAGCCATTCGAATGGCTTTAGCGAAAGCTTTAAAAATAGCCTCAATCTTGTGGTGCTCGTTTTCTCCTTCGGCTTTTATGTTTAGGTTGCATTTTGCTTGGTCGGAAAATGATTTGAAAAAATGAATAAACATTTCGGTGGGCATATCGCCTATTTTTTCTCGTGTAAAATCAGCTTCCCAAACCAGCCATGGACGGCCGCCAAAATCAATAGCAACTTGTGCTAAACAATCGTCCATTGGTAGTAAAAAACCGTAGCGCTCAATAGCTTTTTTTGTTCCCAATGCTTGTAAAAAAGCATCGCCTAATGCCAAAGCCGTATCTTCAATAGTGTGGTGCTCATCTATTTCTAAATCGCCTTTTACACGAATGGTTAAATCTATATTGCTGTGTTTAGCTATTTGCTGTAACATGTGGTCAAAAAACGGAATGCCGGTACTTAAAAAACTTTGTCCGCATCCATCTAAATTTACTTCCACAAAAACATCGGTTTCTTTTGTTATGCGTTTTGCTGATCCAATTCGCGGGGCTGCTTTTAAGAATTGAAAAATTTCATTCCAGTTTTTTGTTGTTAAGGCAGCACTGCTCATAGCTTCATCGCTGATGAGTATTGCCTTTGCGCCCAAATTAGTTGCTAATTGCACGTCTGTTTTACGGTCGCCAATCACATACGAATTTGCTAAATCATAGTTTCCATGAATGTATTTCCCCATCATGCCAATATTGGGTTTTCGTGTTGGCTTATTTTCTCGTTCAAACGAACGATCAATTAAAATATCCGAAAATTCAATCCCTTCATTTTTGAATGCTTGCAACATTTTATTGTGAGCCGGCCAAAACGCATCTTCGGGAAAAGAATCGGTGCCTAACCCATCTTGATTTGTTACGATTACCAATTCATAATCCAGCTCTTTTACTATTTGCGCTAAATTTTGAAAAACACCCGGATAAAATTCCAATTTATCCAAACTATCCACCTGAAAATCAATAGGCGGTTCCACGATTAAGGTTCCGTCACGGTCAATAAATAACACTTTCTTTTTCATTTTTTATTTGCTGTAATGGTTAAAAAATTTTATTAGTTTTTCGTTCTCTTCTTTTGTCCCTACCGTAATGCGTAAGGTGTTTTTAATTACTGAATTTCGGTTGCGAACAATCACTTGTTCGCGCACCAGTTTTTGATACAATTCGTTAGCATCATGCACTTTTATTAAGATAAAATTAGCATCTGTTGGGTATATTTTCAGAATGATCGGTACCGTTTCTAATAGCTGAATCAATTTGGTGCGTTCCTCTATGATTAGGGCTACTTTGTATTTAAAATCAGAATAATTACATAATGCTTGCAGGGCAGTTTCTTGATTGATTGTACTAACGTTATAAGGCGCTTTTACTTTGTTGTAAAAATGTAAAATTTCTGCGTTCATAAATGCCAATCCTAAACGCAAGCCGGCTAAGCCCCAGGCTTTGCTTAAGGTCTGACTGATGATTAAGTTTTGAAATTCATCTAATCGACTTAAAAAAGAATCTTGTTGGGAAAAATCAATATACGCTTCGTCTAAAACAACCACTCCTTTAAAATTTTTCAGAATATATTCTATCTCTGTTATCGGAATGCTATTGCCCGTTGGATTATTAGGGGAGCACAGAAATAGTACTTTGATAGATTCATCTGATAAATGCGGTTTTAGGGCCATCATATCCAACTGAAAATCTACCGTTAAAGGAACTTTAATTAATTCTACTTCGTTGATATTGGCCGAAACCTCATACATTCCATACGTTGGAGTAAAAATTAAGGCTTTGTCTTTTTTTGGATTACAAAAAATACGAAAGGCTAAATCAATCACCTCATCGCTGCCGTTTCCAATAAAAATTTGACTGGCTTGGCAACCCTTTATCTGTGCTAATTTTTCTTTTAATTGTTTTTGATATGGATCCGGATAGCGGTTGTACGTTCCAAAAGGATTTTCGTTTGCATCTAAAAAAACGCCTTCTGAACCGGTAAAATCTTCCCTTGCACTTGAGTACGGCTGAAGGTTTACTATGTTTTTACGAACTAAATTTTGAATCATCTTACTTGTTTTTTAATTTATTTAAACGAATGGTAACGGCATTTTTATGAGCCCATAATTGTTCCGCCTCTGCCATTAACTCAATGGTTGGCCCTAAATTCAAAATTCCTTCGGAAGACAACTTTTGAAAAGTGATTTTTTTCGTAAAACTATCTAAAGAAACACCGCTGTAACTGCGTGCATAGCCATTTGTTGGCAAGGTGTGATTGGTTCCACTGGCGTAATCCCCGGCGCTTTCGCACGAATAGTTGCCTAAGAAAACAGAGCCCGCATTTTGAACAGCATTTACCAAGCTATCGGCATTTTGTATCGCTAAAATTAAGTGCTCGGGAGCATATACATTGCTAAACTCAATACACTCTTCAATACTTTCAAAATAAACAACAAAACTATTTTCTAAGGCTTTTTGAGCCATTAGTTGTCTGGGTAATGTTTTTAATTGTTTCGCTAAAGCAATAGTTACGTGGTCAATCAAACGCATATCGTTTGTAACAAGAACTACTTGGCTATCAGGGCCGTGTTCTGCCTGCGAAAGCAAGTCGGCAGCTACAAAATCAGCATCGGCTTGACTATCCGCTAAAATTAAAACTTCGCTCGGCCCGGCGGGTAAATCAATGGCCATTCCTGATTTTTGTACCAATTCTTTTGCCTTGGTTACAAATTGATTGCCGGGTCCAAAAATTTTATCTACTTTTTTAATGCTCTCTGTCCCATAAGCCATTGCGGCAATGGCTTGAGCGCCGCCTACTTTATAAATTTCGGTAATCCCTAAATAAGAAGCTGTAAATAAAACTACAGGATTTATTTTTCCGTTTTCGCCACACGGTGTGCATAATACAATTTGTTTGCACCCGGCAATTTTAGCGGGTATTGCTAGCATTAAAATGGTTGAAAATAAAGGGGCTGAGCCTCCGGGAATGTACAATCCTACTGTTTCAATAGCTACCGCTTTTCTCCAGCAAATAACGCCGGGTGTTGTTTCCACTTTTTCTTCACTCGTTTTTTGAGTTGTGTGAAAGCGTTCAATATTAACGGCAGCCACTTGTATTGCCTGTTTCAATTCATCTGTTATTTGTTGTCTTGCCTCTTCCATTTCCGATTCACTAACTTTTAACTCGGTTAGCGAAGCCTGATTAAACTGCAAAGCGAATTGACGAAGCGCGGCATCTTTTGATTGCGCTACTTCTTTTAATATAGCCTGTACTTTATCGTCCAATTGTTCTGAAATAAGGGTTGGCCGCCTGCATATATTTTCCCAAGCATCAGTGGGTGGTTTTATTATTTTTTTCATTTTGTTTTTTATAAAATACATTTTTCTATACAATCATCTTCTCTATAGGAATGATTAAAATTCCTTCAGCACCGGCTAATTTTAATTCATCAATTACGTCCCAAAAGGTATCCTCACGAATAACAGAGTGTAGGCTACTCCAACCTTTTTGGGCTAAAGGCAAAATAGTCGGGCTATTCATGCCGGGTAAAATTTTTTGTATTTTTTTTAGCTTTTTGTTGGGCGCATTTAATAAAATGTATTTGTTTTCTTTTGCGCTACGAACCGCACGAATTCGGAAGATTAAGCGTTCTAATATGTTTTGTTTTTCTGGAGACATAAGAGCCTTAGCCACTAACACCGCTTGGCTAAAGAAAACTTTTTCTACTTCTTTCAATCCATTTGATAACAAGGTGCTTCCGCTGCTTACAATATCACAAATAGCATCGGCTAAACCAACCCCTGTGGCAATCTCCACGCTTCCCGATATCACTTCAATGCTCGCGTTGATTTTTTGAGATTGAAAAAAATGGGATAAGATATTGGGATAAGATGTGGCGACACGCTTGTTGTTGAAATACGTTAATCCTGAATAAGTAATGTTTTTTGGGATAGCCAAACTCAAACGGCAGGTAGAAAAACCTAATTTTTCAACAACAGGAATTGTTTTTTGACTTTCAACCAACACATTTTCGCCAATAATTCCCACATCGGCAATTCCTTGCTCCACATATTGAGGAATATCGTCGTCCCTTAGAAACAGTATTTCTATTGGGAAGTTGTGAGCTTCGGCAATTAGTTTTCCTCCTCCATTTTGAAAAATAATTCCACAATTTTTCAATAGCTCTAGCGAGTTTTCGCTTAATCTCCCATTCTTTTGAATGGCTATTTTTAGTTTACTCATTTGTTTTGTTTTTAATTTGAGTAAACCAAAAGGGTTTTAAAGAAAAAATCCCGCTTGATTTACTCAAACGGGATTCGATATTGGTTGATTTACATCATATCATCTTCGGCTCGCTTGAGTGCAAGTATGGTAATGATGTGTATGATGCAATTGATTGTACATTTCTTTTTCGCCTGCAAATGTATGTAAATTTTATTTATAGCAAAAAATAAATGATGTTTTTTTAAAGCAACGTATTCCAGCCCATTTATTGATAGCAAAGTAGGGGGTATAACAAAAACCGATGGAGGCACTTCCACCAAAAAATACGTTTATTGTCTGATAAAAAAGAAAAAGCACTACCTCAAGCGGCAATGCTTTTTCGTAAAACAGGTAAGAAAAGTATTTTTTACTTAAATGTGTGTGCCGTCTTTATCCGCTTGCTTGCGGTGTTTGCGCAACTGAAGCGTCCAAAAGGCCAATAAGCAAATTAAAAGTACCCATACCATAACGTTAGGGACTTCAAATAATTTTCTGATTATTTTAAAGCAGAACTGAAAAAAGCCTGCTATTCCGTACCAAAATGCTGTCCAAGTCATTGCTATTTTAATTAGTTTTGCTGCAAATTTATACTTTTTTTTTATCCTATGCTTCGTTTTTTTAAAATAAATAGTTATACTGCTTATTTGTACCTGTTGTTGTTTGCTTTTTTTGTTGGTTTTGTTGCTGTAAGCTTTAGTTTTAATGCTTCTGTTTTTGAGAATAGCTTGTTGTACCCTTTTTTTGAAACGGTGCCCAATCATTTTTTTGTAAAAATAGCGGGCGTGTTGTTGCTTATGCTCAACGTGCTTTTTTTTGATTTACTGCTTACCCAGCAAGAGGTATGCGATAAAAACAATCATACGGCGGCTTTATTGGCTAGTGTTTTTTGGAGTTATGCGCTGTTGCAAAACCCGCTGCATCCAATGCTTTTTGCTCAACTTTTTTTCACAGCTGCTTTGTGGTGTTTCTTCTCTACGTATAAAAAAAATGCAGCCCTTGCGCTTATTTTTGATGGTGCCTTTTTTCTATCGCTATCGGCTTTGCTATATCCTCCCTACTTTATTTTTTTAGCGTTACTGGCCTTTTGTTTGCTTATTTTTAGGATATTTTCCTGGCGCGAGTGGCTGTTATCTGCAATCGGTGTGCTGTTGCCCTTTTTTATTTATGCCAGCCTTTTGTTTTTGTTTAATAAAAATACGTTGTCGGTTATAAAAAGTGTTTATACAACCTTTCAATACGTTTCTTTCAGCACGCTTATTATCGAAAACCCGGTAGGCTACTCGGTGCTGGCACTTTTTTTGTTTTTTACGCTTTTGTATTGGATAATGAACCCGATTTCAAACAATGTAAAAACCAGAAAAACCTTGCTTATTTTTATGTGGTTGCTGCTTTTTAGTGTATTTTCTTGGGTTTTTACCGAAAATCATTCGCCCTTTTTGGCTTGGCTTTCGGTACCGGCTTTAAGTGTTTTTATCGGAATGTATGTGGGCAACGCAAAAAGCCGTATTTTTGTCGAACTTTTGTTGTGGTTGTTTATAGCTGCTTTTGTTATGAACGTATTGCAGCAAGCAAAATTAATATAAATAAAAAAAAGAAGTAATCCCATTTTATCAAAACAACAGATAGCTGGGTTACTTATTAAAAAAACAAATAAATCAGATATATGAAATTTGGAGTAGTGGTATTTCCCGGTTCTAACTGCGATGAAGACATGGTGTATGTGCTTCGCGATAAGCTAAAACAAGAAACCGTTAAACTTTGGCATAAGGATACCGATTTGCAAGGCTGCGATGCTTTAGTATTGCCGGGTGGTTTTTCTTACGGTGATTATTTGCGCTCAGGAGCTATAGCCCGTTTTTCTCCTATTATGGAGAAGGTAAATGAGCATGCCGCTAAAGGTGGTTTTTTGTTGGGTGTGTGCAACGGTTTTCAGATTTTGTGCGAGGCGGGCTTGTTACCCGGTGCTTTGTTGCACAACAGCCATCGTAAGTTTGTGTGCAAAAATGTATATATAAAAACCGGTACTAATGAAACCGCTCTTACTAGAGATGTGCGCCCGGAAAAAGCATTAAAAATTCCGATTGCTCATGGCGAAGGCCGCTATTACGCCGACGAAAAAACAATAACTGCATTGAAAAAAAACAATCAAATTATTTTTTCATATTGCAACGAAAACGCGGAATCGGCTGAAGAAGCCAATCCCAATGGTTCTTTAGAGAATATAGCCGGTGTGTGCAATGCTGCTAAAAATGTTTTCGGTATGATGCCGCACCCCGAGCGTGCTGCCGATGCCGAGCTGTTTAATGAAGATGGCTTGCTTTTATTCCACTCGCTTATTGCCAACTGGGGCAAAAATTAGTAGGCTATAGCAAACAACACACGTTGTGTAGAGGCTTTGCCGCTATACACACAAGTCCCGCTTTCTTGCTTGTTATTTAGCGGAATGCAGCGTATGGTTGCTTTTGTTTCTTCTTTTATTTTTTGTTCGGTTTCGGGGGTTCCGTCCCAGTGTGCCGATACAAAACCTCCTTTTTCTAAAGCCTGTTTAAACTCATCAAAAGTATGAACGGTGTGGGTTGTTTTTTCTCTACGCTCCAAGGCTTTTTTAAATAAATTGTTTTGTATGTCGGTTAGCAGTTTTTCAATTGCCTGTTCTAAACCTTCTATAGGCATCACTTGTTTGCTTAGTTCGTCGCGGCGGGCTACCTCTACGGTTAGGCTTTGCAGGTCGCGCTCGCCAATGGCTATGCGTACGGGTACGCCTTGCATCTCGTATTCGGCAAATTTCCAGCCTGGGCGCTGGCTGTCGCGGTTGTCGTATTTTACCGAAATGCCTTTTGCTTCTAGTTTTTGTTTGATGGGGGCAACGGCTTCGTTTATTTTAGCTAAGCCTTCGTCGCCTTTGTATATAGGCACTATTACTACCTGCGTAGGCGCTAATTTGGGTGGAATTACCAAGCCATTATCATCGCTATGACTCATTATAAGGGCGCCCATTAAGCGGGTAGAAACGCCCCACGAACTGGCCCATACATAATCTAATGCGCCATCTTTGGCGGCAAATTTCACATCAAAGGCTTTGGCAAAGTTTTGTCCTAAAAAGTGCGAGGTGCCTGCTTGCAGGGCTTTGCCATCTTGCAGCATGGCTTCTATGCAATAGGTATCAAGGGCTCCGGCAAAACGCTCGTTGGGTGTTTTTTTTCCTTTTACCACAGGCATCGCCATGTAGTTTTCGGCAAAGTGTGCATATACATCGAGCATGCGCTCGGTTTCTTCAATGGCTTCTTGTGCGCTTGCGTGCGCGGTATGACCTTCTTGCCATAAAAACTCGGCTGTGCGTAAAAATAAGCGCGTGCGCATTTCCCAGCGCACTACGTTGGCCCATTGGTTTACTAAAATGGGTAGGTCGCGGTAGGATTGTACCCAGCCTCTGTAGGTGTTCCAGATAATGGTTTCTGAGGTGGGGCGCACAATCAGTTCTTCTTCTAATTTGGCTTCCGGGTCCACTACAATTTCGCCATCGGCATTCTTTAGGCGATAGTGGGTAACCACGGCACACTCTTTGGCAAAACCATCTACGTGGCTGGCTTCTTTACTAAAAAAACTTTTGGGTATAAAAAGCGGAAAATAAGCGTTTACGTGCCCGGTGTCTTTAAACATTTTGTCTAAAGTTTGCTGCATTTTTTCCCAAATGGCGTATCCGCTGGGTTTTATTACCATACAGCCTCGTACGGCGCTGTGCTCGGCCAGTCCTGCTTTTGCTACAATATCGTTGTACCATTTGCTAAAGTCGTCTGCTCGTTTGGTTAGGTCTTTACTCATAAATAGTGTTAAAGAATTTTATTTTGGAATAGTTTTTGTAGTTTTACGTTTTAAATAATTCTACGGCACAAAAATAGAATTTAAAACTTTAATACTTCACACTATGAAAAAAGTATTTTTAATGTCGGCAGTTGCTTCTTTAGCATTGATGAGTTGCCGCACTAGCTTTAACAGCTTAGCCTCAAACGGGACCGATGATGTGTATTTTAACCCTAAAGATCCACGCCCTACTACACGTGCTGATTATGCGCAACAACAAAGCGGTGGGCAACAAAACCAAAATCAACAGCAAAATTATTATAATTCTAATTCGGGAAGAATTGCTGCCACCCATGCGGATAGCATGAACCCCAATTATCGTTCACCGCAATTTAATTACGACGATTATTACGACAATGCTTATGCGGCTCGTGTTAATCGTTTTCAACGCCCTATATACGGAACGGGTTATTACGACAGCTATTATACCAATCAATATACGTATAGCGGCAATCCAAACTCGTATGGGAATAGCATTTACAACAGCTACCCCAGTAATTATTACAACAGCTATAATAATTATGGCATGGGTAATTATGGTATGGGAGGCTACGGCATGGGCTATAACAGCTACAATATGTACAATAATTATTACAACGGAGGTATGGGCATGGGCTATGGCGGAGGCTTTTATTCGCCCTCATCTGCTTTTTACAGTTCGTACTACAACCCGTATTACGGCATGGGAGGCATGGGTATGGGCTACGGCATGGGATATGGAATGGGTTACGGCATGTACAACCCTTACGGCATGATGGGCTACGGAATGGGAGGTATGGGTTATGGAATGGGCATGTACAACCCTTATGGAATGGGCTACGGCATGGGTTATGGAATGGGATATGGTATGGGTATGTATAATATGGGCTATATGAATGGCTACTACTCGGGCTATTACAGTTCTATGTACGGCGGGGGCGGCTATTACAACCCTTATGATTACAACAGCACCAATACCTATTACGGCCCCAGAACCAATACTACTGGGAGCAACGGTTCCGGCACGGGCACCGGCCCTTTGGTTAGTGGCCCACGCGGTATAGGACATCGAGAAACCCCTGGAATTAACGGAGGTACCGGCGGCGGCGCTTCGCCTGTAAACCCACACGGTGTCGATCCTAACTTATCGGTTTTAGCCGCTGCACCTACCAGCATACACCGCTTTAGCGAGGCTCCTATTCCTAAAGAAAATATGGTGAAAATTCAAGAAGTAAAAATGAGCACCTTTAATCCGTCTTCGTACGAAACAGGCTCTATGAATATGCCTCGCAACAATACGTTTAACCCTAATATGGGGAATAACGGGGTACGTAATAATGAATACTATCACCCCAATCCGCCTAGGTTAAATAATTACAACAACGTGCCGGTGTATGATAACGAAGGTAATGGAGGCATGGGGCGCCCGCGTTATGAAAATAATGTACCCAATCAAGGGTATAATAATGGAGGAAATGCAGGAATGGGAAGACCTCGTTACGAAAATAATTTTTCAGACCAAAACCAAAACATGGGACGCCCCAACTACAACTACAATCCCGCCCCTGAAAGGCCACAACAACAGTTTAACCAGCAGCAGTTTGAACAACAACAAGCACCACGCCCATCGCGTTGGTACAACAGCGGTAACGATAATAACTACTCGGCCCCCGCACCTCAACAACCCCGTTTTGAAAATAATTTTTCTACCCCACGTATGGAAAGCAATTTTAACGGCGGTGGTTTTAGCGAGCCTCGCGGTGGTGGTTTTGGTGGTGGCGGCGGTTTTAGCGAACCTCGTGGCGGCGGCGGTGGGTTTAGAAGGCCATAGATCTATTTATTAAAACATTGTGAAGAATTATATGAAAGGGAAAATTTTCGTAACAGCAGTTTTGTTACATGCCGTATGCGCACAGGCACAAAACGATGTAGATGCCATGCGCTACTCTCAAACCTCTTTTTATGGCGATGCTCGCTATATGAGTATGGGAGGAGCCTTTGGTTCTTTGGGTGGAAATTTATCGTGTATCAACAACAACCCGGCGGGTATTGCCATTTATCATAAGGGCGAGTTTATCCTTACCCCCGGCGTCAATTTGCAGAGCGAAAATGCCACCCATTATGGGACTAATGCTTCCGATTTCTCTGGAAAATTTAATCTTTCCAACATAGGCTTTGTAGCAGCGTGGGTATCCAAACAAACCAATTACTATCAACAACCTCAAAATAACAACAGCAACGGCCGATACGGGCCGGGCAGTCATAACAACAACGCTCCGCAAAAAAAAATAATACCTCCCACGCACCGTTGGGCCTTTGGTATGAACTACAACCGTATAGCCGATTTTAATATACATACCAGCATCAATGGCTATGCCCCCCCCGGAAGTTCTATTATGAACAGCATGGCCAGCGCAGCCAATGGCTATACAGGTAATGCGTTAGGGCAAGGCGCACACCAGTTTTATGAAGGCTTGGGCTATAATACAGGAGTGGTAATACCCGTATATCCGGGCACTACCAATTACGATACTAACAGCACCTGCACTTCTTACGTGGGAGAGCCGGCTTATGTACCCAAAATGGGTGTGCAACAAACTAAAAGCATACAATCATCAGGTAGGATAGGGGAGCTTGCTCTTGCTTTAGCTCATAGCTTTAGTGATAAGTTGTACGTAGGTGGCGGTATAGGCATGCCTCTTTTAAAATACAACTACCAATCTACATACAGCGAAACAGATTATAAAAACGAAGACCGCTACTGGAATAATTTGCAATATCAAGAATACATTTCTACCAGTGGAGTAGGAGTAACCCTAAGAGGAGGCGCCATTTATCGATTAGATGCGGGAGTACGCATAGGCTTGTATGCACAAAGTCCTACTTTTTATAGCATGACCGATAATTACCAAAACACGATGAACGTAACTTATGACACTACATTTTCTACCAGCAGTGGCTATACCAATACCGCTACAGCCAGCTCGGCGCCGGGTGTAAGCAATTACCACCTAACCACCCCCGGGCATGTAGGGCTAAGCGTGTCCTATATACTAGGCAAAGTAATGGCTTTTAGCCTTGATGGCGAGTATGTAAATTATGCACACGCCCGCTTTAGCGACCAAACAAACTATTTAAACACACAGGTAAACCCAATAATACAAACTAAATACGGCGGTACTGCTAATTTAAAAGCAGGGGTAGAGTTGAATATACGTCCTATTGTTTTTCGTGCGGGTTTTGCCAGCTACGGCTCGCCTTTTGGCAATGTACTGAATGGCAACTCGGTGCGCAACTCGTTTACCGGAGGTATTGGTTTTAGAAGCGCCCACGCCGTATATTTAGATTTAGGTTTTGCCTATACCACCTGGAAAGAACAATACTATGTAATAGACCCCATGTATGTACAAGCCTCTAGCCTTAAATACAATACTATGTATATTACAGCTACTTTGGGTATTAAGTTTAATTAAAAAAATGTCCACTAAAAGGTGGCAATTCCAGGCATTGATTCCTAAATTTAGTAACACAGGTTGGGTAAAAATTCGTCGGTAAAAACTGCGTTTAGTCTAAAAACTCTTTTTTACTACCGGTTTGACTTTTATTTTTGTCTGATAATTTTAATACATCTAAAAAATGAAAAAAGCCATACTTGCTCTAGCTTTAGCCTTTAGCACGGTAACCCAAGCCAACCCCGGTGATACGACATGGATACAGGCCAACAATGTAAAACTGAACTATTACAACAACTTTGATACGGCAGTAGCCTTTCCTAACGGAAGCCTTACATACAGAAAAATACTGATGTATTTTACCTTGGGCGAGTACGCCTGCCCTTCTGGTTCCACCTACTGCCACCAGTGGGATTACACCGTTACCAATTACGTAATGACCAAAACCGGAGATACCGCGGAGTTAAGCCGCTTTATCACTCCTTTTGCTACTACTGGCACCCCGCGCTTTACCAGTTCGTGGAAACAGCCCTATATATTTGATGTAACCGACTATTACAACTTATTACAAGACTCGGCTACTATTCGCATTTTTTATTCAGGTTATTCGGGAGGTTTTACAGCCAATGTAAAATTTGCTTTTATACAAGGTACCCCTCCGCGCAATGTATATGGTTTTAGCCCTTTGTGGAGAGGCTCTTTTACTTATGGCAACTCGGCCGACCCTATTGCAAACCATCTGCCTGCCAAACAATTTACAGCACCGGCCAACACGGTTTCAGCCGAAGCACACCTTACCATTACCGGGCATGGTTCAGACAATAACCAATGCTGCGAATTTGCTGCGCACAGCTATTCGCTATCACTAAACAACAGCGTGGCAGGCTCTAATGTTATTTGGCGCTCTAACTGCGGGCTAAATGAGCTGTATGCACAGGGCGGCACTTGGATATACAACCGAGGTAATTGGTGCCCCGGCGATGCCGTAAATACCTACACGCACCACTTGGGTAGCAGCATGGCGCCCAGCACCACCTACTCCTTAGCCTTAGCTTTTGACCCTTATATGGCTACCAGCAATTATGGTAATTACGCCGTAGGCGGACAAGTGCTGTATTACGGTAATTTTAATCATACAGTTGATGCTTCTTTAAATAATATAATAGCACCCAACAACGATGTAAACTACTTTAGAGAAAATCCCTCCAACAGTTTTCCTTCTGTGCGTGTAAAAAATACTGGAAGCTCTGTTATCAACTCCATTGCTTTTAGTTATAATGTAAAAGATTCGGCTGCCAGCACCTTTACTTGGAACGGAACCTTACAACCCCTGCAAGACACCCTCATTCAATTAGATTCTTTAACCGCCCTTACCAACTTATCTATACACGGCGCTACCGGTGCGCAGTACTTCAATGTTCAAATAACCGCCGTAAACGGTGCTCCCGACCAAGACCTTACTAACAACGCTATGCAATCAACCTTTTATGTAGCACCTGTGTGGCCCACTAAGCTGGTTTTTACTATGCAAACCAACACCGAAGGGGCAGGAGGTAATATAGGAGCCGGTTTCCCCAGCGAAACTACTTGGCAAATTACCGATATGCGAGGCAACGTAGTAGCTTCTCTTACCAACGATTCTACCAGCAAATTGTATGTAGATACAATAACGTTGGCTCCTAATCAGTTTTACCAACTTACCATAAATGACGAAAGCTGCGATGGCTTGCATTGGTGGGTGTGGGACCAAAACCCAAGCTATGGTATTACTGCCGGTTATTTCTATGTAAAAAAATTAGGCAGTCCAATACTAGTTCCAATGAATGGCTATGTATATTCAGGTACTTACAACAACGATTTTGGTTGCCAGTTTATTCAAAATTTTACTACCAGCAACAGCATTACCGGTATTGAACAATTAAAAGGAAAAGAAAACCTGTTTACCATGAGTGCCTACCCCAACCCGGCGCAAGATAATGTTACTATTAGTCTAAACGGTATGAATAGCGCTAGTGGTACTTTTGAGATATACGATGCACAAGGCCGAATGGTGCTAAGCCAAAAAGCAGAGGGATTGGATAGCAATATAAAACTAAACGGACTAAGCAACGGTGTATATACCGTTAGATACAAAGATGCTACCACCCAGCTGCATACCCGTATGATTATAGTGAAATAATGCCCAAATACAAGGTACCCCAATTTGACTCTTCTCTTTTTTCGTACGCCACTCCTATACAAATTCGTTTTGCTGACATAGATAAAATGGGGCATGTAAACAATGCTACCATTTTATCTTATTTTGAATTAGCCCGCACCTGTTTTTTTGATGAGTTGATAGGCGAAACCAATAGTTGGTACGAACGGGGCTTGATTATTGCGCACACCAGCATTGATTATATAAAACCCGTTTACCTGCGCGACGAGGTTAAGGCTTGGGTGCGGATAGCTAAAACAGGCAGCAAAAGTTTTGAAGTAGCGCATTTTTTACTAAGCTATAAAAACGGACAAGAACATATTTGCGCAGCAGCCACCTCTATAATGGTATGTATGAACTACCAAACGCAGCAAAGCATAGAAATACCCGAAGAATGGAAGCAAAAAATGAAATAAGTTTCAATCTATTTTTGTATCTTGCGTAGGTGAATTTTCTTTTTAAAAAAATAGTACTTCGGGTAGCAAGAAAAATGAAGAAGCCTTCCTACTCTAAATATGAATTAGCTCGCGCCTATAAAAATTTTAAGATACTGGTTAAAAGAAACGTAAAAGACACCATACTGATACTCATAGGCATTGGTTCTGCTTCTTTCGGGTTTAAAGGCTTTTTGCTTACCAATCATTTTATTGATGGAGGCGTTACCGGCATCTCACTGCTGGTGGCTACACTTACGGGTATTCCGCTACATTATTTGATTATGTGCATCAATCTGCCTTTTATTGTTTTGGGCTATATAGTAGTAGGCAAGCACTTTGCTGTTAAAACGGCTTTGGCTATTGCCGGCCTTTCGGCTTGTTTGGCTTTTGTACATTTTCCTAATATCACCGACGATAATTTGTTGGTGGCGGTGTTTGGTGGTTTCTTCTTAGGTGCCGGCATTGGCTTTGCCGTAAGAGGCAGTGCCGTTATTGATGGAACTGAAGTATTGGCTATTTTTTTAAGTCAAAAAACAGGCGCCAGCATGGGCGATATTGTTATAGCTATAAACATACTTATTTTTTCGGTGGCGGCTTACTTTTTAGGCATAGAAGTTGCTCTGTATTCTATGATTACGTATTGGGTTGCTTCAAAAACACTTGATTTTGTGGTAGAAGGTATTAACGAGTATATGAGCCTTACTATCATATCGCCGCACAGCGAAGAAATACGCGAGATGATAAGTCTGCAAATGGGGCGCGGCGTTACCGTGTATAATGGCAAACGTGGATATGGCAAGCGAGGCGAAAGGAAAGAAATAGATATTGTGTACACCGTAGTTACCCGACTAGAAATAAATAAAATAAAAACCGAAATAGAAAAAATAGACCCGCATGCCTTTATAGTGATGAATAAGGTAAAGGATACTAAGGGTGGTATTATTAAAAAACGCCCGATGCCTCATTAACGAAACTATTGGTTTGAGTTTATTCTTTATATATCAATTTAGTAGAAACAGCTATGCGATTCCAGGCGTTTATGGTAATTACCAGCATGATTATTTGCGCTGTTATTTTTTCGGAAAATGTTTTAATGGCTTCTTGATATGTTCCCTCTGTAAGCCCTTTTTGGGATATACAGGTTATTTCTTCTGTTAGCTGAAGCAGCACTCGTTCTTCTTTAGAAAACAAGTGCGACTCGTGCCAAACCGAAAGAGCCATAATTCTTCTATGGCTTTCGCCTAAAGCAAGCGCATCTTCGGTGTGCATATCCAAACAATAAGCGCAGCCGTTTATTTGAGAGGCACGCATCTTAATCAGCTCTTTTTGTATGGGGCTTAGCAAGCAGCTTTTTCCATAGTTTTCAAGTGCCATCATAGCTTGGTAGGCACCCGGCTCTAAATCTTTTATAGAAATGCGTTTCGTACTCATAGCGGTATTTTTTAATGGTTTATCAATGTTTTTAAATAATCAGAGGTAATGTTGTTTCCTAGCACGCTGTCCAATCCCTCTTGTTGTCTTAATTTTTCTGCTAAGGTTTTCATAGCTTGTATGGCTATTTTTAAATAACCCGGCCCTAAACTTAGCCGCGCTACCCCTATCTCTTTCAGTGTTTTTATATCCGGAATACCGGGAAGAGCCAAGATGTTTACGGGCATTTTTAGTTGCCTGGTTATGGTTTCTATTTCTTGTTTTTGTTTTAATGCTATCGGAAAAAAACAATGAGCCCCTGCCTCTTGGTATGCCAAGGCCCTTTGTATAAGCTCGGCTGTTTGCACCTCTTTACTTGTAAATACATCTTGATACAACAACACATCGGCTCTTGCATTGATAAATAAAGGCACCTGCATTTCTTTTGCCGTTTTTGCTATTAGTTGTATTCTGCGGCACTGTGTTTTTATATCATATAGGGTTTGCGTTTTTTTGCATGTATCTTCTATGTTAATACCGCAAACACCGGCTTCTATCAACGCCTTCATATTTTGACATAAATGCTCGTCGGTATCGGCGTAGCCGCTTTCAATATCGGCGGTAAGAGGCACGTTTACCGCATCAACCATGTTTTTTATAATAGATAGCAAAGAAGAAAAAGGTATTTTTTCCCCATCTTGATAGCCGTTGCTGTAGGCTATGGCTGCGCTTGCCGTAGCTACCGCTTGGTAACCGGTATCAACCAACAGTTTAGCTCCCAACACATTCCATACATTGGGCAAAATTAAAAGCTCTTTTTCTGTATGAAGTTGATGCAGTTTTTCTGCTTTTTCTTTTTGATGTTTTCTTTCTTCCATTTTCGCGTATTTTATTCTTGCTTACACAATAAGTAAAGGGCTTCTTTATATTCTTTTTCTATGTCGGATACGATAGTTGTTATAGGTTTTATTTCGTGTATCAATTCTACCGATTTTCCGGCGCACCAAAGGGTGAGGTAGTTGTTGGGCAGCAACGATTGCTCTAGTTTTTTCATGCCTCGCACTTGTACCAACATTTTGAAATACTTTTTGGTTTTTGCATTTTTACTCAACAAACGTTCTATCCAGTTTTGCGTATAACCCATTTTTTTAGCCGCTGGGGTATCAATAATAGTGCAAGGCGTGCCCGATAGTTTTTCGGTCATCACGATATTATCCATGCCAAATTGAACAATCGCATTTTTGTAGTCTTTATTTACTTCGCACTCGGTACTGGCTATAAAACGGGTGCCAATAGATACGCCCGATGCTCCTAACGCTTGCACGCTTAGCAAGCCCGCGCCGCTAACAATGCCTCCGGCAGCTATAATAGGCTTATCCGGAAAATGAGTTTTTAAAGAAGGAATAAGCACCTGCAAAGGGTTAGGCCCTGCGTGCCCTCCGGCGCCCTGTCCCACGGCAATAAAGCCATCGCAGTTTAGTTCGTAGCATTTTTTTGCATGAGCCATGTTGGTAACATCACAAAAAACCTGAGCACCGTAAGAGTGCGCCTCTTGTATCACCTCTTTTGGGCTTCCTAAAGAAGTAATAAAGAAGGGTACCCGTTGCTCTATACACGTTTTCAAATGTTTGTGGTACAGCGGGTTTGATTGTTGTACAATTAAATTGACACCAAAATTTCCGGTGGTTTTTGTTTTATATTCTGTTAATTTTTTTAATAAAGATTCCAATTCGCCTTCTTTTCTGTAGTTAAGCGAGGGCAATACCCCCATAATACCCGCTTGCATAGCGGCTTGCAGCATAGCCTCGTTCGTTACTAAAAACATAGGCGCCATAATAATGGGCCATTGTATATGCAATAAATCAGTGGTTTTTTTATCCAACATTTTTTTCTTTTGAATTATGACAAATATATAGTATTTTTATGCAAGCATAATAACAAAACTATGAACGAAAATTTCAGATTATTTGACTTACTAAGCCATTTAAAAACCATGCCGCTAAAAGAAGATGCTTTAGCTGCTAAAGAAAAGGGCGTGTGGAGAAAATACGGCACACAAGAATTTATAGATACAGTAAATTATTTAAGCTATGCTTTTCTTGATTTAGGCATTAAGCCGGGCGATAAAATAGGGCTTATATCAAACAACCGCCCCGAGTGGATTTTTGTAGATTATGCCTGCTTGCAAACGGGCGCCATCAACACGCCTTTATATCCTACCATTAGCGAGCACGATTTGCACTACATTGTAAGCGATGCAGAGATACAGTATTTTTTTGTTTCAAGCGAGGAGTTGTATCAAAAATTAAAAACAGCCTGTCAAGGCTCGTCTGTAAAAGAAATTTTTACGTTCTCTACACTGGAAGGGGTACGCTCTCTTAATGATTTAGTAGCGATAGGTAAAAAAAATCCACAAGAAAAATGGTTAGAAGAGAAAAAAGCAGCCATAAAACCCGATGATTTAGCCACCATTATATATACATCGGGCACCACCGGAAACCCTAAAGGGGTTATGCTTTCGCATAAAAATTTTATTTCTAATTGCATGGGTACTTTTGCCCTGTGCCCGTTTAAAAAAGAGTGGAGGGCTTTAAGCTTTTTACCTCTTAACCACGTGTATGAGCGCATGCTTTCTTACTTATACGTAAGCCAGGGTATGTCTATTTATTACGCCGAAAGTATAGATACCATTGCGGCCAACCTGAAAGAGGTAAAACCTCAGATATTTGTTACCGTACCTCGCTTGCTGGAAAAAGTATATGAAAAAATTGTGGCCACCGGCTCTGCCCTTACGGGTATAAAAAAAGCTTTGTTTTTTTGGGCGCTTAATTTAGGTTTGCGTTATGAACAACACCGAGCCAACGGCTGGTGGTACGAGTTTCAATTAAGCATAGCCAATAAACTTATCTTTAATAAATGGCGCGAGGCTTTAGGAGGCAATGTAGTAGCCATTGCTTCAGGAGGATCTGCCCTACAACCCCGATTGGCACGCGTTTTTCACGCAGCACAAATTAAAGTATTGGAAGGATACGGACTTACAGAAACATCGCCCGTTATTGCTGTAAATACATACAACGAGTACGACACAAAAATAGGAACCGTAGGCCCCGTTATAAAAAACGTGCAAGTAAAAATAGCGGAAGATGGAGAAATTTGCGTAAAAGGACCTAACGTAATGCTAGGCTATTACAAGCAACCCGCTCTTACCAAAGAAGCTATTGACAGCGAAGGTTGGTTTCATACCGGGGATATTGGTATTATAGAAGACCAAAAATTTTTAAAAATAACCGACCGTAAAAAAGAAATTTTTAAAACATCGGGAGGAAAATACATTACCCCTCAGTACATAGAAAATAAATTAAAAGAAAGTCGTTTTATAGAGCAAGCCATGGTTATTGGCGAAAACGAAAAATTTCCGGCGGCCTTTGTGGTGCCTGCCTTTCCTTTTGTAAAAGAGTGGTGCGCCAAACACAACATATCCTATCAAAATAACGAAGATATTGTAAGCAATAGCCAAGTGAGAGAACGCATTGAAAAAGAGATAGACAATACCAATCAAAGCTTGGCGCAATACGAAAAAATTAAAAAGATAGAATTGTTACCGCACGAATGGAGCGTAGAAAAAGGCGAGATGACACCCAAACTGTCTTTAAAAAGAAAAATAATTTTAGCTGCCAACAAAACCGCTTACAATCAAATTTACTCAGACGATAACGCACTGAAAGCGTAACCCTGCTTTATTTAAAGTACAACTTTATAAAAAATAAGCCAATAATATGATTTGTAATAAATTATGTGTTTGAAAAATGATTTTTTTAACTCATTAAATTCGCCCTGCACTCAGTTTATCTGTAAAAAAAAGGACTAATTTTTTAACGGCCAAGGCTCTATGACTGATGCTGTTTTTTTCAAAAGCACTCATTTCGGCAAATGTTTTATCGTGCCCTAGGGGCATAAAAAGAGGGTCGTAGCCAAAGCCTTGTTCTCCTCTTTTTTCATGGAGTATGGTTCCTTGTATGGTTCCTTCAAAAAGATATTCTTTGCTTTCAAATATAAGAGCCAATACGGTTTTAAAACAAGCGTTTCTGTTGTTTTTATCTTGTAACTCGCGCAGCAGTTTGGCATTATTATCAGCATCATTTTTTTGCAAGCCAGCGTATCGGGCAGAATGTACGCCGGGCGCACCGTTTAGAGCCTCTACTTCCAAGCCGCTATCATCGGCAAGGCAATTAAGATTAAATTTTTTATGAACATGCTGTGCTTTTAACAGTGCGTTTTCTTTTAAGGTATGAGCTGTTTCGGCAATATCTTGAGTATATTGCAAATCGTGTAAAGAAACAAGGTTTACGTTTTTGGGCAACAGCATTTTTATCTCCTGTACTTTATGTGCGTTGTGGGTGGCAAAAAGCAGATCCATTTTAATTTAAGTTCAAAGGGTTTATGGCGTTGTGGTAGTGGGGGGCGCAAAAATTGATGGATACCAGTTTCCCTTTTTCAAAGTATAAATCGGCAAAGGCCTCATCAAAGCTTAGGCGTTTTTCACCCCATGGGTGCTGCTCGGTTTCGCTTAAAGGAAAGGATTGTTGTTTAAAAAATACTTTTATCTGATCTTCTGAAAAAGAAAAAATTTTTTGCCCCAGTAAGAGGGCTTCTTTATTATCTACCTCTACACAGTTGAGCGCTTTTTGTGTATGATGCGAAAAAAACAACGAAAACCCATTAGAGAAATAATGATATACCGTACTTTTTTCTCCTAACAACTCGTCGGTCAGCTCTTCTATTTCATCGGGTTTACCAAACAAGGTTTCGGCGCGTAGCGGGCTATCGCCAAAAAATAAATGGCAAAAGCCTTTTAGCAAGTGTATGGTTATTTCTTCCATTTTAATACCTTTGCAAACTTAATTTATGAATCGGTATTTTTCAAATTTTATTTTTTCTCTGTTGGTAGCTGTTTTTTTTGCTTCGTGTAAAGAGAGTTTCAATAAAATTTCAAAAAGCTCGGATTACGAGCTTAAATATACAAAAGCCGTAGAATACTATGAAAAAACAAACTATACCTCGGCCGAGGCCTTGTTTGAGGAACTAATTCCGGTTTTTAAAGGAACCGAGCGCTCCGAATTGGTGTATTACTATTACGCCTATTGCCATTATTACCTCACTGATTATGCCTTGGCTGGTTTTCATTTTAGAACCTTTGTACGCACCTTTCCGGCTAGCGCCCATGCCGAAGAGTGTGCTTTTATGAATGCTTATTGCTACTATTTGAGCTCCCCAAAATACTCGTTAGACCAAAGCGACACCAAAAATGCCATACAAGAAATGCAGAATTTTGTTAATGAATACCCGCAAAGCAGCCGCATTGACACCTGCAACATATTGGTGGATAAATTAAGAGCCAAGCTAGAGCGAAAAGAGTACGAAATTACCAAAGCCTACTTTTTTAGAGAAGACTGGAAAGCGGCCATACCCGCCTGCGAAAATTTTTTGAAAGATTATGGCGAATCGCCCAAAAGCGATGAAATGCAGTTTTTAATCGTAAAATCGTATTATTTGTTGGGAAAAAACAGCATAGAAGCCAAAAAAGTAGAAAGATTAGAAAAATCTATGGTAAATTATTTAAAATTTGTAGATTTGTACCCTAAAAGCAAATTTATAAACGAAGCGGAAAGCATTTATAAAGAGTGTAACCGGATATTAAACGAAAAACCTAAACTAAAATAAACATGGATTTTAAAACCGTAAAAGCAGAGCCTAGCACCGTAACGCGCGACATTCGTCAGTTTGACGAAAAAACAGGCAACATCTACGAAGCTGTAACTATTATTAGTCGCCGTGCCAATCAGGTTGCTTTGCAGATGAAAGAAGAATTACACGAAAAATTAGATGATTTTAAATCTCATTCGGATAATTTGGAAGAAATTTTTGAAAACCGCGAGCAAATAGAAGTATCTAAATTTTATGAAAAACTACCCAAACCCACTCTTATTGCCGTAAGCGAATTTTTAGACGATAAAATTTATTATCGCAATACCAGCGACGAAAAAGCATAATAATTAGTTACGTAATACGTTTTTACAGGGCAGTAAGCATCAGCAGGCTGCCCTTTGTTTTTTATGCTGCAAGGAAAAAAAATACTAGTAGGCGTTACCGCCGGCATAGCTGCTTACAAAGCCGCTACCTTGGTTAGACTTTTAGTAAAAAAAGGAGCCGAGGTACGTGTGCTTATGACGCCCGATGCCCAGCAATTTATTACCCCGCAAACGCTTTCAGTACTCTCCAAAAACAAAGTAGAAAGCGCTTTTTTTTCTACGGAAAACGAGTGGAACAATCACGTGCATTTAGGCCTGTGGGCCGATGCTTTTGTGATAGCCCCCTGCACCGCCAATACCTTATCCAAAATGGCCTTTGGCCTGTGCGATAACCTGTTGTTGGCCACCTACCTTTCGGCACGCTGCAAAGTGTATATAGCCCCCGCCATGGATGTTGATATGTACCAACACCCTACCACACAGCATAATTTACAAAAAGTACAAAGCTATGGCAACCTGCTTATACCTGCCGAAACAGGCGAGTTGGCCAGTGGATTACAAGGAGAAGGGCGTATGGCAGAGCCCGAAACTATTGTTGCTTTTATAGAAAAAAGATTTGAAAATACCGGCGCTTTTAAAGGAAAAAAAGTGCTGATAACCGCCGGTCCCACCTTTGAAGAGATAGACCCGGTACGCTTTATAGGAAATCGCTCTACCGGAAAAATGGGCATAGCCTTAGCCAATCAGTTTGCCCTGCAAGGCGCCGAAGTTACCCTTGTATTAGGCCCCAGCCATTTAGCACCCCATGCTAACGTAAGATGCATTAGAGTAGAAAGCGCAAACGAGATGTACGAACATTGCACCGAGCTTTTTAAAACCTGCGACATAGCCATTATGGCCGCTGCCGTGGCCGATTACAAAGCAGCTGAATACCAAACACAAAAAATAAAAAAGAAAGAAAGCGAGCTAAACTTACGGCTAACCAAAACAACCGATATTCTTTTAGAATTGGGTAAACAAAAAAAGAAGCAGTGCCTAATAGGCTTTGCTTTAGAAACCCAAAACGTATTGGAATACGCGAAAGAAAAAATAAGATCTAAAAATTTAGATTTTATAGTAGCCAACTCCTTGCAAGATGCAGGTGCGGGTTTTGCCACCAATACCAACAAAATTACCATTATAGATAAAAAAGAGCATACCCAAGCCTTTGACCTAAAAAGTAAAGACGATGCCGCTAAAGATATTGTTACTTTTACCTTTAATTATTTAAAACAAAAATGATTTTATACATGAAGAAAAAAGGAGTTTTCCTTGCTTTTATGCTGTTCTCTATGGCGGCTTTTTCTCAAGAGTTTAATTGTCAGGTGCTTGTAAATGCAACCCAGCTATCAGGCGCCGATAACAAACTTATTTTTACCACCATGCAGCAGCAGGTAAACGATTTTATGAACGGATACCGCTTTACTAAAGACAAATATGAAAACCAAGAAAAAATAGATTGTGATATCAACATTACCGTTTCTACCGATTTGGGCGGCGGCGTATATCAAGGTACGATACAATTGGTGGTAAGCCGCCCTATTTTTAAAGCCGGCATCAGAACTACTATTTTAGATATGCAAGATAAGGCCTTTCAGTTTCCCTACTCCATGGGGCAGCCCATGATTTTTAATTTACAAGGATTTGACAACAACCTTACCTCGGTGCTAGCCTATTATGCTTATGTAGCTTTAGCTATGGATTACGACAGCTTTGCCCCCTTAGGAGGTACCGAGCTGTGGCGCAATGCGCAAACAGTAGTAAACAACGCACAGTCAGCCGCTGAATCGGGGTGGCACGCCTCTGATAACAACTTTAAAAACCGCTTTGTGTTTGTGGACAATATCGTAAGCCCTATGTTTGAACCCCTTAGGCAATGCGTGTATATGTACCACCGCCAAGGCTTAGACCAAATGTACGACGATGTGGATAAAGGCAGAGCTAAAGTTTTTGAAGCCCTAAATAAAATTTTAGAAGTGCACAACAACCGCCCCGGCTCCTATAACGTGCAGTCTTTTTTTGAAGCCAAGAACCAAGAAATTGTAAGTATTTTTCAAGGTTCTACCAATACCGACGAAAAAAATAAATTGATACAATTATTGGGCACCATAGACCCCGCCAACACAACGATCTATTCTAAAATAACATCGCCTTAGAATAAATGTATTTAGGAGGCAAGAAAATAAAAACAAAAAAATGTTGTAAAGTTTAAACTTATTATTATTTTTGTTCGGACTTTACAACGTGTATGAGCTTAGATTTGTTTGATTTTTATGATAAAATGGAGCGTAATAACATACTGCTCTCTTTTAAAGGCGATATTACATCGGATTTGCTTACCTCTGTTTTGCAAATAATGGAAAGCAAAATGGATAATTTGCAAGAAGACAACAAAACAAAAAAGAAAGTATATAATGTGTTGGTAGAGTGCCTGCAAAACCTGTACCACCACATGGATGATGCCCCCCCTGCCGCCGAAGGCGAGCCCTCACGCTCCGCTATTTTTATGATAGGCAGATTAAGCAATGCCTACAATGTGATTACCGGTAACTATATATTAAACGAAAACATATCCGGGTTGAAACAACGTTTGGACGAAGTAAACGCCTTAGATAAAGAAGGCTTAAAAGAGTATTACAAACAGATATTAAATAACGGAGAAATGTCTTTAAAAGGCGGTGGCGGCTTAGGCATGGTAGATATAGCCCGAAAAACAGGGCAAAAACTAGGCTATTCGTTTCAACCTATAAATGACAAAGTTTCTTTTTTTAGCCTAAATATAAAAGTAACTTTAAACAGCAACTAAAACAGCAAATAAATACAAAAACAAATAAAATACACACAATTATGGAAAAATATAACATTGAAGGAACCCCAAAAACACCGGCCGTAAACTTTGATTTAGCCGCTGGCTTGCTAGAGATAAGAGGGCGTTCTATTCCAGAAAACTCAATAGAGTTTTACAAACCCGTTACCGATTTGTTGGATAAATACGGCGCCAGCCCCAAAGCCAATACAACCGTAAACGTGCAATTAGAATACTTTAATACCAGTTCTTCTAAATGTATTTTAGATATTTTCAAAAAGTTAGAAACCATTCATAAAGGAGGCAGCTCTATCGCTATTAACTGGTACTACGAAGAAGATGACGAAGATATGTTGGAAGCCGGCGAAGACTATCAAGCTATCATTAGCGTACCTTTTAAAATGGTACAAGTAGCTGAGTAATTGGCCTTTATGCCCTTTTATAATAAGAAACACTTAATCGCAAAAATTGTGGTTAGGTGTTTTCTTTTTTTTAAACAAAACGGTACCAAGTAATTACCTTTACCAAAATACCCAAGGCAAATGAAAATTTTCAAACACATACCCAATATACTTACCTGCTCCAACTTGTTTTGCGGCTGCTTGGCTTTAGTACAAGCCTTCGAAGGCGATTTAATTTGGGCTGCTTACTGGGTGGGTATTGCCGCTGTATTCGATTTTTTAGATGGCTTTGCTGCCCGCCTGCTAAAAGCTGCTTCGCCCATAGGAAAAGACTTAGACAGCTTAGCCGATATGGTAACTTTTGGTGTAGTGCCCGGCGTGGTTATGTATTTGCTTATACAAATTTCTACCACCAATACCGCAGACCCTTTAAGCAACGTTCCCTACATTCAATATAGCGCCTTTGTGATACCCGTTTTTTCCGCCCTCCGCTTAGCTCGTTTTAATAACGACAGCCGCCAAACGCACTCTTTTATAGGCTTGCCTACTCCTGCTAACGCTCTGTTTTTTTGCGCCTTACCTCTGCTGGCGGCCTCGGCTCCAAGCGCTATAAAAATGTATATTATGACCTCAATGTCGGTAAGCGTTTTGTTGTTTTTATGCGTTCTTTTTTCGTTTCTTTTAATAGCCCCTTTGCCTATGTTTTCTTTAAAATTTAAAAACTTTTTGTGGAAAGAAAATGCAACCCGTTATCTGTTTTTATTCTTTTCCATAATTTTATTGCTTATGTGGCAGCAGGCCGCCATATCTTTCATTATTTTACTTTATATCGTATTTAGCGTGGCGCATAACTTTATTACAAAAAATCAATAAAAACGATAAGCTAATCTGTATATTTGCGCACCATTAAAAACAAATAAATAGTTACCCCCTATGAAATTTATAGCCGAAATAGATGTAATGCCTCTAAAAGCATTATTAGACCCGCAAGGAAAAGCCGTTACCGGAAGCATGAAAAACCTAAACTTATCAGAGATAGGCAACGTGCGCATTGGCAAACACATTTCTTTAGAAATAGAAGCGGCCTCAAAAGAAACCGCGCACAGCAAAGTAGATGAAGCTTGCAAAAAACTATTGTGCAACCCTATTATGGAATTTTACGAATTTAAACTACACGAAACAAAATAGTATTTCCTAGTTAAAAGTTAATATGTATTTTTAACGCCGCATTAAATCACTAAAAAAAAACAATCAATTACAAAAACAGTATGGGATATTTATTCACATCAGAATCGGTAAGCGAAGGGCACCCCGATAAAGTGGCCGATCAAATTTCAGACGCACTTATAGATCATTTTTTGGCCTTTGACCCTCAAAGCAAAGTAGCTTGCGAAACGTTGGTTACTACCGGGCAGGTAGTGCTTGCCGGCGAAGTAAAATCAAAAGCCTATTTAGACGTGCAAGAAATTGCTCGCGGTGTAATCCGTAAAATAGGATATACCAAGTCAGAATATATGTTTGAAGCCAATTCTTGCGGTATCTTATCTGCTATACACGAGCAATCGGCCGACATTAATCAAGGAGTAGATCGTAAGAAAAAAGAAGAACAAGGCGCCGGCGACCAAGGTATGATGTTTGGATATGCCACCAACGAAACTGCAAACTACATGCCCTTAGCCCTTGACTTGGCGCACGCTATATTGTTAGAATTAGCCGCCTTGCGTAGAGAAAACAAACAAATAAAATACCTGCGTCCCGATGCCAAAAGTCAAGTAACCTTGGAGTATGACGATAATAACAAACCCGTACGTATTGATGCTATTGTGGTATCTACCCAGCACGATGATTTTGGCAGCGAAGCCAGCATGCAAGCTAAAATTAAAAAAGATATTGTTGAAATTTTAATCCCAAGAGTAAAGAAAAACTACCCCAAATACGCACACTTTTTCAATAATAAAATCAATTATCACATCAACCCTACCGGTAAATTTGTAATTGGTGGGCCACACGGCGATACCGGCCTTACCGGTCGTAAAATTATTGTAGATACCTACGGCGGCAAAGGAGCGCATGGCGGCGGTGCTTTTTCGGGTAAAGACCCCAGCAAGGTGGACAGAAGCGCCGCTTATGCTACCCGACACATAGCTAAAAACTTAGTGGCAGCAGGTGTTTGCAGCGAAGTATTAGTGCAGGTATCATACGCTATTGGTGTAGCTAAGCCTATGGGCATATACATTAACACCTACGGAACAGCTAAAGTAAATATGCACGACGGCCAAATAGCTCAAATAGTAGAAAAAGTGTTTGATATGCGCCCTTACTTTATTGAACAACGATTAAAACTACGCAACCCTATATACAGCGAAACCGCAGCCTACGGGCACATGGGGCGCAAGCACGAAGTGGTAACCAAAACATTTAAAGCACCTGATGGCAAAACAAAATCAGTAAAAGTAGAATTGTTTACTTGGGAAAAACTAGATTATGTGGCCAAAGTAAAAACCGCTTTCAAACTAAAATAAAGCCATTTTATCTTCAAAAAAAGCTGCCCTTTATTCAGGCAGCTTTTTTTATGTCTTCGTGCTAAAGAACAAACTATTTTATTTTTCAGCAGTTTAAAAACCTCTTAATAACTTGGCCGAGATAGCATGAGGCTAATTAGTATATTTGCTCCAATTTTTACAAAAAAACATGGAATTAACCGAACAAGAAATTACCCGTCGCCACAAATTGACAGAGCTACAAAACTTAGGCATCAACCCCTATCCACCCGAAGAGTTTAAAATAAACGTTACCACCGCCGATATAAAAGAAAATTACGAACGCGATAAGCTGAACTATAAAGATATTTCTATTGCCGGGCGCCTGATGGGAGTACGTGATATGGGTAAAGCAGCCTTTGCCGAAATACAAGATGCTACAGGTCGTATCCAGTTTTATATAAAACGAGATGAGATTTGCCCGGGAGAAGACAAAACATTATACGATACCGTTTGGAAAAAACTATTAGACATAGGCGACATTATTGGGCTTACCGGCTATGTATTTACCACCAAAGTAGGCGAAATATCCATACATGTTACAGGTATCAAATTATTATCAAAAGCCCTACGGCCCCTACCTATCGTAAAAACAGATGAAAGCGGCGTAGCGCACGATGTAGTAAGCGATGCCGAGTTTCGTTACCGCCAACGTTATGTTGATTTAATCATAAACGCCAACGTAAAAGATACTTTTGTAAAACGCAGTCAAATTATTAACTCGATTCGGACTACGCTAACCAATCAGGGCTTGTTGGAAGTAGAAACTCCCATTTTACAAAGCATACCCGGCGGCGCTACAGCCCGCCCTTTTATTACGCATCACAACGCGCTGGACATCCCTTTGTATCTGCGCATTGCTAATGAATTGTACCTAAAACGTTTGATTGTAGGCGGATTTGACGGTGTGTTTGAATTTGCAAAAGACTTTAGAAACGAAGGTATGGATAGAACACACAACCCGGAGTTTACCGTGTTGGAGTTTTATGTGGCTTACAAAGACTATAATTGGATGATGACTTTTACCGAAAACCTATTGGAAAAAGTAACCATGGATTTGTACGGCACAACCCTTATTACCGTAGGCGAAAAACAAATTGATTTCAAAGCCCCCTTTAAGCGAATGACCATGTATGAAGCTATAAAAGAGCATACCGGCATAGACATCAGCAATATGAATGAAGACGAGTTGCGTGCGGCCTGCAAACAACTTCATATAGAAACAACCCCAAGCATGGGTAAAGGAAAATTGATTGACGAGATTTTTGGAACTAAATGCGAGGGACACTACATTCAACCTACTTTTATTACCGATTATCCGGTAGAGATGAGTCCGCTTACTAAAAAACATAGAGCCACCAGTGGCTTAGTAGAGCGTTTTGAACTCATGATAAACGGAAAAGAAATTGCGAACGCTTATACCGAGCTTAACGACCCCATAGAGCAGCGCGAGCGCTTTGAAGAGCAAGCAAAATTACAAGAGCGTGGCGATGACGAAGCCATGTACATAGACCAAGATTTTCTTAGAGCGCTGGAATACGCCATGCCGCCCACGGCAGGTATCGGCATCGGTATTGATAGGCTTACCATGCTACTAACCAACAATACCTCTATACAAGAAGTGTTGTTTTTTCCGCAAATGAAGCCGGAAAACCCGGAAACAAACCCTCGCACAGAAACAAAATAGCTGCCTCTCTTTTTTAAACTTACTTTTTTAACGCCATGCACAATTCTTTAGAATACGCACAAAAACAAGATGCGGCCGATGAATTAAAAAGATTTCGCGAGCAATTTTATTTTCCGCGCATCAATGGAAAACCCGTTTTGTATTTTACCGGAAACTCATTAGGCCTACAACCCAAAAAAACACAAGATTATATTTTAAATGAGCTGGAAGATTGGGCTACCTATGGGGTAGAAGGGCATTTTCATGCACGCAACCCTTGGTTTTCATACCACGAAATTCTTACCGATAAAACGGCAAAAATAGTGGGAGCCTTGCCGCAAGAAGTAGTGATGATGAATCAACTTACGGTAAACCTACACTTGCTTATGATTTCTTTTTACCGGCCTACTTCACAGCGCCACAAAATTATTTGCGAGGCCAAAGCCTTTCCGTCTGATTTGTACGCACTGCAATCACAAATAAAACTTCACGGATTCAATTATAAAGAATCGCTGATAGAAATAGCACCGCGCCCCGGAGAAAAAAGCATACGCACCGAAGATATTTTAGAAACTATTAACCAACACAAAAACGAACTAGCCTTAGTACTTTTTGGCGGCATCAACTATTACAGCGGCGCCGTGTTGGACATGAAAACCATTACAAAAGCAGCTCATGATGCAGGCGCATACTGCGGTTTTGATTTGGCACATGCCGCCGGAAACATAGCTTTGCACCTGCACGATTGGCAAGTTGATTTTGCTTGTTGGTGCAGTTATAAGTATCTTAATGCAGGGCCGGGTAGCGTGGCCGGAGCCTTTGTGCATCAAAAACACTTGCACAATTTGGAATTACCTTTACTTGCCGGTTGGTGGGGGCACGATAAAGAAACCCGTTTTAAAATGCAGCCGGAATTTATGCCTATACCTACTGCCGAACGATGGCAACTAAGCAACGCCCCCGTATTATCTATGGCGGCATACAAAGCCTCACTTGATATTTTTGATGAAGCGGGCATAGATGCGCTTACAAAAAAAAGCCAGCAACTAACGTCTTACTTAGAGTTTATTGTAAAAGAAATCGATAGCCTTACCCAAACCGCTAATCAGCATTTTGAAATCATAACGCCGCCAGCTCCCGCAAGAAGTTGCCAGCTTTCAGTTATTGCCCATGGGCGTGGCAAAGACCTTTTTAATAAACTTACAAGCCATGGCGTTATTGCCGATTGGCGCGAACCCGATGTGATACGTTTAGCCCCGGTACCCCTTTATAATTCGTTTGAAGATGTGTTTCAGTTCGGGCAAATACTCCTGCACTTATGCGCAAAAGAACAATAAAAATGAATTAGAAATTCGAACAACAAAGAATTACAAAAAATGTTTGTAATGAAGTAGCGTTTATTGATTACTTTTGCATAAAAATAGCTACTATGTTTGATAATTTAAGCGATAAACTAGAACGTGCTTTTAAAGTTTTAAAAGGGCAAGGAAAAATTACCGAAATAAATGTTGCAGAAACATTAAAAGAGGTTAGAAAAGCACTATTAGATGCCGACGTAAACTACAAGGTAGCCAAACAATTTACCGACACCATAAAAGAAAAAGCATTAGGCCAACACGTGCTTACGGCTATTTCTCCCAGTCAGTTACTTATAAAAATAACGCACGACGAGCTTACCCAGCTTATGGGAGGCGAATCGGCCGATATAAAAATAGAAAGCAACCCAACTATTGTGTTGATGAGCGGCTTGCAAGGCTCAGGAAAAACTACCTTTTCCGGAAAATTAGCCCACCATCTTAAAACCAAACGTGGCAAAAAACCGTTACTTATTGCGGCCGATGTGTACCGCCCCGCTGCTATCGACCAGCTACATGTATTAGGCGAGCAAATTGGAGTAGAAGTGTTTTCAGATAAAGAAAGTAAAGACCCTATTGCCATTGCAAAAAAAGGCATTCAGCTAGCCAAAGAAAACGGAAACACCGTGGTAATCATAGATACAGCTGGACGACTGGCCGTTGATGAAACGATGATGAACGAAATAGCCGCCTTAAAAAAAGAAATTAAACCCAACGAAATTCTATTTGTAGTAGATAGCATGACGGGGCAAGACGCTGTAAATACAGCTAAGGCCTTTAACGACCGATTGAATTTTGATGGCGTAGTACTGACCAAGTTAGATGGCGATACGCGTGGAGGAGCTGCTCTATCCATAAAAACGGTAGTAAACAAACCGATTAAATTTATAGGTACCGGCGAAAAAATGGAAGCTATTGATGTGTTTCACCCCAACCGTATGGCCGACCGCATTTTGGGTATGGGTGATGTGGTAACGCTGGTAGAACGCGCCCAAGAACAATACAACGAAGAAGAAGCTCGAAAACTTTCTAAAAAAATTGCTCAAAACAAATTTGATTTTAATGACTTTTTAAGCCAGATAAATCAAATAAAAAAAATGGGTAATATGAAAGACCTTATGGGCATGATACCCGGCGTAGGCAAGGCTATAAAAGAGGTGGATATAAGCGACGATTCTTTTAAACACATTGAAGCCATCATACAATCAATGACACCTACCGAGCGCGAAAAGCCCGAATTGTTAAACGGAAGTAGAAGAGCCCGTATTGCCAAAGGTAGTGGGCGCTCTATCCAGGAATTAAACAAGCTGTTAAAGCAATTTGAAGAAACCCGAAAAATAATGCGCTTGATGCAAGATAAAAACGGAATGGCAAAACTGATGAAATCAATGCCAAAAATGCCGGGTATGTAAAACGCATCTTAGCATCGCGTATTTTTCCCTACCAAACCGCCCCATGTATTTTTATTTTTAGTATCTTTAGCAACGAAATTGTATTGAAGATGAAAACCGAAATCATTACCAAACTGCAAGCTCTTTTGCAACAAGACGACATAAGTGCTGCTGTACCACAAATAAAAAACATTCAACGCGAGTACGAAAACGCTTTTGAAAAAGAAATGGAAACAGCCAAACAAACCTTTGTGGACGAGGGGGGAAGAGCTAGAGATTTCATCTATACAAAATCAAAAGAAGATGAAACCATTATATCTTTATTCGAAAAATTTCGTCAACAAAAAAAACAACACGACGATAAAATAAAACAAGAACAAGAAAAGAATTGGCAAGTAAAAATCGACATTATTCGTGATATAAACGATTTAGCGAAACTAGAAGCCAACATAAGCGGTGCTATAAAAAAGTTTCACGAATTACAAGCCAAATACAAAGAAACAGGTAATGTACCCTTAGCAAAAAGACAAGACCTTACTACCGAGTATAACCGAGCTGTAGATATTTTTTATCACGGTGTGAGTTTGTATAAAGAATCGCAAGAGGTTGATTTTAAGAAAAACTTGGAAGTAAAAGAACTTCTTTTAGAAAAAATAGAAAAATTACGTAGCTCCGAAAATATCAAAGAAGTAGAAAGAAACATAAAACAATATCGTCGCGATTGGGAAAAAACAGGTGCTGTACCCCAAGAAAAATGGGCAGAAATGCGTGACTTGTATAAAAAAGCAACTGAGCAGATAACTCAAAAAATACAAGATCATTATGCTAATCAAAAAGAACATCTTGTAAAAAATTTAGATGTAAAAAAACAACTAGTTGAAAAAGCAAAGCAAATAACCGCTTCCACCTCACGCAACGAAAAAGAATGGGAGCAACAAACAAAAGCCCTATTAGAAGTACAAGAAGAGTACAAAGAAGCAGGGCACACCGAAAAAGAATTGGGCGACGAAGTATGGAAACAATTTAGAGGGGTGTGCGATGCCTTTTTTGAGCAAAAAAAAGATTTCTATGAACAAGCGAAAGAACGATATAATCAAGCAAAAGAAAAGAAACAAAAACTAATTGACGAAGCGAGTGTTTTAAAAGATAGTACCGACTGGCAAAAAACATCTGAAAAAATTATTCAGTTACAGCAACGATGGAAACAACTGCCTAATGCGCACCCAAAAGACGAACATAAAATGTATGAACGTTTTCGTGAGTTGTGCAACCACTTTTTTGAAGCAAAGCGCATGCAGTTTGCGGCTCAAAATGCTGAACTGGAAGGTAATGTGCAACAAAAAGAAATTCTTATTCAAAATCTATTGGCTTTTAGTCTTACAGGTAATGCTGAGGCAGACAGCAACGAACTAAAAAAAATGACTAAGCAATGGTACGAAACAGGTTTGGTGCCGCAAGCAGAACGCAAACGCTTAAACGATGCTTTTTTTAATAAAATAGAAGAGCTGTACGGAGCCTTATCGGGCAACGAAAACGAAAAACAATTGATTAAATACAAATTGAAATTAGAACGTTTTGAAAACTCTGACAACCCCAAAGACCTGCTAATGAAGGAAAACGATTTTATTAAAAAACAAATAAATGAAATTCAGCAACAGGCAAATGTGTATGAAAACAACATGGGCTTTTTTAAACACGCTAAAACAAAAAACCCGATGATGATTGAGTTGGAAAATAAAATTGCTGCCGAAAAAGCTAAAATTGATGATTGGAAAAAGAAGCAAGCACTGGTACGCTCTTTCTTAGAAAAGCTGAGTAAACCTGTTGCAAAGGAATCGTGATTTAACGAAACTGTTTTGTTTAGAATGAACTTTTTTTAGCAAAAGGCTCAACCCAGAATGTGTTTTTTAATTAAATAGGTTCCATATCAAACCTACTTTAAAAGCCCTATCAGGCATGGGATAGTTGGGCGCTAATATATAGTTAGTTGCCATAAACCCTTGATTGATGTGTTGCGCCAAAACAAAAAACTTTACCGGTCCAATAGCAAAATTTACAAATACATCTACAAACAAATAATTGCCACAATAGGTATTATTTTGCAGATAGAACTGGTTGGTAGCGGGTGCATACGCACTAGCCATAAAACTTGAAATATATCGGGCTTGCGCTCCTATTTGCAGCCATAAATTTTTCTTAAACAGTTTTCCCTCGTAATATAATTGGTGTAGGGTATATAAGTGGGGCAAGCGTATGATTTTTTCGTTGGATATAAGTTGGTAGTTCGCCGTATTATTAAAATGCAAATGGTTGCGGAACAGACTTATATTTTTATTTACAAAAAAGCGAGTAATATTGGTGTTCCCGGCATATTGCGTAGGTAAAGCATTCGTATCTAAATAAATTTGATGTTGTTGCATCATACTAAATACGCCTACATAAAATTTATACTTATTGCTGGATAGGGTAAGGCCGACATCTTGTACTTGCGCAGGACTAAAATTGTTTTTCCACCAAAAACGATTGCCCTCATAAGCCAATAAATTAAAGTTAGGCGTCCTGCTTTGTATGTTTCCTGTTGCCTCAATGGTAAAATTTTTATTTAAAAAATAGCTGTAGCGAGCATCTATAACGTAATTGCTTTTGTTTAATCCCCAAAAATTATAATCGGCAGAAGCGTATAGCAAATGCTTCTCTGTATTAAGTGCCAAGCCGCCTTTTAGCACTTGGTTTTTTCCTATAGTATCAATATAATGTTGGTGGTATTTTATAGCTTCCAATTTATAGCCTCCATACAGTACCAATTTGCCTTGGGCTAAGCTTAATTTGTAAAGCATACTGTTGGTAAGCAGGCGGCATCCGGTAGAGTCGTGGCTGCTTCTGTCGCTTTGAGGTTGGTAGTGTCCATTTCCGGGCATTAAGCTATCTTGTGTTTCGTCTATATAAAGCAAATAGTTGGTTTGATAGTTTCCTTCGTACACTAAATAGTGATTGGTGGCACCGGAATCGTTTTTGTTTAAACGATAAAAGGTATTAAACGAGATGCTGGCGGTGCGTAGGTTTTGCCGCGCCCCTTGGGTGGGGTTGCTTGATGCAAAGAAAGGGACAAAGGGATACATGTTTTTATTTTGCAACGCATAGTAAGAAAGGCTGTCGGCAGCATGTACACCATCGTTGGTTTGGTATTTTAATTTGTTGTATAAAAAATAAAAATGGTAGCCCCAGCGGCCGTTAGTGGTTTTGTAGTTAGATGATAACAGCAGGTTAGTAACCAAACTTTGTTGTTGCAGGTAAAACCCGGTGCATGAATAACGATTAAAAAGCAGCGAGACGTTTACTTTTTTTATTTTTTGCACATGCACTAATTTCAAAAACTGTTCTTGTTTTTGTCCCATAAGGGCGGTTACCTTGGTATATACGCGGGCAGTATTAAAGTAAAGAGGGTCGTCTTCGGTTATTAAATCATTTCTGTTGTTTAATTTATTCCAACTAAAAAAACTGGCGGTACCGTGCTGGGGCGCCTGCGCCAAAAGCGAGTAGGAGGGAAGCCCCATATTGCCCAATACCCCTGTTTGATAGTAATTATTTATATTATCAAGGGTGGTATCGGTAGCTTTAGAATTGCTGCTAAGGCCTAATAATTGCTGGGTACGCGTAGCGTAGGTGTAAAAAGTGCTATCAACCGGAGATGAGCTGAGTTTAAGCTTTTGTGCTGCGGCAAAAAAACTGCATAATAAGAAAATAGAACACCCAAGGTGCTTTAGCATAGTTGTAAATTAAACCGCGAAGTTAAAACTTTTCAAAGAAATGCTCTTCTACATCAAAAGTAGATTTAGAACCTACTAATTCAAACTCGTTGTTTAGCCATTTGTCGGCCGTTTCGCGCCCTTTTTGTTTTAGTTTTGATAGAAACTCCCAGGAGGTATTCATCTTGCTGGAATAATGCATCTGCCCCAGCGTATCGTACCCTGAAATGGTGTGAATAAAAATTTCTCTGTTTATTTTTTCGTCGGTTTTTAAAATGCCGTTGCGAAGCAATTCATTACGGTAGTGAATCAGTTTCATCTCGTTGATGAGCGAACTGTTAAAACTAATTTCGTTTACCCGGTCTGCAATATCCCGAGCCGAAGTAGGAACGGACTTTATATTGATAGAATTTATTTTGATGAGCACCACATCGTGCACGTCGGTGCCGGTTATGAGCGGAAAAATAGGCGGGTTACCCATATAGCCCCCATCCCAATAATACTCTCCGTCTATTTCAACTGCTTGAAACAATAAAGGTAGGCAGGCAGAGGCTAACACACTTTGTACGGTAAGTTCTTTGTTGCTAAAAATTTTGGCCCTATTGGTTTTTACGTTGGTAGCACAAATAAAAATTTTTTTGCCGCGATAATGTTGCAAGTCTTCAAAATCAACTAAACTGGTAAGAATATCGCTGAGGGGGTTGTAGTTTAGTGGGTTAAAATTGTAGGGCGACATAAACTGAGTCATTACATTAAACCAGGCATAGCTGGGCGAGTTGTAAATGTCGCCGTTACCCCAGTAGGTATCAAACACAGAAGGCTTAAAACCACCGGAATTTGATATCATACGCCATAGTTTTTCTAAAAGCTCTTTGGCTTTAGCCGGCCCTCCTTTATGCAGGCCATAGGCACACACTACCGCATTAACGGCTCCGGCACTGGTGCCGCACATAGCGTCGGCTATAATGTGTTCTTCTTCCAAAAGGCGGTCTAAAACGCCCCAGGTAAAAGCGCCGTGTGCACCGCCCCCTTGTAAGGCTAAAGCTACGTGCTTGTTTTTAGATGGTAAACTCATATTTTTTTTCTAATTCGTCAAAAATAGGGAAATACTGGTAGCTCCGTTTGTTTTTAGTCTTAAAAGATAGGGAGTTGGTCTAATTTTTTGACATAACTAAAAAAAGCCGCGACACTATCCCACCAAGGTAGGAACTCTAAAATACCGCGGATAGCAAAAAAATACACTATTTTTGTAGCATAGCTAAATGTTTTTTTTGATGTTTTAGTTTTTTTAATGCTGCTCCATCCACAATATATTCAAAAGTATTCGGCGCTTGAGTTGCTTGCCAGGCAGGTAGTAGAGGGCTTTATAACCGGGCTGCATAAAAGCCCTTTTCATGGTTTTTCGGTAGAGTTTGCCGAACATCGGCTATACAACCCCGGAGAGAGTACGAAGCACATCGATTGGAAACTGTATGGACGCAGCGATAAGCTTTTTGTAAAGCGTTATGAAGAAGAAACTAATTTGCGCTGCCAGTTGGTGCTAGACGCATCTTCTTCTATGTACTATCCCGTAGAAGCAGGAAAAAAGCCCGAAGAGCAACACCATAAACTGAACTTTTCTATACAAAGCGTGGCTGCCCTTGCCGAGCTGTTGCTTAGACAACGCGATGCGGTAGGCTTAAGTGTTTTTGCAAATACACTACAGTTTCATGCGCCGGCGCGTGCTACCCCCGCACAAAAAAAAATGCTGTTTCACGAGTTAGAAAAACTACAACAACAATATAATCCGCAGCAAAAAACAACTACCCTTGCCGGCAGCCTGCTCGATCAAATAGCGGATATTACCCACAAACGCTCGCTCATCATTATTTTTAGCGATATGTTTGAAGACGGTGAAAAAGAAGAGAAACTATTCTCGGCTTTGCAGCACTTAAAACACAAAAAACACGAAGTGCTTTTGTTTCATGTGCACGATAAAAAAAGTGAATTGGATTTTGATTTTGAAAACCGCCCGCATCACTTCATAGATATGGAAAACGGGGAAGAAATAAAATTAAACCCACAGCAGGCAAAAGAGCATTATGTACAACACATGACAGCTTATCTGCAGCAATTAAAAAATAAATGCGGGCAATATAAAATAGATTTCATTGCTGCCGATATAGCTGAGGGCTTTGATAAAGTACTTTCTTCTTACCTAATAAAACGCGCTGCTATGCTTTAGCGGCAACTGCTTTAAGAAAAGCAGTAAAATCAACGTGTTTTTTCTATAACATTATTTAACAGTAAAGAATTAAACTTTAACATTTTTGCATCATCACAGATGAGGAAGCCATTTAATTTTGTTTAACATAAAAAAGTAAGTATGAAAAAAACAGTATGTATCGCAGCCGCTTTTTTAATATCAAGCCTGCAAGAAAAAGCACAAATATGCTTTAGCCCTACCACTAATTACACCGTAGCCAGTGGAGCCATATCCAGTGTTTCTGCCGATTTTAACGGAGATGGAAATCCTGATGTAGCCGCAGCTAATTTTAGTGCCAATAGCGTATCTGTTTTGCTAGGCAACAGCAGCGGAGCCTTAGGAACTCCCACCAGTTATAGCGTAGGAAACCGCCCTATGGCGCTTTGCTCTGCCGATTTTAATAGCGATGGTATGCCCGATGTGGCCGTAGTTAATTATATAGACAATAATGTTTCTGTGCTGTTAGGTATTGGTGGGGGCGCCTTAGGCACTGCTACTAATTACAGCATCGGTTCGGGCGCTTATGGTATTGTTGCCGCCGATTTTAATGGAGATGGTAAAGCTGATTTGGCAACCGCTAATTATAGCTCGGCTACTGTTTCCGTGTTTTTAAATAGCGGTACCGGCACTTTTGGTTCGCCTGCTAATTATGGGGTAGGCACCAACCCGTACTCTTTGACATCCGCTGATTTTAATAACGACGGGCATCTTGATTTGGCAATAGCTAATTACGGAAGTGCTAACGTATCGGTATTGCTAAACAGTGGTAGCGGCGGCACTTTTGGCGCGGCTGCTAACTTTGGTACAGGCGGAAATCCCGAGTCGGTAACCACCGCTGATTACAATGGCGACGGCAAGCCTGATTTGGCTACTGCTAATTTTGGCAACGATAGCGTTTCGGTATTGCTCAATGCAGGTGCCGGGGCTTTTGGCTCGGCCCTAAACTATGCAGCAGGAAACAACCCATCAGCGGCAACCTCGGCCGATTTTAATTTAGATGGCAAACCCGATTTAGCTATAGCCAACAACGGAGGCGACAATGTGTCTCTTCTGTTAAATATAGGAAGCGGTACTTTTGGAGCAGCCATCAATTACAATGTAGAAATTAGCCCTACCTCCGTACTATCGGCTGATTTTAATAGCGATGGGAAGCCCGATATAGCTACGGCTAATTTTGGAGATAACAGCGTTTCTACCATTATACAATGTGTGATACCGGGAGCCGCTTTGAATTTTAATGGAACGACCAATAACTCGGCCTCTGTAGCTTCTTTTAGTAATTTAACCAACAACCTTAGCTTTGGCGCTTTTGTAAATTGGGCAGGATCTACAGGAATGAATCAAATGATTGTAGTAAATGGAAATACCGGAAGCTCGGGGTATGCTATTTTTGTGAATAACGCATCTTCTAATCAGTTGGCAGTTGTTTTGGGTGGTAATGCCATTATGCAATCTAATGCTACCCTTACTGCCGGAACTTGGCAAAACGTAACGGCCGTTTGTAATGGAGGCACTTGGACTTTGTATGTAGCCGGTATGCCTTATACGCTTACTAGTAACACCGTTGTACCCAATGTGCCTGCAGGTTCTTTTGTTATAGGGGCTAATCAAATGGGCTCCGAAAATTTTAACGGAAGTATAGACGAGGTACGTTTTTGGGGAAGGGCTTTGTGCCAAGGCGAAATACAAAACAACATGGTGGGCGAACTGCCTATGCCTCGCAATAATTTATTAGCCTACTATAAGTTAAACGAGGGCTTTGCTGATGCGCGCAATCCAAGTGTTACTACAGCGATCGATTCTTCAGGGAATGGACATAACCTTACTTTAACGAGTTTTTCTTTAGCAGGCAGTGTTTCTAACTGGGTGGCGCCCGGCGCTGTAACTACCGGAAGCAATGCACCTGTGTTTGTGAGCCCCGTTATTAGCGTAAGCGCTGATACCATATTGTGTATGGGAAATACTACTACCCTTACTGCCAGCGGAAATGTAACGCATTATATATGGAACACCACTGCCACAACTCCTTCTATTGTAGTAAGCCCTACTGTTACTACTTTGTATATGGTGGTGGGGACAAATAGCTTAGGCTGTCTTTCTAACCAAATACTCAAAACGGTTACGGTAAGTAACAGCCCACTTCCTACTATATCGGCTAATGCCTCGCTGCCTATTGCTTGCTACAACAGTATGGATATGCTAAACGCAAGCGGAGCACACACCTATACATGGAGTACCGGGCAAGTGGGAGCCAGCGTAAGTATAACGCCTACCGTGGTAACTACGTACAGCGTAACGGGTACCGACCTTAACGGCTGTATGAACACAGCTACTGTGAGTGTAGGCATACATCCTCTGCCAACTCTTTCTGTAAGTGCTACTCCTACCTTATGCGCGGGAAGCACAGAGGTATTAACGGCTAGTGGCGCAGCCACCTATACGTGGACGGCTCCTTCCAGCTTTTCTATGTCGCCAACGGCATCGGCAAGCGTATCTGTATCGCCTACGGTTAATATTACATATAGTGTAGTAGGCATGGATACCAATGGTTGCATGAACAAGGATACTGCGCACATAACTGTTTATAATTGCACCGGAATAGAGCAGTTTGCTCAAAACAAAAATGATATATCGGTATATCCTAATCCGGCTACGAACCAAATAATGTTGCAAAGCACGAAAGAAATAGGCAGTGTTGCTATATACAACTCTATAGGACAGGCAGTAGAGGTTATGAATGTAAGAGACACAAAAACATGGATAGATATTAGTCGCTACACGCCGGGTATATATATGATAGTGGTAGGAAGCGCCTACCTGCGGTTTATGAAGGAATAGAGAAGAGTAACTGCCAAATAAAAAAGCAAAAAGGCGACCTTTTAAGGCCGCCTTTTTTTAATGCATTAAGCAATAGAAACGAGCAGCCCATTTAGGATACAATGTATTACAAAAAAGAGGTTAAGGAATTATCTTAATGTCGTGTTGGTGTAAAAGTCCTGCTAAGCCTGCTTGAGAAAATACGGCTTTTTTTATTTTGTTTTTTTCGGGATTGATGGAGTAGCCCCACGCGCCACTAAAATCAACCTTTTCCATAGTAGAAAAATCAAAAACAGCCAGTGATAAGTCGCAATTATCAAAAACAGAATCAGAGGCATCACATTCGGTAAAATCAACTTCTTGCAGTTGCGTATTTTTAAAAATGGTTTTTTTTATTTTTGTTTTGTAAAAAGAAGAATGAGTAAGCGTACAGCCTTCGAACGAAAAAGAAAGTGCAAACGTGTTGCAAGAGTCAAAACGCAGTCCCAGCATTTTACAGTTTTTAAAAACAACGTTTTGAAAAGATGTTTTGCTTAGCGCGACCAAGCTGAGATTACAATCCGTAAAGGTACAATCAACAAAGGTAAATCCTGAAAAATTATAAGAAGAAAAATCGCAAGAATGAAAAGCGCATTTTTCGTAATAACCTTGTAACAAAGGCTGTGCTATAATATCTTTTTGATGAAAAATGGTATGCTGCACGGTATCCATTTTCTATCGGTTACTTTTTTGCTTTTTCAATAAGTAAGGTGGTAGAAAAGCCTTCAGTAAGGGCTATGGTAGCTACGGTGCCTCCGCGTGCTTTTACAATATCATATCCTACAATTTCTTCTGCTTTATAGTCAGCCCCTTTTACTAACACATCGGGCTCTATCGTTTTTATGAGTTGATAAGGCGTGTCTTCATCAAATAGCACTACCGCATCTACAAACCCTAAGCTGGCTATAATAAAGGCTCGTGTATTTTCTTCGTTTATAGGGCGGTTGGGCGCTTTGTTTTGTTTTTTTACAGAGGCGTCGGTATTAAGGCCTACAATTAATAAATCGCCCATATCGCGGGCTTTACATAAATAATCTACATGTCCTTGATGCAAAATGTCGAAACAACCGTTGGTAAATACAATTTTTTTCCCGAACACTTGCCAGGCGTATGCTTGTAGCTTTATTTTTTCAGTAGAAAAAATTTTACGTGTTATAATTTCCTGATAGCTTATCATTGTTGTTTTTATTTAAAATAGGTAAAAGTAGGAAGCACAATCCACCGATAATAAGGATAGCGATAAGCTGAGAGCCCCAGGTAATCCAAGGAAAGGCAATAGCAACCGAGTTTATTACGCCGTAAAAAACTAAAACCTGGGTGCAGATAAGCTGGTAGGCACCTACTCCTCCGGGACTAATCATAACGCCCAGCGTTCCAAACAGCAAAACCGATAAGGCTGTTTTTACTCCCAGCGTAGCTGTTGCTGAAAAACAATAAAAGCATAGGTACAAACTTAAAAAATAAAAAAACCAAATAAGCAAACTTTGAAAAATAAACAAGTAGGGTTTTTTTAGCTTTTTTACAGACTGCAAGCCTTCAGAAAAATTTTTTAGTAAGCCTCCTATTTTTCCAGATAGCAACGCTTTTATTTTGTTTTTTAATATCCATAAAATACCTATTAAAATAAAAATGGCTGTTACAAAAGCAATGATATATAGCTTGTTTTCACAAAGGCCTGATAGCTTTGATGTTAAAGGGTGTAATACATATAAGTTGGTGAGCCCTATTAACTCTTTGAATTGAACCGCTAAGGTGATACAAAAAAGAAAGAGCAGCAAAAGCACATCTACAATGCGCTCGGTTATCACGGTGCCTAAGGCAGCAGCAAAAGGTATTTTTTCGTACTTGGCAGCAATGCCGCAGCGGCTTAACTCGCCGGCACGTGGCACCGCGTAGTTTACTACATAGCCCACCATTACGGCTGCAAAAGAATTTTTAAAAGAGATACGGTGCCCTAAGGGTTCCATAAGCAAATTCCAACGCCAAGCACGCAGTACGTGCGCCAACATGCTTATAGCTACCGAAAGGCTAACAAAAGTATAGTCGGCGTTTTTAAATGATTGCTTAGTAGCTTCAATATCGCTTTCGGGTATGTTGTGTATAGAAAGCCACACCAAACCTGCGCCTATTGCTACAAATAAAATGAACTGCAATATGGATTTTACTTTGGCGTTCAAGCAAGATGCTTTTTATTTTTTTAAAGTATTGGTAGCGGTATCCGGAAAAACAACCCAAGGCTTAAATGTTTTAGCTTTTTCAAAACTCATAGCAGCATACGAAACAACAATGACTACATCGCCTTTTTTTATGCGTAAGGCTGCCGGCCCATTCATGCAAATAACACCCGAACCTCTTGCCCCTTTTATAACATAGGTAATTAAGCGCTCCCCATTGTTTTTGTTGAGTACGTGTACCTGCTCGTTTTCAATAAGGTTAGCGGCATCCATAAGATTTTCGTCTATAGTAATGCTGCCAATGTAGTCTAACTCGGCTTGCGTAACCGTTACTAAGTGTAGTTTTGATTTTAATACGTTAATTTCCATAACTGGGCAAAGGTAAAATTATTGAAACACATACCATGTTGTTTTCGACGAGTTTCTATTATTATTTAATAAGAGATTGTTAATGAGCTTGTTACGTTTGTTCTTTTATGAATATTTTTTGATTATATTTTTTTTAATGAGGTACTGAAACCGCGTGTACAAGGTAGCGGCTGCAAAAACAAGCCCGGCGGTAAGTCCGTACCAAATACCGTGAATGCCGTTTTGCTTAGTAAAGCCTAGATAATAGGCCGTAGGAAGCGCAATGCCCCAGTAGGCTGTAAGAGCAATAAGAGTGGGTATTTTTACATCGCTCAAGCCACGCAGTACGCCCAATCCTGTAATCTGTACTCCGTCAAAAAGCTGAAATAAGGCAGCCACTAAAAGCAGTGAGGCAGAAGTATCAACTACTTCGCTGTGCGAATTAAAAAAGGAGGGAATAACATCGCGGGTACCTATAAGTAACAGAGCAAAAAGCAGCATAACAAATACCGATAAAGAAAAACCTACGTTGCCTGCTTTTTTAATGTTATCCCAGTCGTTCAGCCCTTTAAAATTAGCCACTCGTATAGAAGCGGCACTGCTGATGCCCCCTGTAAACATATAGGTAAAAGCAGCTAAGCTAAGAGCAATTCCGTGCGCGTCTAGGGTTATCTTCCCTATCCACCCGGCCATGATACCCGCCGAGGCAAAAGCGGCAGTTTCAAAAAAGTATTGCATAGCAGGGCCTATTCCTATTGAAAAAAGATTTTTAAAAATGAGTTGGTTTATTTTTTCTTGGAAAAAAGGACGCAGCACTTCTTTCATGTTTTTTTGCATTACCACATACAATACAAAAGATAAGGCCATAAACATACGCGCCCAAAAGGTAGCCCAGGCAGCCCCCATATATCCTAGAGCAGGCAAGCCTCCTTTGCCGTATATAAGGCCGTAGTTGAGTACAATGTTAAGTATGTTGCCGCTAATGCTGATGTACATAGACGCTTTGGTGTTGCTAAGTCCTTCGGCATATTGTTTGAAAGTAAAAAAAATAGTAACCGGTATTAACGAAAAAGCAATTACTCGAATAAAAGGTTTGGATAGCTGCACTACGTCTTCCGGCTGATGAAGCAGGTGTATGTTGGCAATAAAAATTTCGGCTGCGCCAACTAAAAGGAGGCTTGTTAGGAAGTTAAGAAATAAGGAGTTTTTTAGCAGCGAAGCTTTTTCTTTTAGTTTGTTGGTAACGTGTGCTTCGGCTATTAAGGGGGTTAAACCTTGCGACATACCAATAGCAAATACTAATAGTAAGGTAAATACATTTCCGGATAAAATACCGGCCGCTTGCTGTTCAATACCTATGAATCCCAAAAAAATATTATCAGCCATAGTGGTAACAATATGACCTACTTGGCTGATGATAATGGGTAAGGATAGAAGTGCGGTTGCTTTTGCGTGTTGTTTAAAAGTCAAGGTGTGTTAAGAAAAAAAATGTTCTTTGAAAATAATTTGATGTGTTTCTAATTCTTGCAATAAAGGTTCGTATATTTTTTTACAAGTAGGAATTTGTACTCCGTTTAAATCAATTTTTCCGGTTAAAAAATTCTTAATGGTAATAGCTAAAGGTAAGCCTACTGTTTTTGCCATAGCGGTGTGGTGTTGGTCGCTTCCGGTTACTACTAATGATGAGGTTATTTTTTTGGGTAAGCTGGGGTTTTTGCTGTTGTTTATTTCAAACAGGTGTTGCATCACTACCAAGTCTTTGTCGTGCTCTTGCAACTTCCATTTTTTTTCTAAAAGATGTTGGAGCAGTTGAGCCGGTGTGCCTTGTTCCATTTCTATTTTTTCATCATTAAAAAAGCCTAACCAATCTATTTTTTCAATGGAGCTTGCATCGGCTTCGCTTCCTATAAAGGCAAGCAAGTTTTGTTTTACCGAATGGTGTTTATCCGGTAAAAAAGATTGCAGCAATTGGGTATAGGTTTTGTTTTGTGTGTTTTTAATAACAAAACTATCATCGGTAAGCCCTAATTTTACTAAGATGTTCCAAGCACGACAGTAGCCTACTTGCCTTAGTGTGCCGCGTAAAACGGTTTGTGCGCCTTGTAATTTGTAGGCGTCTATATAGTTTAATGAGTCGCGGTTGGCATAGGCATCGTATTTGATGCCTTCTACATCAATCACATCAATTTGGGTGAAAATGCGGTTGTAAGGAATGTATTTTGTTTGCCCTTTATCCAGATATTGAGCCGTAGCTTGCCCTGCCACTACTACATTTCTGGGGTTCCAACTAAACTTATACCCCCAGGGGTTGTCGTTGCTTTCGGGGGCTACCAGTCCGCCGCAGTAAGATTTGAAAGAAGTTATTTCTCCACCTTGTTTTTGTATTTCATCAATTATTTTCATAGCCGATGCGTGGTCTATACCCGGATCCAAGCCGCATTCGTTTAGCAATAAGATGTTTTTTTTCTTTGCTTCATCATCTAGACTGAGCATTTCGGGTGATACATAGCTGGCAGTAGCCACGTGTTTACCAGCAGCTACGCAATCTTTTACTATCTCGGTGTGCATAAAGGCGGGCAGCATAGAAACGACGAAATCAGCTTTATTAATTTCTTTTTTTCGCTGCTCAGGGTTCGTTATATCCAAAGAAATGGCTTGTGCTTGCGCATGGCCTTTTGTCTTGCTTTCGGCTAAGCGCAAATCCATATCGGCAACGGTAAGATGCCAGTTGTTTTTAGCGGCTTGTTGTAGCAGGTATTCGATAAGCGAAACGGTAGAGCGCCCAGCCCCGATTACTAAAATTCTTTTCATATTATTTTTTTATAGTCGTGCAACATCAACTCCCTTCATTATTCGTATTTTCCTTTTGGTAAAACAAGGTTCTTTCAGAAGAAAACAATTGCCTGCAAAAGTAGTTTAATTTTATGAAGAAGCGGAATGCTATCTTGTTTCAGATAAAAAGAGCAAATGAGCTGCCCTTTAAAATATAGCGTACCTTTGTGCAATGAAAATACATTTTTATAAATATCAAGGTTGTGGCAATGATTTTATTTTGGTGGATAACAGAAATCAGAAAGTAGATGTAAGCAGCTCGCAGATAAAGCAAATGTGTCATCGTAATTTTGGTATTGGGGCAGACGGTTTTATCTTACTTGAAAACAGTATGCACGGCGACTTTAAAATGGTGTATTACAACAGCGATGGCAACCCCAGCACCCTTTGCGGAAACGGAGGCCGGTGCATCACTGCTTTTGCCCATAGCTTAGGCATTATTAAAGAGCAAGCGCACTTTGAAGCCAGCGATGGAGTGCATACCTCTTCTATAAAGGGAGAATGGGTTTCTTTAAAAATGAATGACGTACCTAAAATAGAAACACACACCGGTTATTTTTTTGTGAATACCGGCTCGCCTCATGTGGTAAAGGTGGTAAACGAGGTGGCGCAGTACCCTGTTTTTGAAGAAGGAAAAAAAATACGAAATGCAGCACCTTTTAGAAGCATAAACGGCACCAACGTTAATTTTATTCAACAAGAAGGTGATGCTTTGTTTGTGCGCACTTACGAGCGTGGAGTAGAAAACGAAACGCTTTCTTGCGGCACAGGGGTAACGGCTGCTGCTTTAGTACACGCCGGTATCAACCCTCAACAAAAAAATACTTGTCTTGTTAAAACCTTAGGAGGTGTTTTAGAGGTGCATTATACTCCGCTATCCGACGGCTCTTTTACTGATATTTGGCTAAGAGGCCCTGCTGTTTTTGTATTCGAAGGAAGCTACCTTATTTCTTAGTCTATGCTTCTGCTGCTTCTCATAGGTTTCGGATTTTTAGGTTTTTTGTTGGCGCCTTTAAAGCGGCGTACTAGGGTATTGCTTTTTTTAAGTACGCTCGTTATTTTTATTTTTAGTCCGCTTTCTTTGCTTGCGGCTTCCGTTTTAGCAGGGGTTAATTATTTTTTTGCTAAGCATGTATCACAAAATAAAACGATGTTGGTTTTTAGCGTGTTGTTTAATATAACAGCTCTTTTTATGTATCGTTTTTATGAAGGAGGGTATGTGTTAAAGCAAAGCCCTAATTGGTTTTTGTTTGGCCTCAGCTATTTAGCTTTGCAGTGCATAGCATATAACTTTACCAGGTATTATGAGCGTAAAGCAGGCGCCATTTCTTTCTTTTATTATGTAGCAGCAACTTTGTACGTGCCTAAGTTTTTTATGGGGCCTATTAGCGCTTTGCAACAGGTGCAAGAAGATATAAAAGAACCCAAAAGCACAGCAAAAATAACGGCTTTGAATCGGATGTTATTAGGGCTTTTTAAAAAGGTAGTATTGGCAGAAAGCCTGTCCTTGTATGTGAGCTCTGTTTTAGACTTTCAAGATGCTTACCCAATGCTTACTCTTGTGGCAGGGGCCTGTTTGTACAGCTTGCAGTTGTATTTTGATTTTTCTGGTTACTGCGATATAGCCATAGGCGCTTCTGCTTTATGGGGCATTTCTTTACCCGAAAACTTTTTTAACCCTTTTTCTCAAAAAACATGGGCGCATTTTTGGAAAAGTTGGCACGCAAGCCTTACTAATTGGCTTTGGCAATTTTTATTTATTCCGTGTTATTCCTTTTTTAACCGAAAAAAAATACAAAAAACAACAACGCAGGTATTGAGTGTGTTTGTTGTTTTTGTCGGAATGGCTTTTTTTAACGGATTAAAGTCCGGCTTTTTTATCAGCGCTTTTTTGTTTGCCTTGTTTTACATAGCAGAGTTTCTTTTTTTTAAAAAGGAATATGCGTTTTCAAAAGTCTGTATTTTTGTGTTGTTTTCTGTGGCTTTGCTTTTTTTTAGAAATCCCGATTATACCCATTATTCTTTTTTCGTAGTGCAGTTGCTTGACGTAAAAAAAGCAATCCCTGTTCATTGGTTAAAAGATTTTTGGGCACCTCTTGCTTCCGGTGGTACCCTGCACGATTATTTTAATTTTTTTATTACCCTTTTGCTTGCCCTCTCTTACCTGCTTTTTGAAAAAAGAATCATGCATTTTGTTGCTCAAAACGAAATAAATTATGTTTTTTTGATAACCTTATTGTTCCTTATCGTTATTTGGGGTGTATTTGTTTCGGGTAGTCGCTTTGTGTATATGCAGTTTTAATGCATCAAAAACTTGTAAAACAGCATAAAACGCTTGTTTAATAAGAGAAATAAACAGGTTTTCAACAAAAAGCAAAATATACTGATGTGCTTCATCGTTTTTTAAACGACTTGGTCGATGAAAAACAAGTATTTATCCTTTTTAAGATTTCATTAACAATTCATAACATTTTCTTCAGAATTGCTATACCTAATAGTAGGTACCTTTAAGCTATGAAAAAACATATTTTTATCCCTTTGTTTGCCTTATGGGCATCGCTTGGTATGAGCCAAACCATACCCAAAAGTTTTACAATTGCTAATAATAACCACCCCGAAAAAGAGGCGTATTACATACAGCAAATTGAAAAAGCCAATATGGAAAATTACCGACTAAAAAGCAAAGATGTGGTTTTAAAATTTGAGAACGGTTTTACGTGCACCATGCTGTCGGCAAAAACCTTGTTTACCAATGGTTTTCAGGTGAATCCGGCTAACTATCCCGAGGAGTTTCCAAAAGATTTTTCGTTGCCTTCTATGCGCATTTTAGATGATGGCACTTTGTATGCTTTATACAAGCCAAAGGGAAAGTTTCATTAATCTTTTTTACAAAACAAACACATGATAAAAAAAATACTATTTGCCGGGTTCGTTTTGGTGGGACATCTGCTTTTGGCTCAACCATCAAACGATAATTGCAGCGGCGCTATTAGTTTAGGCACTTTAGGAAACCCTGCTTCTTGCGGAGCGGCTACTACCGGTACCAAAAAAGGCACAACAACAACAGTACCCGGTACACTTAATGGTGCTACCCCAGAGAATCCTTATACCTCGCTAACAAGTTGCTCAGGGGCGGGAGGAAATATGGCGCAGCCGGCTAACGATGTATGGTATTCTTTTGTGTGCCCTCCTAATGGGGCACAAGTTACCCTTTCTATATCGGGTGCTTCGTTTACCCCTAACATGGCTTTGTGGCAAGGAACTTGTGCAGGCTTAGTAGGTAGGGGCTGTACTGTAGGTACTGCTGCGGGCACTGCTACTCTTACCGTGGCTGGTATGAGTGCAGGCGCCACCTATTATATACAATTGTCAGGAAACACGGGGCAAACGGGAAATTTTAATTTATCCGCTTACGCATGGCAGGACTGTGCAGAATGTAACACCGCATCTTCTTTGACCGTAACTCCCTTGCCAGTAAACGGTATGTATCAGCCAGGACAAACAGTACAGTTTTGTTATCAAGTTACAGGTTGGAACATAATAAATGTTAATTGGTTGCATGGGGTAGAAGTAAGCTTTGGATCAGGGTGGAACGCAGCAAGTCTTACCGCAGGGACTCCACCACCACCTTGTTCTGGATCAGGGCAATGGTTATGGATGCCAACTGGAGAAGTAGGAGTAAGTGGGGTAAATTATGGACCGGGTTTTTATTTTGATTTAGATATGGATGGAGATCCTTCAAACAACTATGGCGACGACTGCAATACAGCAAGTATAACTGCTAGCACATGGATTTTTTGTGTAAGTTTAACAGTAGGGAATACATGCAATCCAGGAGCAGATTTGTCTGTTCATTTTCACACCACTAGTGATGGAGAGTCGGGTTCATGGACAAATACAGCTTGCGCTAATGATCCTACCACCAATTTTAGTGCGGTACAAGGTTGTTGTCCTCCTACGGTAACCTCTACCAGCGTATTGTGCAACGGAGGTACCACCGGTGCTATGACGGCTAATGCTATTACAGGAGGGGCAGGCGCTCAAAATCCTTATGTGTTCACTTGGACGGGAGCGGCTTCTGCCACAAACACCGTTTCATCAGGAACCAGTAATTCATTTCCTAACGTACCTGCAGGCACTTATACCGTTACGGTAACCGATAAAAATTTATGTGCCGCATCGGCTACTATTACGGTAGTGCAGCCTGCTCCTCTAACAGCTAACTTAGTGCCTACTAATGCTACTTGTGCCGGCATGGGTTCTATTACCAACACGCCAGGGGGTGGAACCGCTCCTTACACGTATGCGTGGAGCGGGCCGGGCGCCTTTACTTCTACCACGAAAAGCCCTAGTGGCTTGTCGCCGGGAACTTACACCTTAGTCCTTACAGATAATAACAACTGTACTATTACAAAAACAGTAACGGTAGCTCAAACAGGTGCCATAACGGTGGCGGTTAATTCGCCAACGGTGTGTGCTAATGCTAGTGTGGGGCTTTTAGCTTCGGGCGCTACAAGCTATACCTGGACACCTGCCCCCGGTCTAAGTGCCACTTCCGGTTCTAGCGTTACCGATAATGTACCTTCCACTACTTCTTATACGGTTGTGGGTACCACGGGCACTTGTACTAATTCGGCCGTAGCTCTTGTAACGGTTATTACCACCCCCACAGTAGCGGTAACAAACAGCGTAATATGTTCCAACACAAAAGTAGTGCTAACGGCGAGTGGGGCGAGTAGTTATACCTGGAGTACAGGAGGCAGCATCAGCACCGTAACGGTTTTACCTACCAGCACCACCAATTATACGGTAGTAGGGGCTAACGGCACCTGCACGGCCTCGGCGGTAGCCACGGTATCGGTCATCACCAATCCTACAGTAACGGTAAGCAACGCCAACGTATGCAGCGGTACCTCCGGAGTACTTACGGCTTCCGGTGCCAACACCTATACGTGGAGCACTTCCGCTACAGGAGCTAACCTG
>JAFDYI010000027.1 GCA_018267475.1 Bacteroidota bacterium | reverse complement strand
ACCTGTATTGTATCCGATGCGCAAGCTTGCAAAGACACGATTAAAGTAACCATCACACAGCCCGCCCTCTTAAAAGATTCGCTGATTACTTTTGTAAACGACTCTTGCTTTGGCAACAGCAATGGAAGCGCCTCCTCTACCTTTGTAGGAGGAACCCCCCCTTACATATACAACTGGCTGCCCAGCGGAGGTACTGCCTCTTCAGCTAACAACTTAGCCGCAGGAACCTATACCGTAGCTACCTTAGATGCTCATGCCTGCTTAGCCACAGCCACCGTTACCATAAGCCAACCTCCCCTGCTAACCATTAGCAGCACCCCTACCCTTATCTGCATCAGCAACAGCGTTACCCTTAGCGCTCATGCTGCGGGAGGCAACACCGCACTGCCCTATACCTATTCTTTTGCCGGAGCCAACAGCAATACCGTTTCGGTAAATCCTATTGTTACTACCACCTACACCATGCAGGTAGTGGATATGAAAGGCTGTACCGCTAACAACACCGTAAAGGTAAGCGTGCGCGATTCTCTGCGCTTTTTAGCGGTAAGCCCCGGAACTGAAAAATGCCCCGGCTTTTCATCTAACCTCAACGCTACCGGAAGCGGAGGCGACAGCTCTTTTGTATATACCTGGAACCCGGGAAACATCACCGCACAAAGCCTTACCGTTACTCCGGCCGGCAGCACTATCTATACCGTTACGCTTAGCGATGCCTGCGGTACGCCTACCGTAAGCGCTTTAGTACAAGTATTGATTGACACCTTAGCGCACGTAGCTTTTTCGGCAAGTCAAACAGCGGGCTGCTACCCCTTGTGTGTGCAGTTTGCTAATACCAGCAGCATCAACGCACAAAACACCTTAACCTACAGTTGGACTTTGGGCAACGGAAGTACCAGCACCGCTACTAACCCTAATATATGCTACAACAAAGCGGGCGTTTATCCTATAAGTCTTACGGTTACTACCTCCAAAGGCTGTGTGTCGGATACGACTATCCCGAATATGATAACGGCATATAACCACCCAAAAGCTAATTTCTATTACTCGCCTACCGATTCTATTACCGTGCTTAACCCTATTGTGCAATTTACCGATGCCTCTTATGCGCCGGGAAGCAACATCGCTTCTGTTTTATGGACTACCTTTGGCGATGGCAGCGACTCTACCAGCACGCTTCCTATCGTATCGCATACTTATGGAGATACGGGCACCTACTGCCCTGTGTTGGTGGTAACCAATGCCTTTGGTTGCAAAGATTCTACCAGCAAATGTTTGGTGGTAAAGCCTTATTTTACCTTGTATATTCCCAATGCGTTTACTCCTAACGGCGATAACCACGACGAAATTTTTAATGTGGTGGGCGATTACATCTCTGCCTTTGACATGACTATTTTTGATCGATGGGGCAACCAAATTTTTCATACTACTAATGTAAATGCCGGCTGGAATGGCATGAAAGGAAACACGCCCCTGCAAACCGATGTGTATGTCTATATCATCAACGCCGTAGATATGACTTCCAAACCTTATACCTACAAGGGCACGGTAACCTTACTGAGGTAGTAAGATGAAAAGTATTACGTTACTTTCTTAAAAAAATTTGCTCCGATAAAAAATGTATATTTGCAGAAAAAAATAACGTATGAATTTTCCTGACAACGTAAAGTACACAAAAGACCACGAGTGGGTAAAAGTAGAGGGCAACACGGCCTATATAGGCATTACTGATTTTGCTCAAAAAGAATTGGGCGATATCGTATATGTGGATATCACCACGCTAAATGAAACGGTAGCTAAAGAATCTGTATTTGGCACAGTAGAAGCAGTAAAAACCGTATCTGATTTGTTTATGCCTATTACCGGAAAAGTATTAGAGATAAACAAAAAAATAGACGCTAACCCGGAGTTGGTTAATAACGATCCGTATGGCGATGGCTGGATGATAAAATGCAGCATTGATAAAGCAGAAGATCTTAATCAACTACTAAACAGTACTGAGTACAAAAAAATAGTAGGAGCTTAGCCCTTTTTAAGCCAGATCTAAATCTACACTAAAGTTTTGAGGAAATTTTGGGGTAATGGTTTTGTAAAAATCCATTACTTTTTTCATGTCTATTTCAAAATTTCCGGTTAGGTGAATAATTTTTGCGATGCCACAAGTGCGTTTTTTGTAATCCATGAAACCCAAAGCCAAAGGTACATTGGCCTTTAGTGCGATATAATAAAAACCCGTTTTCCATTTTTCTATTTTAGACCGTGTTCCTTCGGGTGTTACCATAAGGTATAGCTCTTTGTGTTGCTTAAACAAATCAGCAATCAAATCTACCGACCCCTTTTTCTCCCCTGTTTTTATAGCGGCTCTATCAATAGGTAAGGCTCCTAATTTTTGCATTAAACCTTTAAAAGGAAAGCGCATCCATTCTTTTTTTATGGTAAAGCGTGTTTTTAAATTCATATTTTTTAATCCACCCATACCGTATATAAAATCCCAGTTGCTAGTATGTGGGGCGGCCACAATTACGCATTGCGTTAGCTCTTTTGGTATTGCATTTATAATTTTCCACTTTCCGATTTTAAATAGTAGTTTAAACATATTGTTGTGTTAGTTGTTTATAGAGAATTTATAACCTACTCCTCGTATTGATTGAATATATTTAGGTTCGCGCTGATTTTTTTCAAAAATTTTCCTGAAGTTTAAAATGTAATTATCAATAGTGCGTGCTGATGGATTTTCAGTGGGAAGCCATAATTTTTCCAGTATCTCATCGCGCGAAACAATTTGATTTTTTTTGTTGAGGAGTAGATTTAATAAGCTCCATTCGCGTTGAGAGAGAGAGGTGATGGTTTCTGTTTTTGTTTTTATGTAAAGAGAGGTAAAATTTATTTCAAAATCATCAAAGTGTATAATTTGCGTGGGCTGGGTATCGTAGCGTTTTAATAAATTACGCACACGTAGTATAAGTTCTTCTAAATTAAAGGGCTTGGTTAAATAGTCATCGGCCAATTTTAATCCGGTAATGCGGCTGTTTCCATCGGTTCGTGCCGTTAAAAAAAGAACGGGAGGAGGTGATGCTTGTTGCTTCAGCTGCACGCAGGTTTCAAACCCATCTATTTCGGGCATCATAACATCAAGTATAGCTAGGTCGAAACGGTGGTGTTTGCTTTCTTTCAAGGCTTCTGTACCATTAGAGCAAGCTATTACTACATACCCTTCTAACTCTAAATTTAACTTTATGGTATCGCGCAAGTTTTCTTCGTCTTCGGCCAGTAATACTTTCTGCATCGTTTCTGTTTTTTAGGTTTGTATTACCCCTACATTGTATGGTTTCTCAATAGGCTTGTGGTTTGCCGCTTCTATGCCCATACTTATCCATTTTCGCGTATCTTTTGGATCTATAATAGCATCAAGCCATAGACGTGCTGCCGCGTAGTAAGGAGTAGTTTGTACGTCGTATTTACTTTTTATTTTATTAAAAAGTTCCGTTTCTCTTTCCGGACTTATCTCTTCGCCCTTTGCTTTTAGCGAAGCTACTTCTATTTGCACAAGTACTTTAGCGGCTTGCGCGCCACCCATTACAGCTACTTGGGCAGTAGGCCAGCCTACAATTAAGCGCGGGTCGTAGGCTTTACCGCACATAGCGTAATTGGCTGCGCCAAAAGAATTGCCCATAATAACAGTAAATTTAGGCACTACGCTGTTGGCCATAGCATTTACCATTTTGGCGCCATCTTTTATAATACCTCCATGCTCGCTGCGAGATCCCACCATAAAGCCGGTAGCATCTTGTAAAAACACTAACGGTATTTTTCGTTGATTGCAATTCATAATAAAACGGGCGGCTTTATCAGCACTATCGCTGTATATAACACCACCAAACTGCATCTCTCCTTTTTTGCTTTTTACTACTTTTCTTTGGTTGGCAACAATGCCCACTGCCCAGCCTTCTATGCGGGCATAACCACAAATAATAGATTGGCCATACAATTCCTTATATTCATCAAAAGCACTTTCATCCACTAAGCGGGCAATAATTTCTCTGGTGTCGTATTGTTTATCGCGCGTTTCCGGAATAATACCGTATATTTCGTTTATATTTTTTTTAGGTTCTGTTATTTCTGTGCGATTAAATCCGGTTTGCTCATAGGCTCCTATTTTGCTAAATATGTTACGTATGCGCGTAAGGCATTCTTTATCATCTTTGCATTTATGGTCGGTAACTCCTGATATTTCGCAATGTGTGGTAGCGCCGCCTAAGGTTTCATTATCTATGTTTTCGCCTATGGCTGCTTTTACTAAATAGCTTCCTGCTAAAAAGATAGAACCGGTTTTATCTACAATCATAGCCTCATCACTCATAATAGGAAGGTAGGCGCCGCCTGCTACGCAGCTACCCATTACGGCTGCAATTTGTAATATACCCATGCTGCTCATTACGGCATTGTTACGAAAAATACGCCCAAAGTGTTCTTTGTCCGGAAAAATTTCATCTTGCATAGGAAGATATACGCCGGCGCTATCTACTAAATACACAATAGGTAATTTGTTTTCTATAGAAATTTCTTGAGCGCGCAAATTCTTTTTTCCGGTAATGGGGAACCAAGCGCCCGCTTTTACGGTAGCATCGTTAGCCACCACAAGAGCTTGTTTGCCGCTTATGTAACCCATAACTACTACTACTCCGCCGCTAGGGCAGCCGCCGTGTTCCTCGTACATATCATATCCGGCAAAGGCTCCTATTTCTATACGCGGGGTGTTTTTATCTAATAAAAAATCAATGCGTTCGCGTGCGGTCATTTTTCCTTGTTCGTGCATTTTATCTATACGCGATTTGCCGCCGCCTACATATATTTTATTAAGGCGTTGCTCCATTTGAGAAATAAGCAAACGCATCTTATCTTCGTTTTTATTAAATTCTATATCCATAGTTGTTTTTTTTTCGGGTTAAATGTAAGCAAAACTTAATATAAAAGGGTTCTTATTTACTGAGCGGTAGCTTATTTTTGGCTATTATAGCACAGGTAAACCTGCTTACACAGCTAAGTTCATTTTGTTGGTTGTATATTTTTATATCCCACACATGCGTTTTGCCTCCTATATGCAAGGGTTTACAAATGCCGGTTACACGCCCTGCATTTACTGCTTTTATGTGATTGGCATTTATTTCTAAACCGACACCAATAAAGTGGTCTCTATCTACGCAAAGCCAAGAGGCAACGCTGCCTAACGTTTCTGCCAGCACTACCGAGGCGCCCCCGTGCAAAATACCGAAAGGCTGTATGGTGCGCGCATCTACCGGCATAGAAGCGGTGATAAAATCATCGCCCATTTCTTCAAATGTAATGTTTAGCGTTTCACCTATGTTGCCGTGGTTCATCCAGCTAAAATCTTCTATCTTAGGGGTACCGTTCCATATTTTTTTTTGTTGCATGGCGACAAAGATACAGTCAAAACTTTGCAAAAAACAGAATACCCCATTCTTTTTATATACGCTTCATTATAGATAAAAATGTACTTTTGTACTTCATTTCTAATATGAAGCACCTTTCCTCCTCCTTTAAAAGCAAAACCTCTTTGTTTTTATTTCAATACCGATATGCCTGGTGCTTTTTAGCTATAGCGGTGGTATATTTTTTCAATTTGTTTATTGACGTGATGGACATAGACGCCGCCCAGTATTTTTCTACCTCTAGAGAGATGCTGGCCACCGGCCGTTACTTACAAGTATATTCAGGCGGTAACGATTATTTAGACAAGCCTCCTATGCTTTTTTGGCTGTCTGCTCTTTCGTTCAAATTGTTTGGCATTCATAATTTTTCGTACAAAATACCGGCCATACTTATGTTGGTTTTAGCTATATATGCTACCTATCAATTTACTAAAGAATGGTATAATAAGCAAACGGCGGTAGTAGCGGCCCTCGTTCTCTGCTCTACACAAGGCTTTTTTTTAATGAGTAACGATGTGCGTACCGATGGTGTTTTGACCGGATTTTTGATGTGCGCTATCTGGCAACTTTCACTTTTTATAAAAAAAGCACGATTAAAAAACCTGTGCTGGGGCGCTTTAGCCCTGGGCGGAGCCATGCTTACCAAGGGACCTATCGCCTTAGTAATAGCGGGCTTTGCTATTGGTGGCGACCTGCTGCTAAAAAGAAAATGGAACCTTATTTTTAATTGGCGCTGGCTTTTGATGTTGGGCATCATAATAATAGTGCTGTTACCCATGTGTTATGGTTTATACATGCAGTTTGATTTACACCCCGAAAAAAATGTGTATGGCCTGCAAGGCCCATCGGGTATTAAATTTTTCTTTTGGACTCAAAGTTTTGGGCGAATAACAGGCGACATATACTGGGACAACGGAGCCGGCTTCTTTTTTCTTTTTCATACTATTTTATGGGATTTTGCCCCGTGGATTGTTTTTTTGATTCCAGCATTGTTGTTTGCACTTACTAATATAATAAAAACAAAAGGTAAGGCATCAAGCCAAAATGAATACATCAGTTTTTTTGGTTTTATACTCAGTCTTTTAGCTATTTCGTGCTCTTCTTTTAAACTGCCTCATTATGTATTTCCTTTGTTTCCTATGGCCGCGGTGCTTACTGCACACTTTATAGTGTGGATTTACGAGAGCAAAAAGAAGGCTGCACACTATGTTAGTCGTATTTTTTTCGGATTGATGAATTTATTTTTTTTAGCCCCTTTTTTATGCTTTCTGTTTATTTTCCCTCCTCCCACCCCTTTCCTTCCTGTCTTTATTTTTTTATTATACTTTTTGTTTTGGTATTTATTTTTAAAAACACAGTCATTAGATGCTTTATTGCTTCCTGCTATGCTGGCTTGTTTTGTTTTTGGATTAACGATGGCCGTTTGTTTTTATCCCAACTTATTGCAATACCAAGCCGAGGGGCAAGCAGGAAAAGAGGCGTTTAGGCGCAACACACCCGAAGACATGTTTTATTATTACAACACCCATAGCCTAAGTATGGACGCGTATGCGCAGCGCTACGTGTCTTGCGCCCAATTAGACTCACTGCCTAGATATAAAAAAGGAACGCTTATCTATACCGATTCTTTAGGAATGAAAAAGGTAATGCAACATGGAAATGGGGCCTATAAGCTTATAAGACAATACAAACGTTTTTATGTTACCGCCTTAGATATTCGATTTATAATAAAAGAGACACGCCCCACTACTCTGGAAAAACGCTACCTTCTGCAAAAAGAATAAATCTTTACTTTTGCTGCGTGAGCGGTATTTACATACACATTCCTTTTTGCCGTAAGGCTTGCCTGTATTGCGATTTCCATTTTTCTACGCATCTGTTACGAAAAAAAGAATTAGTAGATACTCTTTGTATCGAATTGCAACAACGAAAAAACTACTTAGAAGAAAAAAATATTGAAACTATTTATTTTGGCGGCGGCACTCCCAGCACACTGGATATGATAGAAGTAGCGCAAATTCTAAATACCATTTACACTCATTTTTCAGTAACAAAAAACCCGGAAATTACCTTTGAGATAAACCCCGAAGACGCTCATTTTGATTATTTACAAGAATTAAAAACAGCAGGCGTCAATAGATTAAGTGTGGGCTTGCAAAGTTTTAACGATGCAGAGCTAAAATGGTTTAACCGAGCGCATACAGCGCAACAAAGCGTGGCTTGTATAAAAAAAGCGCAACAAGTAGGCTTTCAAAACATTTCTATTGATTTAATTTATGGAAGTAAATTTCAAACCCCTGAAAACTGGATGCACACTCTTCAAACGGCCTTTTCTTTATCGGTGCAACACCTTTCCTCGTACAACCTTACGGTAGAAACAAAAACACAATTACAACATCGTATCGCACAAAAAAAAGAACAAACAATAAGCAACGAACTGAGTGCTCAACTTTTTGATATATTGATGATGGAAGCTGAAAAAAATGGTTTTTTTCAATACGAAATTTCTAATTTTTGCACTCCCAATTTTATGTCGCTGCACAACAGCCGCTACTGGCAAGGATTTTGGTATTTAGGCGTAGGCCCTTCAGCTCATTCGTTTAATGGTGTTTCGAGGCGTTACAATGTAAAAAGCAATGCGCAATACATGCAAGCCTTTAAAGAAAACAAAAAGTATTTTGAAGAAGAAATATTAACTACTGAAAACAAATACAACGAATATATTTTAACCCGCTTACGTACTCATAAAGGCTGCAACATAGAAGAAATCAGGTGTTTGTTTGGAGAAAAATACGCACGATATTTTTTGAACGAGATACAAAAACAGGGCGCTTTTATACAAACACAAGAGAGCCACTTTTGCTTAACCAAGCAAGGCAAGCATTTTGCTGATGGCATTGCCTCTGATTTATTTTATTTGTCATAGGCAACTCCCTACGCTTATGAATAAATTTCTTTTTTAGCAGCCAACAAAGTGTTTTTTAATAAAGAAACAATCGTCATTAAGCCAACGCCTCCGGGTACGGGGGTAATATAGCTGCATTTGGGAGCCACCTGGATAAAATCAACATCACCTACCAATTTAAACCCGCTTTTAGTTTCTGTGCTGGGTACTCGGTTTATTCCTACATCTATTACTACGGCGCCTTCTTTTATCATATCGGCTTTTACAAAATGGGCTTTGCCCATGGCAGCAATAACAATATCGGCCTGTAAAGTATATTGGCTTAAATTTTCTGTTTTGCTATGACATAGTGTAACGGTACAGTTAGCATGTGCGTTATTTTTCCCCATCAAAATACTCATGGGGGTGCCTACAATGTTGCTGCGCCCAATAACGACACAATGTTTGCCTTGAGTAACAATGTTGTAATGTTGCAGCAGCTGCACAATACCGTAAGGCGTCGCGCTTATGTAGGTAGGCAGGTTTAGCACTAATTTTCCAATATTTATAGGATGAAAGCCATCAACATCTTTAGCGGGGTGTATGGTTTCAATAATTTTTTGCTCAGAAATATGTTTGGGTAAAGGCAATTGTACAATATACCCATCAATATCGGCATTGAGATTTAACTCTTCTATTTTTTGCAACAAAATATCTTCCGTTGTTTCATCTCTTAATTTTACTAAGGTGGAGGTAATGCCTACGCGCTCACAGGCTTTTATTTTTGAGTTCACATAGGTTTGGCTGGCAGGATCTTCTCCTACTAAAATCGCAGCTAAGTGAGGCTTTTTTTTAAGGGTAGCTACCTCTTGCTTTATTTCTTCTAAAATTTTTTCAGATACTTCTTTTCCGCTAATAAGTGTGTACATGGCACAAAAATAGATATTTAATGCGGATTACCGATTTATGCTCCTTTCCTTTCTTTTAAAAACCCTAATATAATGGGTACTACGGAAAGGAATACGATGCCTAAGCACACTAAATCAATGTGTTTACGAATAAGTTCTACTTCGCCCAACAGATAGCCCGCCATCGTTAAAAGGCCTATCCAAAGGGCGCCTCCCAATACATCAAACCTAAAAAATTTGGCGTAGTTCATCTCGGCAATACCTGCTGCAAAGGGAGCAAAGGTTCTTACTAAGGGCACAAAACGCGCCATGATGATGGCTTTACTTCCGTATTTTTCGTAAAAAGCATGGGTTTTATCTAAGTATTCCTGTTTTACAATGGGTTTCCCTTTTATTTTTAAATGAAATACGCGCAGGCCTGCTGTGCGTCCAATCCAATAATTTACATTATCACCCAATACAGCCGCAATAAAAAGTAAAATAAGCAAGGTACTTAGGTTTAGGTTTCCGTTTCGGGCAAATAAGCCCGCCGTAAACAATAGCGAATCGCCGGGTAAAAAAGGCATGGCCACCAAACCTGTTTCTATAAAAATAATGAGAAACAAGATAACGTATATAGAGGTGTTGTATTGGGCAAAAAGCCAATCAAAATCTAAGTGCAGAATATGGGTAAAAAGTTCTAGCATGGTTTTTAAGATAAGAAGCTGTTGTTTTTATTATACAAATTTTTCGCCTTTTTGAATTTTTACATCATTTACAAAGTTTCGGATTTGCTGTTCATCGGTTTTTTTACAAATAAGCAGCACCCCGTCCGATTCTACTACTATATGATCTTCTAAACCTTGTATAAGAACTAGTTTTTCTTTTGGCACATGCACAATACAGTTTTTGGTGTCGTACAGCATTACGTTTTTGCCTACTACGGCATTGTGATTTTTATCGTGCTTAATATGTTCGTATAAGCTCCCCCAGGTTCCTAAATCGCTCCAGCCGATAATAGAGGCGCGCACATACACATTGGGTGCTTTTTCCATTACAGCATAATCAATAGAAATATTTTTGCACGACACGTAGGCATTTTTTATAAATTCGGCTTCTTTGTTTGTACCATATATAGTGCCGTTGGTATCTTTAAAAAGAGCAGACAGTTCGGGTTCGTGTTTTTCTATAGCTTGTATAATGCTCTGCGTGCTCCATATAAAGATGCCGGCATTCCACAAAAAATCGCCGCTTTCCATAAAAAACTGAGCCATAGCAGCATCGGGTTTTTCAGTAAATGTTTTTACTTTTTTTATCCGCGCATCTTTTTCTTTTTGATCTGAATTTACAAACTGAATATAGCCGTATCCGGTATCGGGCCGGGTAGGCTTTATGCCGATGGTAAGCAGGCAATCTGCTGCACTGGCTTTATTGTAGCACGATTTTACGGCTTTTAAAAAAACATCTTCTTTGGTAATAAGGTGGTCGCTGGGGGCAACTACTGTAACTGCCTTGGGGTTTTTTTGATGAATTTTATAGGCAGCATAGGCTACGCAGGGTGCTGTATTTTTTCGGGCGGGCTCTAATAAAATATTTTCTTTGGGTATTTTGGGTAGCTGCTGGGCTACTAAATCTTGATATTGCTCGGAAGTAACAATATAAATACGATCGGGCTTACATACTTTTAAAAAACGACTTACCGTGTTTTGCAGTAATGTTTCTCCGGTACCCAACACATCTAAAAATTGTTTAGGTTTGCTTGTTTTGCTCATAGGCCAAAAGCGGCTGCCCACACCCCCTGCCATTATTACACAGTATAAATTTTTCATTAAGGTATTAGTGCTTTAGTTCGCCAATAAAAAAGGTTTCTGTTTTCAGCAAGTTGCCTTGCTCATCGTACGTTTTCCATTCACCCTCTTTTAAATAGTCGTTTCTATCTTTATAAAACTTTAGAGTTCCTTCTTCTTTTACCTTTCCGTTAGGAAAAAATTCTTTTCGGGTATATGTTTTTTTCTTTTTATCTATTAATTCAAAAACGGCTTCAGCCGCGCCATTTTCAAAAAAAGAATTTCGTTTTATAAGATATTCGTTATCGCCAAAATTTTCTTCTATCATATCTACATTGCCGTTGTGGTAGTAGTCAATTTCTTTTTGTGGCACTTTGCTATAATAGTGTATTTGCGATTTTATTTTCCCATCTGGGTAAAAAACCACTACTTCACTGTGTTTGTAATCGGTCATTCTAAAGGCGCGTTCTATCTGGTCGTTTTCGTAGTAGTTTTTAAAGGCTTTTAGTTCGCCATCTACATAAAACCCTCTGTGTAATAGCTTTCCACTTTCGTAATAATCTTCTTGCCAACCTTGCGCGCTGTAGCCTCTTTTATCATAGCGCAACGAATCGCCGCCAAGGGCAGGAGCCATTTTATCGAATAGAGTGATTCCGTATGCAGAGTCCACTACTTGAGATGATTTATATCTTCGTAACTGGGGCACTTGGTCGGCATAGTTTTGTGCAAGTAGTGCGGTACACAAAAAAAAGCATAACGAAAAAAGAAAATGTATTTTCGGTTTTAACATAGGCGGTAAATGTAGTTATTTTTTAATGAATACCCATTTCCGACAAATAGCGCTCAGCGTCAAGGGCTCCCATGCAGCCACTTCCGGCGGCGGTAACCGCCTGACGATATACTTTGTCTTGCGCATCGCCTACGGCAAACACTCCTTTTATATTGGTTTTGCTGGTTCCGGGCGTTGTTTTTATATATCCGCTTTCGTCTAAGGTAAGCCAGTTTTTAAACACATCGGTATTGGGTTTATGGCCAATAGCTACAAAAAAGCCCGTTACATGGAGGGTGCGTTCTTGTTTTGTTTTGCTGTTGTACACCAGGGCTCCATTCACACTTTTATCTCCTAAAATTTCTTTGGTTTCGCTATCCCACAGCACTTCTATGTTGGGGGTATTTAGCACCCGATCTTGCATGGCTTTGCTGGCACGCATTTCGCTACGACGCACAATCATATATACTTTTTTGCAAAGCTTGGCTAAGTAGGTAGCTTCTTCTGCTGCCGTGTCGCCGGCGCCTACAATAACCACATCTTGTCCTTTAAAGAAGAAACCATCGCATACGGCGCAGGCCGATACGCCAAAGCCGTTTAGTTTTTCCTCGCTGGGTAAACCCAACCATTTGGCTGAGGCTCCGGTAGCTATAATAACGCTATCAGCGTGTATTTCGGTGCTTTCGTCCACCCATACTTTGTGTACGGGGCCGGTAAAATCTACTTTGCTCACATAACCAAACCGTATATCGGTGCCAAAGCGTTCGGCTTGCGCCTTAAAATCATCCATCATACGGGGGCCGTCAATGCCTTTTGGGTAACCGGGGTAGTTTTCTACTTCGGTAGTGGTGGTTAGTTGTCCACCGGGCTGCATACCGGTGTACATAACGGGTTTTAAGGCAGCGCGGGCGGCGTATATGGCGGCAGTGTAGCCGGCTGGCCCCGAGCCTATAATTAAGCAAGATACTTTTTCTACAGGAGTGCTCATAATATTATCAGATTAAAATTGCGCGCAAATTTACTTAATTTTGAAGAATTATTACGATGGATTTTTCGCCCCACATAGAAACTCTTTTAAAAACCCTACCGGACACGCCGGGCGTGTATCAGTATTTTGATGCGGAAGGGCTTATCTTGTATGTAGGAAAAGCAAAAAATTTAAAAAAACGCGTTTCTTCTTATTTTCACAAAGAGCACGACAACGCGCGGTTGCGTTTGCTGGTAAAAAAAATTGCACATATAAAAACCATTGTAGTGCAAACCGAGTACGATGCTCTTTTATTAGAAAACAACCTCATAAAACAATACCAGCCTAAGTACAATATCAGTTTAAAAGATGACAAAACCTACCCGTGGATTTGTTTAAAGAAAGAGCCTTTTCCCCGCTTATTCTATACTCGAAAAAAGATAGCCGATGGCTCCGAATATTTTGGCCCCTATGGCTCGGTATATGCCATGAAAAACATGTTGGCCTTTTTGCGCGAAACCTTTCCGCTGCGTACTTGCACCTTAGATTTATCTGAAAAAAAAATATCTGAAAAAAAATACAGAGCCTGTTTAGACTTTCATATCGGAACCTGCAAAGCACCCTGTATAGGCTTGCAAACTGCAGAACAATATGCAGAAAACATAAAACAAATACGAAGCATTATCAAAGGCAACATCGTCTCTGTTATAAAAGAATTAAAACAACAAATGAGTGCTTATGCCGAAGCACTGGAGTTTGAAAAAGCGCAGATACTGAAAGAGCGAATAGATTTATTTGAAAAATTTCAAACTAAGTCTATGGTGGTAAGCAACACGGTAAACAACGTAGATGTAATAGCTTTTGCGCAAGATAACGAAACCTATTTTGTAAACTATTTTCATGTGATGCACGGGGCTATTATCGCTTCCAAAATGCTGGAAATAAAAAAGAAACTAGATGAAACCGATAGCGATATTTTGGCATACGCTATTCACGAAAACCGATTAGAACTGCAAAGCACAGCTAAAGAAATTATCGTACCTTTTTATCCCGAAATAAGCATACCCAGTCTTACTTTTTTTGTACCCAAAGCCGCCGATAAAAAAATACTGTTGGATTTATGCCAACGTAATGCCGAGCAGTACAAAATAGATAGAAACAAACAGCTGGCTCTTACGAACCCCGAAGAACACACCAACCGATTGATGCAGCAAATGATGCGCGACCTGCGAATGAAAGAAGAACCACGCCGTATAGAAGCATTTGACAATTCCAATATACAAGGGCATTACGCCGTTAGCGCTATGCCTGTCTTTATTGATGGCAAGCCGGCTAAAAAAGAGTACAGGCATTTTAACATCAAAACGGTAGAAGGTCCTGATGATTTTGCCACTATGGAGGAGGTGCTGTACCGCCGATATAAACGGGTACTGGACGAGGAATTACCCTTGCCCCAACTTATTGTCATTGATGGAGGAAAAGGACAATTGAGTGCAGCTATAACCAGCTTAAAAAAATTAAATTTGATGGGTAAGGTGGCCATAATAGGCATTGCTAAGCGTTTAGAAGAAATTTATTATCCCGGCGATTCGGTGCCTTTGTATTTGGATAAAAAATCAGAAACCTTGCGTGTGATACAGCACATACGCGATGAGGCACACCGTTTTGGCATTACCCATCATCGCAATAAACGAAGCAAGGGTGTAATAAAAACAGAGTTAAGCAACATAAAAGGCATTAGCGATAAAACAGCTCAAAAATTATTATCTGAACTGCAATCGGTACACCAAATAAAAGAGGCCTCCTTTGACACCCTAAAAAACATAGTAGGTGTTGCAAAGGCTACCTTAATACAGCAGTATTTTAACAAAAAAAGTTAAGCGAATTTTTTCTCAAAAGCTTGCATCGCCTCTGTTAAAGCATGCACGCTTTCAAGAGGCAGCGCGTTGTACAAAGAGGCGCGATAGCCGCCCACATCACGATGGCCGCGTATGCCGCTAATGTTGGCCTCTTTCCATAATTTATCAAACTCAGCTTCTAACTCAGGCTTGTGTAATAAAAAGCAAACATTCATGTTGCTGCGGTCTTCGGTAGCTGCGGTACCATAAAACAAACTATTTCTATCTATTTCGTGGTACAAGGCATCGGCTTTTTGTTGGTTTATTTTTTCAATCCAAGCAATGCCTCCATTTTTCTTTAGCCACTGTAAGGTAAGCAGGGTTACATAGATAGGAAATACCGGAGGTGTATTATACATGCTGCTTCCTTTTATATGCACTTGGTAATCGAGCATGGAAAGCATTTTTCTTTCGGTTTTTCCTAAAATATCTTTCCGCACCATAACCATAGTAGAGCCTGCGGGCCCCATATTTTTTTGGGCTCCTGCATATATCAATGCAAAATCTTTTGCATTTACTTTACGGCTAAAAATATCCGAACTCATATCGCACACTAAAGGAATGCTCGTTTTTGGAAATTGTTTTATTTGAGTGCCATAAATAGTATTGTTTGAGGTAAGATGCAGGTAATCGGCATCAGTAGGGATGTCGTATCCTTTAGGAATGTACGAAAATTTTTTATCTTCTGACGATGCGATCACCTTCGTGTTGCCTATTATCTTTGCTTCTTTAATAGCCTTGCTGGCCCATACGCCCGTATTTACGTACGCAGCATAACCGGCTGCGCTTAACAAATTGTAGGGAACCATAGCAAACTGAGTGCTGGCGCCTCCTCCTAAATAAAGTACTTCGTATTCGTCGCCTACTTCAAACAATTCTTTTACCAAATGGCGTGCTTCTTCTATTACTTTTTCATAGTTTTTGCTTCTATGCGAAATTTCGAGTAAAGAAAGATTCATGTTATCAAAGTTAATACAAGCTTCAGCGGCTTGTTTCAACACTTCTTGAGGTAAGATGCCCGGGCCGGCACTAAAATTATGAACTTTGGTGGTTGTGGCAATCATGATAATTTAATTTTATGGATACAAAGGTAATACTTAGCTTTGTTTTGGGAATTAAAAAAGCATAAAATTTTTTGACACAAGTTACGTTATACAATTTATTGAAAAACAGATTTATACATAGCATGTGTTGTGTTTTGGTTACTCTGAACCTTTGGGCGCAGCAAAAAACGGCTTTTCAAGTATTTATTTTAGACAATAAAGGCATTGAAAAAAAGTTAAAATCAAGTCCGTTTTATGAGTCAAAAAACGCAGCTGATGCAGAGGCCAACAGCATTATTTCCTCTCTTAGAAGCATGGGTTATTTATTGGCCGATATTGATTCCATTCGGTATGATACGACCTCGTACAAAGCGTATATACATAGTGGCGAAAAATATAAATGGGCACGCCTTAGCCAAGGCAATGTAGATGACAACATGCTGTCCTCTTCCGGATATCACGAAAAAATGTATATCAACGCGGAGTTTTCACCCCGGGAGGTTAGTCGTTTGATGGAAAAAATTTTAGTGTATTGCGAAGACAACGGCTACCCTTTTGCCCGCGTAAAATTAGATAGTGTAGTTATAAGCGGCAATACCATACGCGCACAACTCTGGGTAAACAAACAGCGTTTGGTAAAAGTAGATAGTGTTATACTGGTGGGTAATGCCACCATTAAGAAAAAATACCTATTTAGGTATTTACACATAAAAGAAGGAAGTTTATATAACGAGCGCCAGGTAAGGCAGGTAGAGCAGCGCTTGCGCCAACTTCCGTTTGTAAAACAAAGCAAGCAACAAATAGTACGAATTACAGAAAGAGATGCTCGCCTTATTTTATATTTAGATAAAAAAAACGCCAGCCAGTTTGACGGTATTATTGGCTTGCAACCTCAGCTGAATGGAAAAACAGTGCTTACCGGAAATTTGAATATACAGGTAGTAAACGGCATTTTTAAGCACGGCGAGCAGTTAGGCATTGCCTGGCAGCGCCTGCAGTACCAAACCCAAAACCTTACGGCGGGGGTGGTGTACCCGTATTTATTTAATACGCCACTGGGTATTGATTACACATTTACTCTTTACAAGCGCGATACCACTTATATTAATTTACAAAACAACATAGGCTTACAGTATTTATTTAGCGGGTTAAATTACTTTAAAGTGTTTTTTAAATCGGTAAGCACCAATCTTTTATCTACCTCGGCTTTGGCAGGGGCTACGGTATTGCCCGATTATGCAGATATTAGTCTTAATTCCTACGGGGCTTCCTTTTTTTATGAAAAATTAAATTATAAATTCAACCCACGCAGCGGTATTTCATTTCATGTAACAGCCAGCGCAGGCGGGCGCACCATTCATCAAAACCCCAAATTAGATGCTTCTTTGTACAATGGTATTCAATTAAAAAGTACCCAATATCAGTTTGATGCAAACATGGCGGGCTATATCCCTATTTTTAAACGCAGCACCATAAAACTAGCCTTTCAGGGTGGCAGTATTAACAGTCCACAATTATTTACTAATGAACTGTATCGCATTGGTGGTTTTAAAAGCATTCGAGGTATTAATGAGCAATCCGTATATGCCAGTATGTATGGCATTACCAGCATTGAATACCATTTTTTATTTGAACAAAACTCGGCTTTTTTGCTTTTTGCCGATGGGGCTTGGTATCAAAACAACTCGTACAACAACTCCTTTCCTAAGCGGGATATGCCTTACAGCTTTGGCGCCGGGGTTATGTTTCAAACCAAAGCGGGCGTGTTTCAGTTGAATTACGCATTAGCCCATCAGTTTGACAATCCTTTCAGTTTACGCTCCGGAAAAATAAATTTTGGTTATATAAGCGTTTTTTAATAAATTGCGCTTAGTTTTTTAACATGATGTTATGAAGAAAATATTTTTGTATCCAAGTTGCCTACTGGTAAGTTTCTCTTTTTTTATGAGTTCTTGCAACGGCGGTAGCCCCTCCGAAAAAGAAGAAGAGATAAAAGACACCATGTCTGCGGCACCTGCAACCACCTCTATTAGCCAGAATGAGGAGGAAACTACATACACCTTGCCTTCTCCGGTGCAAATTGCAGCTATGTTTAGCAAAGCGGGGTTGAAATACTATGCCGGCATAACCAATGCTACCGACAATAGTGCTAAATTTTTGAGCAGCAATACCGCTACTAAAATTACTGTTTTTGGATTTTTTTTATCAGACCTATCGTATTGCGTATTAAATAAGCAGAAAGAAGAGAGCAAAAAATACTTTAAAATATGCAAGCAATTTGCAGAAAATTTAGGCTTGGTTTCGGTTTTTCAAAGCAATAACATACCCCAACGATTAGAAAAAAACATAGAGCATACCGATTCGGTACTCAAAATTTTATCTGAAATACAAATGAACTCGGACAATACCGTAGAAGAAAACCAACAAGAATACATCTCGGTAATTACTTTTGCCGGCGCCTGGATAGAAAGCATGTATATAGGTACCCAAGTACATGCCAAAGAAAAAAACACCAATGTAGCGGCCAGCATTACAGAGCAAATGGGGATAGCTGAAAACATAGTAAAAGCACTAAAAGCCCTACCATCAGATAAAGCAGATGCAAGTGCTTTAATACAAGATATCAACTCGCTAGACGAAATATACAACAGTTTTAAAGCAGTGAAAGAATTAAAAGCCATGGGGCCTGACGCCGCAGATGCTGCCGTGCTGCGCCTTAGCATAGAAGATCTTACTCGTTTCTCAAAAAAAGTAGAGGCTATTCGCGAACGAATAATAAAAGGATAAACAAAAATCTATTTTCAAAAAAAATAACTTTTTAATACGACGTATATGAACACCAAGATATTTTACTCTATAATAAAACCACTGGTTTTTTGCAACTTTTTACTTTTTGCCTGCGCTTTTCAAAGCGATAGCCCTTGCGATGCAAAAGCTTTAAAAGAAAAAGCTCAAAAACAATTAGAACCTTATACGTATGATATGGCAAAGCTTACTCGCATAGCATACAAGGCAAAACCTTGGCTAAAAGAAATAGAAGTTCCTCTTTTTATTGGAGAGAAATACCGGCTGGTATTTAACGCGGAAGCCCTGCCCAAAGCAATAGATATCACTATATACAACCACGACAAAGATTCCAAAAAAAGAAAAGTACTTTTTAGCAGTAAAGACGCGGCCAATAAAAAAATGTTTTCTTTTGATGTGTCGTTTATGCGCAAGGTATTTGTGGATTATGAAATCCCTACCGGAGATTCAACCGCTGCCGGAGGATGCCTTGTTTTTATGCTAGGGTACAAGTAGTAAAGGGTTGCATTGACTTGATAACGATGGGGGGACTCAAAAAATCAAGGCCGTTTTATTAAAATAAAGGCGTAAGCCATTCCACTATTTTTTCTAAATAATGTTGGTCGGTCTCGTCAAAATGGGCATAGGCATCTTCATCTATATCCAACACTGCCACTACTTTTTTTTGCGCATCAAAAACAGGTACTACTATTTCTGATTTGGATTGTGCGTTGCAAGCGATGTGTCCTTCAAATTGTTCTACATCGGCTACTATCACCGTTTTTTGTTGCTTCCAAGCAAAGCCGCACACTCCTTTTCCATAGCCAATGCGAGTACAGGCCAAACTTCCTTGAAAGGGGCCTAAAACCAATTGTTGCTCTTTTACCAAATAAAAGCCTATCCAAAAAAAATGAAAAGTTTGCTTTAGCGCCGCTGTAAGGTTAGCCATATTGGCTATTACGTCGGGTTCGCCTTGCAGTAAAGCTTCTATTTGAGGAAGCAGATTTTGATATTTTTCTTCCTTGTTAGCGCCTTGTATAATTAGTTGCTCTGCCATGTAACCATTTTAAGTTAAGATGCCCCCGTCTTTCATTTTTTCGGCGTTTTCAGCAAATTGCAAAGCATCAATCATCTCTTGTATATCGCCATTGGTAAACTCGGTAAGGTTGTACAAAGTAAGATTTATGCGGTGGTCGGTAATGCGATTTTGCGGATAGTTGTAAGTGCGTATTTTAGCAGATCGATCGCCGGTGCTTACCATTGTTTTTCTTTTTTTGGTTACCTCATCCATGCGTTTTTGATACTCCATATCATAAATTTTGTTGCGTAGCATGGTCATGGCTTTTTCTCGGTTTCCTAACTGACTGCGTTCGGTTTGGCACATAACCACAATGCCCGTAGGGTTGTGGGTAAGTATCACTTTACTTTCTACTTTGTTTACGTTTTGTCCGCCGGCCCCTCCGCTTCGTGCCGTTTGCATGCTGATATCGGCTTCGCGTATTTCCACATCAAACTCATCGGCTTCGGGCAATACCGCTACAGTAGCGGCAGAGGTATGTACGCGCCCTTGGGTTTCGGTAGCAGGCACGCGCTGCACGCGGTGCACACCACTTTCAAATTTTAAGATGCCATAAGCATTTTCGCCGCTTACGTTAAACACAATTTCTTTATAGCCTCCCATGGTGCCGGGGCTGCTATCTACCACTTCGGCTTTAAAATGTTTGTTTTCAAAATAGCGCCGGTACATTTCGTATAAATCGCCTACAAAAATACTGGCTTCATCGCCTCCGGTGCCGGCGCGCAGCTCCATCACGCAATTTTTACTGTCTTCGGGGTCTTTAGGTATCAGCATGATGCGTATTTCCTCGGCCAACTTTTGCTCTGCTATGCGGTTTTCTTCTAATTCGGCTTTTGCCATATCCAAAAAATCTTTGTCTTTTTCGGTTTTTAAAATTTCGTTAGCTGAGTTAATGTTTTCTGTTATTTTTTTGTACGAATCAAACGCTTTTACAATGGGCTCTAACTGGCGGTACTCTATATTTAATTTTTTAAATTGTTTCATATCGGCAATAACGGCAGGATCGGCCAGTTTTTGCTCTACATCTATATATCGTTGCTTAAGAGAAGCTAATTTTTCTATCATTTTTATACTTTAATTTTCGTGCGAAAATACACATTTACAACGGATTCAAAAAATAGCACTACTACCAAAAAAATAGCATTACTTAAAAAAAATACTTCCTTTCCGAAACATTTAGCGCGATGTTGGTTTATGGCTGTTGTATTCCATTTTTATGTTATTTTACGTTTGCTAGCCCTATCCTGATTTTTATTTTTATGAATACAAATGCACAAAAGAGCGAGTGTTTTTATATAAAGCCTTGCGTATCATTTGTTTTTGCTACCTTTGCCGCTTAATTAAAATAGATGATACAAAAAACATTTGAAGAACTAGCTTTACCCGAAAAATTATTAAAAGCCTTAAAAGACCTTAATTTTACCGAAGCAACCCCTGTACAAAGCGAAACCATTCCCTTACTACAAGCGCACAAAACCGATTTAGTAGCCCTAGCCCAAACCGGCACCGGCAAAACAGCTGCCTTTGGCCTGCCCTTACTATCTTCGCTCAATTTTTCAGAAAAACATACGCAAGCCTTGATACTAGCACCTACCCGCGAGCTTTGTGTGCAAATAGGCGCCGACCTAAAAAAGTTTGCCAAATACATGCCGCAAATAAAAATTGTAGAAGTATATGGCGGCGCCAGTATAGAAGGACAAATAAAAAACATTAAGCAAAGTACACCCAACATCATAGCAGCTACTCCGGGGCGATTAAAAGATTTGATAAAACGTAAAGTAATAGATTTAAAAAACGTACAGGTAGTTGTGTTAGATGAAGCTGATGAAATGCTGAACATGGGCTTTAAAGACAGTATAGATGAGATTTTAGAAAAAACACCTACCGAAAAAAACGTATGGCTGTTTTCTGCCACCATGCCCAAAGAAGTAGCCCGTATTGCCACCTCCTACATGAGTCAGCCAAAAGAAATCAGCATAGGCAAAAAAAATGAAGGAGCTGCTAACATTGAACACGTGTACTACGTAGTACAAAGCAGAGATAAGTATGCGGTGCTAAAACGAATAATGGATTTTAACCCCGATATATACGGTGTTATTTTTTGTCGTACCCGCGCCGAAACACAAGAAGTGGCCGATTTATTGATAAAAGACGGATATAACGCCGATTCACTGCATGGCGATTTATCGCAAGCACAACGCGACTTTGTAATGAAACGCTACCGTAATAAAAATTTACAAATGTTAGTAGCTACCGATGTGGCAGCACGTGGTATTGATGTAAAAGACGTTACTCATGTTATCAACTACAGCTTACCCGAAGACGTAGAGAACTACACACACCGAAGCGGGCGTACAGCACGCGCCGGAAAAACAGGGGTAAGCATTGCTTTTGTTACCAGCAAAGATTTGTATAAAATAAAAGATATAGAAAAAATAATCAATAAAAAATTCCGACAAGGCACCGTTCCTACCGGCGTAGAAGTGTGCGAAAAACAATTGTTTCATGTAGCCGACAAAGTAAAAAACACCCAAGTAAACGAAGCTGAAATAGCAACCTATCTTCCTAAAATATACGAACAGTTGCAAGATCTTAGCAAAGAAGATTTGATAAAACGTTTCGTTTCGGAAGAGTTTAATCGTTTTTTAGAATACTACCAACAAGCCCCTGACCTAAATCAAAAAAACCGTTCGGTAAAAATGGCGCGTTTCTTTGTAAACCTAGGAGAGCTTGACGGCCTGCATTGGAAATTTTTGAAAGATTACCTGTCCGACATATCAGGAGTAAGCAACCTGCACATATTTAATGTGGATGTGAAAAAAAGTTTTTCGTTTTTTGAAGTAGAAACTAAAGATGTGCAAGCCTTCTTAAATGTAAATGAAAAAGAACTGCGTTTTAATGAGCGCACCGTAAAAATAGAAACCTCGTCGAACCGACAAAACGAAGACGGGAAAAGCAGAAGCGCCGGATACTCAGGAAAACACAACGGAGGCGGCACTTTTAATAAAGGTAGAAACGGCGGTGGTGGTTTTGAAAGACCTAATAAATTTAAAAAAACGTTTGATAAAAAAGGCTCGCATAACGGAAGACCACGCAGCAAACGCAGCTACAACGACTAATTCTATAAAATGCTATGATAAACAAAAAAACCATTATAGCGGCACTTATATATACCCTTTTGTTTGCAACCGGTGTGTGTGTAGCATTTTATGGCACCGGGGCTAAATATATTACTCACGCTTATTTATTGGGCGTTTTATGTATGCTGCCTTTTGTGTTTGGCATTATATGGTGGCAACGGCAAAGCACCTATGGCGGCATAATATCCGGTAAAAGTGCGTTAAAAGAGGGATTAAAATTTGTGGTATTCGTTACTCTGCTATTACTCATTTTTCAAATAGTGTTTTTCGAAGTATCTTTTAAAGAATATAAAATTCAGTATATACAAAACGTAGGGCCGCAAGCGCTAAAAGCCCAAATAGCTTCCGGAAAAATAAAAATAACAGAAGCACAAATACCAGCCGAAATAGATAGAGATGTGCATGAGGTTACGGTGTTTAAAGAAATAACCGCCGTAGTATTTAAAAACGTTTTTTACGGTATGTTTGCTTCTTTAATTTCAGCTCTTCTTTTAAAAAGAAATACGCATGGATAAAAAAACGGTATTAGTTACGGGTGGCGCAGGCTATATAGGCTCGCACACTATTATAGAATTACTAAATACCAACAAATACGAAGTAATTTCGGCCGATGCTTTTTTTAATTCGTCGCCACGCGCCTACACACAAATAGAAGAGATTACCGGAAAAAAAATAAAACAATACGAAATCAATTTGTGCGATAAAAAAAAGGCGGAGCGTATTTTTTTAGAAAACCGCATTGATAGCCTTATTCATTTTGCAGCCTTTAAAGCTGTAGGCGAATCGGTAGAGCAACCCCTCAAGTACTATCATAACAACATGGAGTCATTAATAAATATGATTTCTTTGTGTAACCAATATGGCGTGGCTAACTTCATTTTTTCATCTTCTTGCTCGGTATATGGCAATGTAGAAAAGCTACCGGTAGATGAGAACACCCCTATCCCCCAAGCAGAATCGCCTTACGCGCATACCAAACAAATTGGCGAAACCTTATTGCAACACGTTTGCAAACAACACCCTGCTTTTAATGCCGTTGCCCTACGCTACTTCAACCCTGTAGGCGCGCACCACTCCGCTAAAATAGGAGAATGGGCATTAAACAAGCCCAACAACTTAGTGCCCCTCATTACGGGAACGGCTATAGGAAAATACAACCTCACCGTTTTTGGAAACGATTACCCCACCCGCGATGGCACCTGCATACGCGACTACATTCATGTAAGCGATATTGCCCAAGCACACGTGTTGGCTGTACATTATTTATTAGATAAAAAAAACACCTCCAACTTCGAACCTTTTAATTTAGGAACAGGTGCGGGCGTTTCGGTATTAGAAGCCATTGCAGCCTTTGAAAAAGTATCCGGAAAAAAATTAAATTACAAAATAGGCGCACGTCGCCCAGGCGACGTAATAGCGGTATATTCCAACAGTTCAAAAGCATTTAATCTATTAGGGTGGAGCTGCAAACACGATATCAACTCTATGATGAAAACGGCTTGGGATTGGGAATTGTATTCAAAAAATAGAACGGACTGAATGCAGTGATTGCATACACGGTATGTTTTTAATTCCTACCTTTACGCTATGAATTATGTTTTATTTGATGATGCTTCTTGGCACGATTTGCTTCCACTTACATTTACACGCCCCTGTGCCGAAATACGCGTAGGCGTTCTTACCATAAAACAAAAATGGGAGCTTTTTTTTTCTGCCCCTTTTTCTTATTTGACACAAAGCTATTTATCACAAAAATTTCCCTTATATATAAAGGAGCAACACCCCACCCTTTTCATTAACGGAAGGCTGTTGCCCAACCCTCATATATTTAAAGAGTTAAGAGCATTAAAGCCGGCTCAAGCTTTGTATCATAAGCATACTCTTTTAGCTTATGCCGGTAATAAAGAAAGCCCCGAACAATACAAAAAATTTACAAAAATACAGTGTTTGCACCAGCCTACTCTTATACAATACCCTTGGGACATTTTTACAAACAACGCCAACCAATTAAACATAGACGCTTCTTTACTTACTGCAAAAAGAAAATCAAAACCAATTTCTAGAAGCAATCGTATAGTAGGTAAAGGAACCGTTTTTATAGAAAAAGGCGCCTATGTAGAATGTGCTACTATAAACCCTATGGGTGGCTTTGTATATATTGATAAAGATGCTGTAGTAATGGAGGGGGTGTTGCTGCGTGGGAGTTTGTACTTAGGCGAACACGCCGAAATAAAAATGGGAGCTAAAATATATGGAGCCACCAGCATTGGCCCATACAGTAAAGTAGGAGGCGAAATAAATAATTCGGTTATTTTTGGATATAGCAATAAAGGGCACGATGGTTTTCTAGGTAATTCGGTATTAGGCGAGTGGTGCAACTTGGGGGCCGACACCAATAATTCTAACTTAAAAAATAATTATGCGGAAGTAAAAGCCTATAACTACGCTCAAAAAAAACCAATACCTACCGGTTTGCAGTTTTGTGGGCTCATCATGGGCGACCATAGCAAAACAGGCATCAATACCATGCTCAATACCGGCACGGTAGTAGGCGTAAGCGCCAACATTTTTGGAGAAGGGTTTCCCGCCACTCATGTACCCTCTTTTACATGGGGGGGGGCGGAAAAGCAAGAAATATACAAGTTGGATAAAGCTATTGAAGTAGCCGAGCGTGTAATGCAACGCCGCAACATCTCTTTTACCGATATAGATAAAAATATATTTTCAGAAATTTTTGAAACCGCTTAATGCAAGGTAAGGCTGCTTTGCCCTACTACCATGCCGTCGCAAGTTATTTCAATAATATATTTTCCTGGTAAAAAATCTCCGTCTCCCTCGCACATAGTAGTAGCCCCTATTTCTTTATTAGAATAGTCAAGGGTTGTTTTTCCCGCATAATAACCGTTAGACCCGTTAAACTTAAATTTATAGTTATCATCATAGCCTTTTGCCATTTCTTTTCCATCGGGTGTCATAATGCGTACATAAATATCTCTGCTGCCGGGCTTAGCTATTTTGTTTTCTCCCAGCGAATAGCTTACTCGTATCGCATTGGTTTTTTTTGCTTTGCTGGTAACGCTTTGTTTTTTATTCTTTTTTATATCAATGCCTTGCGCCGTAATGGCAAAGCAAGAAATAGCAGAAGCCTTATCAATAGTGCTTTGCATCGTTTCTTTATCTTTATTTAATTGCGATGTTTTTCCTTTTTCTTCATCTAATTTTTTAATCACTTCGTTTTTTTCTACTATCAACTTTTTATTTAATGTGTTTAATGAATCGATGGTGTGCACATAGCCTTGCATAATAAGCCTAAGCGTTTGTGTTTCTTTTTTTAATTTCGCAATGATATAAGCATCGCCTTTGTGTTTTTCGGCTTCTTTCAAAAGTTCGTCTATCTGCGCTTTTTTAGCTTCTATATCCGCCTGCAACTGCTTGTTGTTGGTGTGCAAATTCTCAAAATCGGTTTTTAAGGTCATTAAATCGCTTTTTACGTTATCGCGTTCTACATAAACCGTTTTAATAATTTCTTCTTTTTGAATTAGAATTTGTTTTTCTCTGTTTAGAAAAAAAGCTAATATGATATTAACCACTACCGATGCGCCCAGCAGCCACCAAGCTATACCGCCGCGCTCTTTTTTTTCTTTTTCGGGTTGATTGATTGATTCCATTTTTTACACAAAAGTACGTCATAAAACCTTTTTGTTTGCAGTAAAAAAAACAAGTATTGAATAGTTAATTGTTAATAGCTCTTTTATATCCCTACGTTTAAAACTACACTCTCTGTTTTTCAAAAAAAACAAGTACATTTGTTTTCTCAGAAAAAAAGAATAATTATGGAATTAGAAGAGAAAATAAACGCCGATATTAAAACGGCTATGCTGGCAAAAGATGCCAAAAAACTAGAAGCCTTGCGCGCTATGAAATCGGTAGTGCTGCTGCTAAAAACATCACCCGAAGGACTTAGCGAACAAAGCGCCACCAAGGCATTACAAAAAGAAGTAAAAAAACGCCGCGAAACAGCCGATATATACCATAAGCAAAATAGGGCTGATTTGGCTGAAGTAGAAATTCAGCAAGCCGATGTGATAGAAAGCTATTTGCCTAAACCATTATCTGCCGAAGAGATAAAAGCGGAAGTACAAAAGGTAATAGCTCAAGTAGGGGCTACCTCTGCCGCCGACATGGGCAAAGTAATGGGGGCTGCCAGCAAAGCTTTATCCGGAAAGGCAGATGGAAAGGCTATCTCTGAAATTGTAAAACAACTTTTAAGCGCATAACACGATGGCCGGTATTAACAAAGTAATTTTAGTAGGCAACTTGGGTAAAGACCCCGAAATTCGTCGCTTGGAAGGGGGCGTTGTACGAGCAGCTTTTAGCTTAGCTACTACCGAGTATTACAAAGATAAAGAAGGCAACCGCATAGAGCAAACCGAGTGGCACAATATTGTATTGTGGCGCGGACTTGCAGAAAGTGCTGAACGCATTTTAAAAAAAGGCTACACCATTTATTTAGAAGGAAAAATACAATCGCGCAAGTGGCAGGATAAAGAAGGACAACAACGTTACTCCACCGATATTGTAGGGGAAATTTTTCAACTTATACGCCGTAGCGAAAACAATACCCCCTCAACGGGCGGTGCAGAGCCGGCGCCAAACAACCCTTTCCCCAATGACCACCCTTTTTAACGGTACGATGCGCAGCCTTTGTGTATCTCTTTTTTTTGTATTAGTACTGAGCGCTTGCATGGGCGATGAGGAAAGCGCTTCGGCACCTAAGCCACGCGCCTATTACCGATTGTATTTCCCAAAAAAAGAATACAAAAAATACGACAGCGCCTGCCCTTTTTCTTTTCAAACACCCATGTATTCTTTTGTAGAAAAAGACAAAAACCCCAGTGCCAAACCTTGTTGGCTTAATATTTTTTACCCTCTATACAAAGCGCAATTATATATAAGCTATGATGAATTGCATAACGACTTAGCCAAACATTTGGAAGATGCGCGTGAGCTGGCAATAAAGCACCAAGTAAAGGCAAGCGGACTGGACGAGCAAGTTTTAATAAACGATTCCTCTCATGTATATGGCTTGCTGTACGATATTTCTGGCAATGCCGCCTCATCTATACAATTTTATGTAACCGATAGCACACAGCATTTTTTGCGCGGCTCCTTATATTTTAATTGCCCACCTAATATAGACTCTCTAAAAATAGTGATAGACTACCTACGCGCCGATATTTTAAATATGGTAAAAACATTTCGCTGGAAAAATACAGCTAAGACCTCATAAAACAAGTATTTTTTGTACTTTTGACTTTTGATGAGTTTCTTGTATCCTTCTTTTTTATTTGCTTTTGGCGCATTAGCCATTCCTATTATTATTCATTTATTTAATTTTCGCCGTTACAAAAAAATATATTTTACGAACGTCCGTTTTCTAAAAGAAATTCAACAAGAAAGCAAATCAAAGTCCACCTTAAAACGGTTGCTTATTTTAGCCACTCGTCTATTAGCTTTAGCCTGTTTGATACTTGCTTTTGCGCAACCATATATCCCTAATAAGCATCAAGTAAAAAAAGGCATTCGTTACGTTTCTATATATGTAGATAACTCTTTTAGCATGCAGGCGGCTAATAAAAACGGATTTTTGTTAGATGATGCCAAAAGAAAAGCCATTGATTTAGTGCAAAGTCTTTCTGCCAGCGACAAGGTGCAGCTTATTAGCAACGATTTTTATACGTCGGGGCAAGGCTTTATCAGTAAAGAGCAAGCCCTTGACGAGATAGACAAAATAAAAACAGCGCCGGCAAGCAAAACCATACAAGAAGTGTATCTACGCGCTCAAAGTGCACCTGATTTTAAAGCAGATAAGGTAAGCTCTTTTTTTATCAGCGATTTTCAAAAAAGAAACATACAGGATTTTAAACCCGACAGCCTGTCTGAAATAAACATGATACTGCTTGAAAAAGCACCTCAGCAGAATGTATGGATAGATAGCTGCTTTGTGGAAAACCCTTATTTTCAAGAAAAAGCAACACAAACCCTGCATGTAAAAATTAAAAATTTTTCGGAAAAAGAAATAGAAAACGGCTCGTTAAAACTGTTTTTAAACAACCAACAAATAGCGCCTGTGCATTTTAAAGTGGCCGCACAAGCCTATACCGAAGCCTTACTTAGCTTTACCTGTAAAGATACGGGCATTCAGCAAGGCAAGGTGCTGATAGAAGATTTTCCTATTACGTTTGACGACACCTTGTACTTTTCTTTTCGGGTAAACAAACAGATACCCGTTTTAAGTATTTCGCAAAAAGAAAATAAAACAGCGCAGTACCTACACAGCCTGTTTAGCAAAGACAGCTTGTTTGCTTACCAAAGCCAAACAGACCAAGATATTGATTTCTCCTATTTCAACAAAAGCAACCTTATTGTATTAAACGACTTAACGACTATAAGCAGCGGGCTCTCTCAAGAAATAAAAAAATACATTTTATCAGGAGGCAGCGCACTTGTTTTCCCTTCTGGTTCCGGCGATATTGCTTCTTACAATGCTTTTTTTAATTCGCTGCAAGCGGCTTCTTTTACCGGAATGGACACCACCAAACTAAAAACAGAAAGTAAAAATTTACCAAAAACGTTTTACGAGAGTGTTTTTGAAAAAATACCCGAAAACATGGATATGCCCCTTGTTTTTAAACACTATATAAGCACCGCGAATACACGCAGCGAAGAAGAAGCACTGTTGAAACTAATAAATGGGCAATCTTTTCTTAGTTTGTATAAAAGAGGGAAAGGTAAATTGTACGTATGCACCGCTCCCTTAGATGACAAAAGCAGCAGTTTTGCTAAGCACGCTTTGTTTATACCTACCCTTATAAAAATAGCCATACTAAGCCGCCCTGCCCCACCTTTGTATTATTATTGCGGCGAAAACGAGGGAATAGACGTAAGCAGCCTTGCTTTTAAAGCCGAAATACCTTTGCACATAGTACAAGCCGGCAATCAAAATGATTTTATTCCGGAAATAAGAATTACAGAAGGCGGAAAAACTTTATTTACACACAGCCAGCCCAAATACGCAGGCAATTACTACTTGCAACAAGAAAAAAACACCTTACAAGGTTTATCTTTTAACTACAACAGAGCGGAGAGTGTGATGGATTTTTTTACCGAAAGCGATTGGAACGAGTGGTTAAAAAAAACAGACTCAAAAAAAATTCATCTTTTAGAAACAACTAAACAAAACCTGCACTCCGCTATAGAAGCAACAAACGGAGGCGCCCATTTATGGAAGTTATTTATCTTATTAACTTTAGTATTTTTAACCCTTGAAACCCTCTTAATCCGATTTTTAAAATAACCATGAATTACCTGATTAAAAATGTAAAAATTGTAGATGCCTCTTCGCCGCATCACCATAAAACGGTAGATATTTTAATAGAGCAAGGCACCATTACACAAATAGCTGCGGCTATAAAAGCAGATAAAAACACCAAAGTGTTGGAATATGAAAACGCCCACGCATCTATAGGTTGGTTTGACATGCAAGCGCATTTTTGCGACCCCGGCTTTGAGCACAGAGAAGACTTGCAAAGCGGTATGAAAGCAGCTGCTCAAGGTGGATATACTGCCGTATGCGTAATGCCCGCTACAAACCCTGCCATACAAAACAAAGCGCAGGTAGAATACGTACGCAACGCTTGCAAAAACAGTACGGTGGAATTGTTTCCTATAGGAAGCCTTACGCTAAACAACCAAGGAAAAGAAATGGCCGAGTTGTTTGATATGAAACAGGCAGGAGCCGTTGCCTTTAGCGATTACAAAAACACCATAGCCGATGCCGGCGTATTGTTACGCCTGCTGCAATACACCGAAAACATACATGCGCTTGCCCTCGTTTATTGCGAAGACGAAAGCATGAGCCATGGCGGGCAAATGAATGAAGGAGAAACCGCTACCAAATTAGGATTGAAAGGAATACCCGCCCTTGCCGAAGAGCTAATAGTGCAGCGCAATATACAACTGCTATCCTACGCAGGCGGCAGCATGCACATTCCGATGGTATCCTCTAAACAAAGTATAGAATATATAAAGCAAGCTAAAAACAAAAACCTGCGCATAAGTTGCGGTATAGCCGCCTACCATTTACTGTTGCACGATGCAGTCCTGCATGATTTTGATACCAACCTAAAGCTAAGCCCACCGCTGCGCGATAAAGCAGAAGTAGAACAACTAAAACGCGCCGTGCTAAACGATTGGGTTGATGTAATAATAAGCGACCACTGCCCCGAAGAAATAGAAAATAAAGAAGTAGAATTTGACCACGCCACACCCGGCATGATTGCCTTAGAAACAGCTTACGCTGCAGCTAATACAGCGCTACATGAAAAAATAACACAAGAAAAATTAATTGAAAAAATAAGCAGCAACCCACGAAAAATTTTGGGCTTGCCCGTTCCCTCCTTAAAAGTAGGCGAAAAAGCAAATATCACCCTTTTTAACCCCGCTTTAAAATGGACTTATACCGAAAAGCACATCGCATCAAAAAGCAAAAACACTCCCTTTATCGGTACCGAATTTATAGGGAAAGCACTTGCCATCATCAACAATGGAAAATGCGTACTCGCTCAGTAAAAAATTACAACTATATACTATAAATGCCCACACTACACTGGATAGGAAAAGATAAAGTGATCCATCATCATGCGGATGTTCCTTTTAAGGTTTTGGAACACGCCTACGGCTTTGATAATGGAACACAAACCGAACAAGAAACCAACAGCGGAAACAAAATTATACATGGCGACAACCTGGAAGCCCTGAAAGCCCTTTTGCCCGAATACGAAGGAAAAGTAAAGTGTATCTACATTGACCCGCCCTACAACACCGGAAACGAAGCTTGGGTGTATAACGACAATGTGAACGACCAAAAAATTAAAAAGTGGCTCGGACAAGTAGTTGGGAAAGAAAGCGAGGACCTAAGCCGCCACGACAAATGGCTTTGCATGATGTATCCACGGTTGAAGTTGCTTCACAAATTACTTTCAGAAGATGGAGCCATTTTTATTTCCATTGACGATAACGAACAAGCAAACTTAAAATTAGTTTGTGATGAGATTTTTGGAGGTGGAAATTTTATCGCAAATGTTATTTGGGAAAAGGCATTTTCTCCAGTAAACCTTAAAAAACATTTTTCTGAAAATCATGACTTTATTATTTGCTATGCAAAATCAAAAAACAACTTGATTTGCAATGGACTGCCAAGAACTGCTCAAAGTGATGACAGATATAAAAATCCTGATAATGACCCAAGGGGGCCTTGGATGTCATCAGACATGACTGTTGGCCCTGTTGTGCAAGATAAACTTTACGAAATTTATACACCTTCTGGTAAATTAATTAAACCAGCAAGCGGTCGTTGTTGGCTATTCACTAAATACAGATATGAAGAAATGAAAGCTGAAAATAGAATTTGGTTTGGTGCAAAAGGTGAGAATATGCCAAGAGTTAAAAAGTTTCTAAGTGAAGTTAAGGAAGGCGTTACACCTATGACAATTTGGAAATATTCAGAAGTCGGTCATTCACAAGATGCTGCTCAAAAACTTAAATCAATTTTTGAAGGAAACGCAATCTTTGACTATCCTAAATCAGTAGAATTAATTAAAAGGTGTTTAGAGTTATACTCTGACAAAAACTCCATCATCCTCGACTCGTTCGCCGGCTCCGGCACTACCGCCCACGCTGTTTTAAACCTCAACAAACAAGACGGCGGCAATCGCAAATTTATTTTGGTAGAAATGGAAGACTATGCCGAAACCATCACAGCCGAAAGAGTAAAAAGGGTTATCAAAGGTTATGGTTCGGCAGGCTCACCACAAGCGGAAGGAACAGGCGGCAGTTTTGATTTTTATGAATTGGGGCAACCTATGTTTTTGGAAGATGGCCATTTGAATGAGTTGGTTGGCGCTGAGAAAATGCGCCAATACGTTTATTACACCGAAACCAAAACGCCACTTATATCAACCAAACACAAAGACAACCAACATTTCTTGGGCAAGCACAATGATACAGCCTATTACTTCCACTACGAGCAAGACGAAGTAACCACCTTAGACCATGCTTTTTTAGCCACCATGAAAACCAAAGCCGGAGCTTATATGATTTATGCCGACAACTGTTTGCTCACCAAGGATTTTATGACGAAGCACCATATCATTTTCAAAAAAATACCGAGGGATATAACAAGATTTTAAGCGATGGAAGAAAATACTAATTTTATTATATACCATAACCCCAACGGAGAAGTTAAGGTAGATGTTTTTGTAGAAGGCGAAACCGTTTGGCTAACCCAAAAAAGTATGGGAGAACTTTTTGGTGTCGTAAAATCAACCATAAGCGAGCATCTTTCTAACATTTTTGAAACCAACGAGTTACAAAAAGAGGCAACTGTTCGGAATTTCCGAACAGTTCAACAAGAAGGCGAACGGCTGGTAAACAGAGATATAGAATATTACAATTTGGATGCAATCATTTCAGTTGGTTACAGAGTAAATTCAAGCAAAGCTACTCAGTTTAGAATTTGGGCTACACAAACGCTGAAAGAATACATTATAAAAGGTTTTGTGCTGGACGATAATCGACTAAAACAAGGGCAAACCCTTTTTGGCAAAGATTATTTCAAAGAATTACTTCGCAGGGTTCGTTCCATCCGTGCAAGCGAACGCAGAATTTACCAGCAAGTAACTGATATTTTTGCAGAGTGCAGTATTGACTACGACAAAAATTCAGACATCACAAAGCATTTTTATGCTATGGTGCAAAACAAATTTCATTTTGCCATTACAGGAAAAACGGCAGCAGAAATTATTCATCAATCTGCAAACAAAAAGAAAGACAATATGGGGCTAACCACATGGAAAAACGCACCAGAAGGGCGAATAATTAAGACGGATGTAATAGTTGCAAAAAACTACTTACAAGAAAATGAAATAAGACAATTAGAAAGAACAGTAACCGGCTATTTTGATTACATAGAGGGTTTGATAGAACGAGAGAGCACTTTTACAATGGAGCAACTGGCAGGTAGTGTAAACAGGTTTTTGACCTTTAACGAATATAAAATACTGCAAGGTAAAGACAGAATTTCTAAGCTTCAAGCGGATAAAAAAGCCTTAAATGAGTATGATGAGTTTAATAAAACTCAAAGGATCATTTCGGACTTTGACAAGGAAGTAAAGAAAATAGGAAAGAAAAAATAAACAATGGAATTAAAACCATATCAACAACAAGTAATCAACGACCTTGCACTGTTTTTGGAAAACATACAGGAAACCAAAGATGTAAAGGACGCATTCCATAATTTTTGGTCGCTACATCCAAGAACACCGCTGCAACCGTTTCCGGGTACAGCCATTGAGCCTTACAAAAACAATGTTCCCCGTGTGCCGCACATTTGCGTAAAGGTGCCAACGGCAGGCGGTAAAACCTTTATTGCCTGCAATGCCATAAAAACCATTTTTGATGCTTTTGCTTACGACAAACCCAAAGCCGTAGTTTGGTTGGTTCCGTCCATTACCATTTTAGACCAAACCATTAAAAACCTAAAAGATACCAACCACCCTTACCGCCAAAAAATCAATTCGCACTTCGGCAATAAAGTAGAAGTATTTGACAAAGCCGAACTATTGCAGGGAAGCGGATTTAACGCCACTTCGGTAAAAGAACAATTGAACATTTTTGTTTTGAGCTTTGACAGCATACGCACCGCCAACAAAGAAGGCAGAAAAGTATTTCAGGAAAATGGTTCGTTGCAATCGTTTGAAGCACTGTTAGGCAAAGACGAAGAAATTTCGTTGATGAAAGTGATGCAATACTTAAACCCGATGATAGTGGTGGACGAAAGCCACAATGCCGAAACGGATTTAAGTGTAGATATGCTCACAGCGTTTAACCCTTGTTTCATTCTTGACCTTACAGCAACACCACGCAAAAACAGCAACATCATCAGTTTTATGGATGCTTTGGAGTTGAAAAAGGAAAACATGGTGAAACTGCCTGTTATTGTTTACAACCATCAGGACAAAACAGAAGTAATCAATTCAGCTTTACAACTTCAAAAACGACTGGAACTGCAAGCCATAGAAGAAGAAAAGAAAGGCGGAAAATACATTCGTCCTATTGTGTTGTTTCAGGCACAACCCAAAAACGGCAAAGACTTTTTGAACGCTGAAGAAGAAAAATCGAACGTTCAAAAGTTGAAAGAAAAACTTATTGAGTTGAAAATTCCTGCTGAACAAATTAAAATAAAAACGGCAAACATCAACGAAATAAAAGGCATTGACTTGATGAGCAAGGAATGTGAAGTGCGCTATATTATTACCATAAACGCGCTAAAAGAAGGTTGGGACTGTCCGTTCGCTTACATCTTGGCGTCATTGGCCGACAAAAGTTCGGCAGTAGATGTAGAACAAATTTTGGGCAGGGTTTTACGCCAGCCGTATGTGATGAAACACAATTTTCCGTTGCTCAATTTGAGTTATGTTTTAACGGCATCATCAAAATTCCTGGACACCTTAGACAATATTGTGAAAGGTTTGAACAAAGCAGGTTTCAGTGATAAGGATTATAAATTGGCTGACCCTGCCCTATTGGAAGAAGCAAAAAAACAAGACCCCTTGGAACAACTGACTGTTTTCCCAACAAGCGAAGAAACAACCGAAGATATTACATCAGACATTGACACAACCCGAATTTCTGCACCATCAGAAACAGAGTTGCCAAACACCACCGTTTCAGAAATAGAAAAAACCGCCATTGAACAAAATGAAGCCTTTGAAAAAACAGTTTCCAAAATGGAAACAACCAATGCCCCCACATTACCAAACGAAATACAAAAGCTTTTGAAAACATACCCTATTAAAGATATTTTTAGAGTACAGGCAGAGCAAATCAATTTGCCACAGTTTTATTTAACAGTTCCTGCCAACGATTTGTTTGGTAAGAAAGAAATAGATATTGCTTTAGAAAAGGAAAATTTGTTAGACGGCTTTAAGCTAAGCCAACAACCGACGGATATTGTTTTTGATAACATTTCCTCGGAACTCTACAAAGTTGACTTGGACGAAGCTAAAAAAGAACATACGCCCACATTTGTAAGGCTTGACGGAGAAGTAAAAGAAAGTGTAATGGCTTATATTCTCGATCCTTCACGCAAAGACAGCCGAGTAAAGAATTTTACGAAACGCCTGATGGACTTAATCGGGAATATATTCCCAATTCCCGACAAGGAAATCGAAAAATACATCAACCGAATTTTAGAAGATTTCAAAGATGAGCAATTCAGCGACTTGGCAGCTAACGAATACACTTACAAAGACAAAATCAAGTTCAAGATAATGGCCCTTTCAGAACAATTTGCTGAGAAGAAATTCAAAGACTTTTTAGATACTGATAAAGTGTTTATTAAGCCATCGTTCACTTTACCAAAATCCATTTCTCCAGGTGACACAGCAAAGGACATCAACAATTCTCTTTACGAGAAAGAAGGAAGCATGAACGGCTTTGAAGAACGCGTAATCAATGAAATTGGTAACATGACAAACATTGCTTTTTGGACAAGAAACATAGAACGAAAAGGGTTTAGAATTAACGGCTTTGTAAATCACTATCCCGACTTCATCATTCAGACAAAAAGTGGAAAGACAATATTGTTAGAAACCAAAGGCGACCACTTAGACGCAGAACAAAAAATAAGACTTGGCGGGCTTTGGGCAAGTAAAGCAGGAAATAATTATCGTTACTTCATGGTTTACGAAAGGCGGACGGTTGATGGAGCATATAAATTAGAAGATTTTATAACGATCATTAAGGAAGTATAGTTAATTAAACAGCCACCGTTATTAAAACAAACAAGCATAAGCCCCTACTTGATATTACAACATATTTTAAGATTTTGGTATAAAATTCATTTTTTACCTTTGCGCTCTATTTTATATTTTTATTTATAATGAACAGAAACAACCCTCTAAAAAATGGCATTCCGGTTTCACCTTCTATGAATCCTGCCCTGGAAGCAGAAAACTTTCAACCACAAAAAAGGGGCAACAAACGAAGAATTCTTTATATCTCATTTATCACTTTTTGCATTTCAATTGCCATCAGCTTTATTGCTAAGTTTTTAGTGTTGCTTATCAATCTTATTACCAACCTTTCTTTTTATGGTGCTTTTTCTACGGCACACGCTTCGCCTACCGGCAATACGTTGGGGTGGTTTGTTGTTTTAGTTCCGGTGTTGGGCAGTATTTTGGTAGGTCTAATGGCTTATTTTGGTTCGCAAGCTATACGCGGGCACGGCATTCCGGAGGCTATGGAACAAATTCTTACCAACCAAAGCAAAATAAAGCCGGTTATTACCTTCTTAAAGCCTCTTTCGGCAGCTATCTCTATAGGCACAGGCGGCCCTTTTGGTTCAGAAGGCCCCATTATTGCTACAGGGGGCGCCTTAGGCTCTACCTTAGGTCAAATCATAAAAATATCGCATTACGAACGCAAGATATTATTGGCAGCCGGAGCTACGGCGGGTATGTCGGCTATATTTGGTTGTCCATTAGCTGCTATTTTTTTAGCGGTAGAATTGCTTTTGTTTGAGCTATCTACCCGCTCTATTTTACCGGTTTCTATTGCTTGCATCACGGGTGCGGCGGGGCATCATTTACTCTTTGGGCAAAACCCTGTTTTTTCCATGCCCGATGTACCTCATGCTTCTAACTTTGCTTTATTAGCTTATGCGGTTATTGGTGTTTTGGTAGGCTTACTTTCCGTATTTGTATCAAAAGCAGTATATTGGGTAGAAGAAGGATTTGAAAAATTGCCCATACACTGGATGTGGTGGCCCGCCATAGGCGGGTTAGTAGTGGGAATTATCGGCTACTTTTTTCCGCATACGCTGGGTGTAGGGTATGACAACATCAGCAATGTACTATCAGGCAGCATGGCTATAAAAGCCTTATTGGTGTTGGGTATTTTTAAATTTATTTCGTGGGCTGTTGCTTTGGGCAGCGGCACTTCGGGAGGTACTTTAGCCCCCTTGCTTACCATTGGTGGAGCTATGGGCGCCTTAATAGGTATGGGCTTTGAACAATATCTTCATCAAACCGAAATATATTTACCTCTTGCTGCTTTAGTAGGCATGGCCGCCATGTTTGCAGGCGCTTCAAGAGCTTTGCTTACTTCTATTGTTTTTGCTTTAGAAACTACTATGCAATCAAATGCTTTGTTGCCTCTTATGGCCGCTTGTTTTGCCTCCTACTTAGTTTCTTATTTTTTAATGGAGCATAACATTATGACCGAAAAGATTGCACGCAGAGGCATACGCACCCCCGATACCTACGAACCCGATATTTTAGAAAAATACGCCGCAAAAGATGTGCTGGACGATACGCTAAATACCTTAAATGAAAACACCAGTGTACAAGAAGCACAGCAATGGATTTTGAGCAACCAAGAGCATCAAACCGATTATATTATTGTAATTAATAATGCCGAAGAGTATATAGGAACGGTAAATACCCTGGATTTACTAAACATACACGAAGACAAACAAAAAAACATACAATCTTTAATAAAAAAGGGAAGCGCCATCATTGATGAAAACGATGTTTTAAAACACGCCGTTGAAATAATGGCCAATAATAATACCGATGTTATTATGGTAGAATCGGAAGAAAAAAATGCGTTAGTAGGTATCTTATCATACAAAAACATCTTGAATATATATAAGTATCGTGCCGACGAGTATGAAACCAAAAAACCTCCGCTGTCCATAAAAAGAGGCATGTTCAAGATTATTATTAACGGAAGAAAATATACCTCGGTTATGAACCGAAAAGAAAAATAATGTGCTTTATACTTTCATTACGTTGGCGTTGTAATAGAGACTTGCCTTTTTTATGCAGCACACGCTTTCCACTCCTATTTGCTATTTTATGCGTACCTTAGCCCCTATGGATTATCTTTTATATATAAAAGCCTTACATATCATTTTTGTAGTGTGTTGGTTTGCCGGTTTGTTTTATATCGTTCGTTTGTTTATTTATCAGGCAGAGGCCAATGCAAAAACAGAAGAAGAAAAAAACATCTTAATTCCGCAATACCAGCTTATGCAGCGTAGATTGTGGTATGGTATTACTTGGCCTTCGGCGCTCCTTACGGCGCTTTTTGGTTTTTGGATGTATGCAGTAAATTTCTCTTATTATTTGCAACAACCATGGATGATGCTTAAATTATTTTTTGTAGGCGTGCTGTTTGTATATCATTTCAGGTGCCAAATTATTTTTAATAAAATGAAAAGCAATTCTTACGAAGGCAAACCGTTCCGTTTACGCTTATTTAATGAGATAGCTACCTTGCTGTTGTTTACTATTGTGTTTTTAGTAGTGGTAAAAAGCTCCGGAAGCTTGGTTTGGGGCGGCTTGGGCTTGGTGGTGCTGGCAGGTGTTATTATGCTAGGCACCTTTGTATATAAGAAAAATAGAGAGAAAAAACAGGAAGTAGAATAACACTCATGCCCATTATGGGGCTACCCGTTGCTTTTTCCAAGTTTTATTTTTTTGCAACGAATAACAAATTCTATCATGCAGGCGGCTTTCTCTGCCCTGCCAAAATTCATAATAATTGGCTTGCAATACATAGCCTCCCCAATTTTTGGGGCGCGGCACTTTAGTAGGATATTGTTCCTGAAGTAAAACCGTATTCTTTTCTAAAACTTCCCTGTTTTTTATAACCGTGCTTTGGGGCGAGGCACAAGCCCCAATTTGAGATTCGTGTGGGCGCGAAGCAAAATAAGCGTTAGATACCAAGTCGGTAGCTTTTACTATTTTGCCCTCTATGCGAATTTGCCGCTCTAATTCAGGCCAAAAAAACAACAGACAAGCATACGGATTTTCTTGTATTTCAGCCCCTTTTTTGCTTTGATAATTGGTAAAAAAAGTAAAGCAATGGCTTTTAAGCCCGCGTAACAACACTACTCTGGAGGTAGGCTTCCCCTTTTTGTTAGCCGTTGATAGCACCATAGCATTAGGCTCTTGCACCGCTCCTTTTACAGCGTCTTCAAGCCATCGTTCAAATTGTATAAAAGGATTTTTATGAGCTTCTTTTTCACCGAAAGTAGCCTTCATAAAATCATGGCGTATGTTTTTTGTGTATTGATTAAGCGGAAGCATTTTTGTACTTTTGTACGGCAAAGATACATTTATTTATGCCAATAAGTCAAGGAGAAATACTGGTAGCACGCCCTCTGCTAAACGACGGAAGCTTTAAGCGCACCGTTATTTTGTTGGCCGAACATACACCGCAGGGCACCTTAGGGTTTATACTCAACAAATCCATGTTTCTTACCTTAAAAGATGTCGTGCAAAGCGCACAAGGATTATCTATACCTATATATTACGGCGGCCCCGTAGCAGAAAATCAGCTTTTTTATGTGCATACTGTGGGCCACCTTATTTCTGAAAGCGTGCATATACAGCAAAACTATTATTGGGGAGGTAATTTTTTGGAACTTGTAGAGGCATTAAAAACAAAACAAATAAATACCGAACAAGTGCGCTTTTTTATAGGATATTCGGGTTGGAGCGCCGGGCAGTTAGAAGAAGAAATACAGCAAAGAGCCTGGGCTAAACTAAACTCTTTTACCCAAAACCTCATCAACGCACACCCTAATGATATATGGCCGGAGCAGTTGGCACGATTAGGCTCTAATTATAAAGTGCTGGCACACATATCGGAAGAACCCTCTATGAATTAACAACAAAAATAAAAACACACATGAACACACTCAGTAAACGAAACTACTTACCGCAAAAATTTGATATAACAACCTGGAACGATTTAGAGCCTTTATACAAAGAGCTGCTAAACAGAAACATTACTTCTAAAACGGAATTAGAAAAATGGATATTGGATATAAATGAGGTAGAAGCTGCCGTAAGCGAAAATTTTGCTTGGCGCTATATAAAACAAAGTTGCGATACCGAAAATAAAGAACTAAATCAACAATATGATTTTTTTGTAACGGAAATAGAGCCGCAAATAGCTCCTTGGGCAGACAAGTTAAATAAAAAATTAGTGCAGTCGGAATGGGCGCAACATTTAGATGAGAAGAAGTATTTTACCTATTTACGCTCGGTAAAAAACCACATAGAATTGTTTAGGAAAAAAAACGTGCCGCTGCACAGCCAAATAGCCACTAAAACCCAGCAATACGGAGCTATTACAAGCAAGCAAACCATCTCCTACCAAGGCCAAGAATTAACCTTGCAGCAAGCGGCTTTGCACTTAAAAAATACAGACAGAAAGGTGCGAGAAGAGGTTTATGCGCTTATTCAAAACAGAAAAAAGAAAGATGAAGAAGCATTAAATAAATTGTTTGAAGAATTGCTTGCGTTGCGCCATCAAGTAGCTATAAACGCAGACTTTAAAAATTATAGAGACTATAAACATAAAGAGCTGGGGCGCTTTGATTATACCAAAGAAGATTGCTTTTCTTTTCATCAAAGCATAAAAAAATATTTTGTACCCCTTAGTAAAGCCATTGATGAGCGCAGAAAAAAAGAGCTGAACCTAAGCGCTTACCGCCCTTGGGATACGGAGGTAGATATCGGAAACCACAAGCCCTTACACCCCTTTGCCACGGCTGATGAGTTGCTGGAAAAATCGATTGAATGTTTTACTAAAACCGATGCTTATTTTGGAGAATGCCTAAGCACCATGCAAACCATGAAGCACCTGGATTTGGCTTCAAGAAAAGGCAAGGCGCCCGGCGGTTACAACTATCCCTTATACGAAAGTGGCGTTCCCTTTATTTTTATGAATGCAGTAGGCTTACAGCGCGATGTGGTTACCATGGTACATGAGGGTGGGCACGCAGTGCATGCTTTTTTAACTAAAGACTACAAAATAAATGAATTTAAATCGGTTCCCAGCGAAGTAGCTGAGCTGGCCTCTATGAGTATGGAACTTATTTCTATGAAACGTTGGGACGTTTTTTATACAGATAAAGAAGATTTAAACCGCGCTAAAAAAGAGCAATTAGAAAAAATAATAAAAACCCTATGCTGGATAGCTTGTGTAGATGCCTATCAACAAAAAATATACGAAAATCCTACACAAAACACTCAAGAACGTTACAAAATTTGGATTGAACTGTATTCGCAATTTAATGGCAGCGTGGTAGATTACAGTGGATTAGAAGAAAATGTGGCGCGCATGTGGCACAGCCAGTTGCATATTTTTGAAGTACCTTTTTATTATATTGAATATGGTTTCGCGCAGCTAGGGGCTTTGGCTGTTTGGAAAAATTTTATGCAAGATGAAGCCAGCGCTTTACAACAATACAAAAAAGCATTGGCTTTGGGATACACCGTTTCTATACCCGATGTATATAAGGAAGCGAATATTCATTTTGATTTTTCTGACGAGTACTTATCTTCAGTAGCTGATTTTGTATGGCGCGAGTTGGAGCAATTGAAATAGCTTTTATATTATAGTGCGCCCTAAAAAACTATTAAAACGGATTTTTAGAGCCTCTAAGTTTTTAATATGCTCTAAGATATTTTGCATTTCTTCGTCGGAAGAGATGTTACGTAGCTTCTCTTTTTCTTCGTCTATTAGTTTTTCTAATCGCTTTTCTTTGTAAATAAACAAATCATGATTTACGGTTTTCCTTAGGTTATCATCTTCTTGCGCAACCCAAAGTCCATATTTTTTTTTCCAATTTTCGCTTAGTTGGTTGCTATTACTTATTAAATGAACTGCGGTTTGTGCCAGTTGAGGGTTTTTATGTTTTATAAAATAATCGGTAGAGGGTACATTTTCTTTTTGTATTTGATACAAAAATTCTTGAATAAAAAGTTGGCATACGCTGTCTATAAAATACAAATCATCTTGTTGCAGTTCGTTCAAAATATATTCAGCTACCGACACTTTTACAGGGGTCAATTCTTTATATTCGTTATAGCGTTGTAATTGTATTATATGTTGCCCGTACAACAAAAGTAGACGTACCAAATTTTTTTCTTGCTCGGCAAAAGGGTTTAAATCGGCATCTAATAGTTTTTGCAAATCATCCTTTGCTTGGCCGTTAATAAACAAGGCTGTTTCGACCTGTTGTTGTACATTTTGCGGTACATCTTGTTGACTGGCTGCCTGTTTTTGTTGTTTTTTTCTACGAATGTTTTGCACTTCAAAAACCAAAGTTTGTTCGTTGGTATGAAGCAGGTTGCTGCACTCTGTAATATAGGTGTTTCGCGTAATGGCATCGGGTATAATAGCAACACTTTCTATAATTTCTTTAATGAGTGATGCTTTTTTTATAGGATCTTGTTTGGCCTCCTCGTAAAGCAAATTGGTTTTAAAGCGAATAAAATCAACGGCATTTTTCTCTATAAATTCTTGCAATTCTTGCCGCGTTACTTTCTTTGAAAACGAGTCCGGATCGTCGCCATCAGGAAACAAAAGCACTTTTACGTTCATGCCTTCTTCCAAAATCAAATCAATACCTCTAAAACTGGCTTTTATTCCTGCTAAATCCCCATCATACAAAATAGTGATATGACTTGTAAAACGATGTATTAACTTTATTTGCTCTACAGTAAGAGAGGTTCCGGACGAAGACACCACGTTTTCAATGCCTGCCTGATGCATGGATATTACATCCGTATAGCCTTCTACTAAGTAGCATACATCTTTTTGCGTAATTTGTTTTTTTGCAAAGAACAAACCGTACAGCACCTTGCTTTTATCATATATATCGGTTTGAGGCGAATTGATGTATTTAGCTAGTTTTTTATCACTGCCTAAAATGCGCCCGCCAAAGCCCAGCACCTTGCCTGTACCGCTGTGAATGGGAAAGATAACCCGACTGGTATATCGGTCAAAAATATCGTGGATACTTATAGGACTGTTTTCTTTATGTTTTTCAGAAAGGATAGAAAGCCCCGTTTTTATTAGGTATTCAATTTGGAATTTATCGGCAAGTGCTGCTTTTGAAAAGGCTTTTCGTTCTTCAAAAGAATAACCTAATTGAAATTTTCTTATAGTTTCATCAGTAAAACCACGCTCGTAAAAATAACTTAAACCTACCGACTTCCCTTCATCACTATCCCACAAAGCATTAGAAAAATATTTTTGCGCGTAACCGGTTACTACCAACAGGCTTTCGCGCTCGGTTTGCTGGGCTTTTTCTTCCGGACTTATTTCTTTTTCTTGAATTTCGATGCGGTATTTTTGTGCTAAGTAACGCAGTGCCTCAGGGTAACTTAGGCTCTCGTGGTCCATGATAAAATTTACGGAATTGCCGGCTTTTCCACAACCAAAGCACTTATATATACCCTTGGCAGGCGACACTGTGAATGAAGGTGTTTTTTCATTATGAAAAGGACACAAACCCAAAAGGTTAGCTCCTCTTTTTTTTAAACTAATAAAATCACCCACCACTTCTTCTATGCGGGCTTCGTCAATTATTTTATCTACAATATCTTTAGGTATCACAAGGGTATCAAAGATACAATTTATTTAGCTTCTGCTTTGTAAAAAAATATTTATCGTTTAGAAAGCCACTCCTCACTTTTTATTCCCTGTTTAACAAGGTATCTGTTTTAAGTGAAGTTGGTTTTAGCGTTGCTAAGAGGTATTTTTTCATACCTTGTATATTGCCATTCAAACTACAAATACACAAGCTAATCAAATTAAAGAGAAGTAAGCCGTTTTTTTTAAATACTTTTGTACCTCATTAAACAAATATATGATAAAACGTATTATTAAAACAACTTCCTTAATCTTAGTGATTTTTGTATTTGGTTACACTATTTATTTTTTATACCAAAAATCAAATAAACCCCCTGAAGTTTTTAAAACCATCAGTCCGTTTGACACTACTATTGTAAAAAAAACAGTAGCTACAGGCGCTATTATTCCGCGTAAAGAAATCAACATGAAATCGCGTGTATCGGGTATTATTGAAAAATTTTATGTAATAGCCGGGCAAGAAATAAAAGAAGGGGACATTATTGCCCGCATCAAAATTATCCCCAACATGGCTTCTTTACAAGCTGCCGAAACCCGTATAAATCAAGCAAAAGTAAGCTACGATAATGCAAAGATGGATTACGAGCGCAATAAATCGTTACTGGAAAAAGGTGTTATCTCAAAAGCCGATTTTTTACCGTACGATTTAAAATTTAAAAGTGCCGATGTAGAAGTAAAATCATCAGAAGAAAACCTTCAGATTATTAAAGATGGTGTAAGCAAATCAATGGAAAGTGCTTCTAATACTATTGTGAAATCAACCATTACGGGCATGGTGTTAGACGTGCCTATAAAAGAGGGTAGTTCGGTTATTGAAAGCAATACCTTTAACGAAGGTACTACCATTGCTACGGTGGCTAATATGGGCGAGATGATTTTTGAAGGCAAGGTAGATGAAAGCGAAGTGGGAAAAATACAAATTGGCATGCCTTTGGTGCTTACGGTTGGCGCCATTGATAACGAATCGTATGACGCTAAGCTAGAATACATTGCGCCAAAAGGGGTAGCCGAAAACGGAGCCATTCAATTTTTAATTCGCGCACAGGTAAACAGAACCAAAACAGGTTCTTTTTTAAGGGCTAACTACAGCGCCAGTGCCGATATTATTTTGGCTAAAAAAGACAAAGCACTTGCTATATCAGAAAGTGTGATGCAATTTGAAAAAGACAAACCTTTTGTAGAAGTAGAAAAGACAGCCAACACGTTTGAAAAACGGTTTATTAAAACCGGCCTGTCTGATGGCATCAACATCGAAGTTACGGAAGGCCTTTCTAAATCGGATAAAATAAAAGTACCCTCTTTAGGTGCTGCCGTTGAAGATAAAGAGAAGAAAGATAAGTAGTCGGTTATAGGCCAAAACGCTTGATAAAATTTTTGTAAGGTGCATCAAACTTGGTAACGCTTACCCATACAAAAATAAGAGCAGTATGAATAAGCTCGGGTATGGCATAGCTGTGCAGCCACATCAAAACCCACATAGGCAACACTAAAGTAGATATAGCAATAACAACGGATATAAACCCGATACGGAAATCGGTTTTCATCAATAAAAGGCCAAACAAAAAAATACCTACTGTATATCCAATAAAATACGAAAAAGCAAAATAATAATGAATGGGGTGGTCCATAGTAATGCTGGCCGTAAGCAACAAGCAAACAATGGAAGCTACAAACAAATACAGCAGTTTAGAGCCGGGCATGTATTTATTCATGTTTAAAAAAGACTCTATCATAAGTGTAATACCTATGATAAAAAGACTGATATTCCACACAAATCCTATTTTTTTATAAATACCCAAGTGAGAAAGCGACATGGTGGTAAGATGGAAATTAGTATCGTAAGTAGAGCAAAAAAAGAACGTGCCTACAAACAACACAATAGCCACTAAGTAATGCACCTGTTTTAGGCGTTCTATGCGTCGCTTTGCATTTTCCGAATGGGTTATTTTTGTACCGCTTCCAAGCATACCTAAAGGTACGTTTTTTTTAGAAGATAAACCAACAAATCTTGTTTTTTTTAATCTTCATCAAAAGAATCTTGTATTTTATCCATTTTTTCGGGGCTGTAGGCTCCTTTTTCTACATGTACCACTTTGCCGGTGGCATCTAATACAAACAGGTAAGGGCGGCTTCGGTCTTCGGCTCCTAAAAATTCTTTATACTCTCTAAGTCCGTCCATAAAAAACACCAACATAGGCCAAAAAGCTTTATCGGTTTTTTCTTTTATTTTGTTTTTACTGGCTTTTTCCAAAGCTTGATTAATCAAATTCATACGCGGAAAAAAATAACAATTCACGTCGTAGTTGGCCGCTTCTTCCATAGAGTTTTTTTCTCCTTTTTTCATTACCAACTCATTGTAAGCAGGATTTAGCCAAGTTTGCAAATCGCCTTCAGCTTCTTTGCTGAAACAGATGCCTATAAGAGTAGGTTTTCCGGCAGCAGCAGCGGGTAGGGTAATGGCTTTCCCCTCAAAGGTTTCGCCCTTTATCTCAGGAAAAGGTTTGCCTATTTGTGCCCATGCAGATAAGCACATCAATACACTAAGGCTTAGAAATATCTTTTTCATATTGTACTTTATTTTTAGGTTATGCGCAAATGTAGTATTTTTGCTTTATCAAATAATGGCATCTTAACAAAAATAACTTTTTATGAATTGGACCCCCCTACAGGATATTAGTCAGCTGCAAGCCATAGATGCCTCTTCAGAGAAAAAGCCATGCTTGCTTTTTAAACACAGCACCCGTTGCAGCATCAGTAATATGGCACTAAATCGCATAGAAAGTAACTGGAAAGAGGCCGATGCCGAAAAAGTTACTTTTTATTACTTAGATTTATTGGCGCACCGCAACATTTCTAACGAAATAGCAGCGCATTACGTCATTGAACATCAATCGCCCCAGGTGTTGGTTATTTCTAACGGAAAATGCGTGTATCATGCTTCGCATAGCGAGATTCGATATAACGATATTTTACAGACTATAAAGTAAATAACATTTCTTTTAAAAACAGCGCATTGATAAAACTACACAACATACAAAAAAGTTACCACATCGGAAATTCCGAATTTAAGGTACTGAAAGGAATTGATTTACATATAAAAGAGGGGGAGTTTGTCTCTATCATGGGTTCGTCGGGTTCCGGTAAATCAACCTTATTAAACGTATTAGGTATTTTAGATAATTACGACGGCGGCGAGTACTATTTAAACGGTACACTCATTAAAAATCTATCGCAAACGCAGGCTGCCCATTTACGCAATCAGTTTTTAGGCTTTGTGTTTCAATCGTTTAATTTACTTTCGTTTAAAAATGCGATGGAAAACGTAGCGCTTCCCTTGTACTATCAAGGCACTTCGCGCAAAGAAAGAAATAAGTTAGCCTTAGAGTATTTAGATAAAGTGGGTTTAAAGGATTGGGCGCACCACTTGCCCAGCGAGCTTAGCGGCGGGCAAAAACAACGGGTGGCCATAGCTCGCGCCTTAATAGGAAAACCCAAAGTTATTTTTGCCGACGAGCCTACCGGAGCCTTAGACTCAACTACTTCCTTAGAGGTGATGGATTTGTTTAAGCAGATAAACGCACAAGGTATTACGCTGGTAGTAGTAACACACGAAGATGATATTAGTAAAATGACGGACCGAATTATTCGCCTAAGAGACGGGCTAATACAAGGCACTCAAATAAACATACCGGAGGTAATACATTAAAAAAATAGCCAGATTTTTTATACTTTTGCTCCCACATCAACACTATAAAAACACATGAAAAAAATTATTGTAAGCTCTAAAGTACCTTCGCCCATAGGCCCATACAGCCAAGCGGTAATGATAGGAAACACCCTCTACACTTCGGGGCAAATAGCCTTAGATTTGCAAACCAACAAATTAATTGCTTGCACCATAAAAGAAGAAACCCGCTGCATTATGGGCTACTTACAATCTTTATTAGAAGAAGCAGGTATGACTTTTGATAACGTAGTAAAAACAACCATCTACTTAAAAAGCATGAACGATTTTGTGCAGGTAAACGAGGCTTACTCGTCGTTTTTTACAAAAGATTTTCCGGCACGCGCCACTATTGAAGCCGCCCGCTTACCCAAAGATGCAAACGTAGAAATATGCGTAGAGGCTGTAAAATAAATGCCTACACGATACTTTTTACACCTTGCGTATAAAGGAACCAACTATCACGGCTGGCAACTGCAAAAAAACACAGCCCTTACCGTACAACATGTACTGCAAGAAAAAATGAGCTTGCTCCTGCACGAACCCATTATCCTATCCGGTTGTGGCCGTACCGATACGGGAGTTCATGCCCGCCAATTTTACGCTCATTTTGAAAGCAAAGAACCTACCCTAATAAGCGATAAAAAACAATGGCTTTTTAAGATGAACCAAACGGTGCCTCGCGATATAGCCCTTATAGATATAATACCGGTATTGCCTAATGCCACTGCGCGTTACAGCGCTACCGCACGAACCTACCAGTATTTTATTCATAGAACACCCAACCCTTTTTTAAACGACACATCTGTATATATATATGGCGATATAGATATACCCTTGATGAACCAAGCCGCCGAAATAATTAAAAACACCAAAGATTTTACCAGCTTTACAAAAGTCAATAACAGTCATAACACCTATATTTGCCACATTATGCAATGCCATTGGCAAGAAGAAAAAGAACAACTTATTTTTACCGTAAAAGCCAATCGTTTTTTACGAAATATGGTACGGGCGCTGGTAGGAACCATGTTAGAGGTAGGAACAAAAAAAATAAATATAGAGCAGTTTAAAGAAATTGTTGAAAAACAAGACCGCGCGGCAGCCGGAAAATCAGCCCACGGAAAAGGACTGCATCTAATAGAAATTGAATACCCACCAACTATTTTTGAAATAGAAAATTGAGCGCCGAAACCAAACATAAAGCTTCTTTTGACTGGGGTTTACTACGGCGTATCTTTAGTTTTATAAAACCACATATAAAAAAGTTTTATACAGCAGTGGGTATTACCATTGTGATGGCAGCCCTTACCATTGCACGCCCCTTACTTATAAAAAAGATATTAGATGATTATATAGCTTCAAAAAACGTAGAAATGATTTCTCTTTTTTCAGGAATTATTTTATTGATTTTAGCTACGGAAGCCTTATTGCAATGGAGCAACACCATCATTACCGCCACTATTGGCCAAACCATTATAAAAGACCTGCGCGCCACGTTGTTTAAACATATTTTATCATTTAAAAATTCGTATTTTGATACAACCCCCATAGGCACCTTGGTAACACGCTCCGTATCAGACATAGAGGCCATGGCCGATGTTTTTTCGCAAGGCTTTATTGTTATTATGAGCGACATGCTGAGTCTGCTGGTATTTTTTACCTGTATGTTTATAGTAAGTTGGCAACTAACTTTGGTGGTACTAATAACCATACCCCTTCTTTTTATAGCCACTAAATTTTTTCAACGTGGGGTAAAAAGCACCTTCCATCAAGTGCGCAACGCGGTGGCTGCTCTCAACACTTTTGTACAAGAGCATATACAGGGCATGCAGGTAGTGCAACTTTTTAACCGCCAGCAACAAGAGTATAAAAACTTTATGGATATAAACGAGCAGCACAAGCAAGCCAACGTACGCTCGGTGTGGTACTACTCTATTTTTTTTCCGGTGGTAGAAATTCTTTCATCGTTGGCAATCGCGCTTATTATTTTTTACGGAGGCGCTACCATTACCAAGCACAGTCTTACACCCGGACAAATTACTTTTTTTATTATGCTTACCGGCATGATGTTTCGCCCAATACGCATGATGGCCGACCGCATCAACACCCTGCAAATGGGTATGGTGGCCGCCGAGCGTGTATTCAAATTATTAGATACCAACGAAAGTATTGCTAATAACGGAACCCTCATGCAACCTTTGGCCGGAAAAGTAGTGTTTAAAAACGTGTGCTTTTCATATCATAAAAGCAAGCAAATTTTACACAACATATCCTTTGTGGTGCAACCCGGCGAAACCGTGGCCTTAGTAGGTGCTACCGGGGCCGGAAAATCCACTATTATGAATGTGATGGGGCGCTATTACGAAATAGATACCGGCGAAATTTTGTTTGACGATGTCCCGCAAAACCAGTTTCAATTAGATTTTATTCGCACGCAAATAGCGGTAGTGCTGCAAGACGTCTTTTTGTTTTCGGATACCATAAAAAACAACATTGCATTATACAACCCCTCTATTACGGAAGAAGAAATTATAGAAGCAGCTAAATACATAGGGGCGCATGATTTTATTATGCAATTACCGGAGGGCTACCATTTTAATGTACGCGAAAGAGGAAACATGCTATCGGCAGGACAAAGGCAAATGATTGCTTTTTTAAGGGCGTACGTACACAAACCGGCTATTTTGGTGCTAGATGAGGCCACCTCATCTATTGATACCGAAACCGAACAGCTGATACAACAAGCTACCGAAAAAATCACTAAAAATCGTACTTCTTTTATTATAGCGCATCGCTTGGCTACTATACAAAAAGCATCGCGCATTATGGTAATAAACGATGGAAAAATAGTAGAGCAAGGTTCTTTACAAGACCTACTAAAACAAAACGGTCCCTTCAAAAACCTGTACGAGCACCAGTATTCACAAGAAGCTGTTTAAAGTTTGGCTCAATTGTTGATTTCTTATTTTTAGACTTGTCTTTTTTTAGCTACCTTTGATATACATTTAACATTTATTATGATGAAGAATATATGGTACATTGCTTCCTTCTTTCTATTTTTTTGTGGGTATGCGCAAGTGAATCATGAGTTAAAAACAGAGCTTCAAAAAAACTTTTCGGAGCAGCAAAAAAAAACACTTAATCAAGCCGATGTTTATTTTAAAAATCAAGAATTTATACCGGCACTTCCTTTGTATGACACACTGTTAAAAGCATTTCCGAGCAATCTATACCTCAAGTATTTATTGGGTACCTGCCAATGTTACGACTCGTATTACTTTGCTCAGTCTGAAGAAAACATTAAAGCCGCCGAACCTATTAAAAACAAACTTTTTGATTACGATTTTTATTTAGGAAAGGCCTACGCCAATAACGATAAATACCTTGACGCCATCACACAGTTTGATTTATATCAAAAAAACCCTTTGCCCGATACCATTGCGGGAGTAGTAAAACGCCAAATACAAATTTGCAAAAACGCTTTAGACGAAAAAACAAAAGCAGCCGTAGCTACTATCACTAACATGGGGCACCCTATCAATACAGCTGCCTCTGAATATGCACCTATACTGCCCGAAAATGAAAGCTTTATGATATACACCTATTTAGGAGAAAAATCTAAAGGAGGAAAACAAAAATATCCAAATAAGCCCGATGAAAAAGGCACGTATTTTGAAGATGTGTTTTTGTCTATAAAAAAAGACAGTGCCGGCTGGAACGAGCCTACCCCTATAAGCAGCATCAACACCAATGGAAACGATGCCTCGCTAGCCCTTAGCCACGATGGGCAGACTCTGTATTTATTTCGCAACTTAGGAGGAGGCAACGGCGATATTTATGTGAGTCGTTTGAAGGGTAAAGAATGGAGCGCCCCTGAAAAAATGAAAGGGGCCATTAACTCTGCTTTTTGGGAAGGGAGTATTTGCTTTTCGCCCGATGAAAAAATAGCGTATTTCTCTAGCGAGCGCCCCGGCGGCTTGGGAGGGCGCGATATTTGGTTTTGTCAGCGTATGCCCGACGGCAGCTATGGGCTTCCAAAAAATTTAGGCAACATTATAAATACCCAATTCGATGAAGATGCTCCTTTTATTACAGCCGATGGCAACACGCTGTTTTTTAGTTCTACCGGGCATAATTCCGGCGGGGGATACGATATTTTTAGAAGCGATTTAAAAAACGGGAAGTGGGGCACTCCGTATAATATAGGCAAACCCGTAAACACCAATCAAGATGATAAATACTACTGGGTTTCGGCCGATGGGCAACGGGGCTACTACTCCTCCGAGCGTAAAGGAGGCTTTGGCCTACAAGATATTTATTTGGTAGAACCGGGCATGTTTGGCAAACCCACCAAACTAATTATGCTAAGCGGCACCGTATATGTTGATGATAAACCCGCCGAAGCCCAAATAAAAATACGGGCTAAGCACGGCCGTAAAGATTTTACCGGCTCATTCCACTCTAATACCGTATCAGGAGAATACTTATTAAACATACCCAGTGGTAATGAATTTGAAATTAGCTTTACCTACAACGATTTAAAAATGACAAAAAGCATCTCTACCATTACCGTAGATTCTTTTATGATGCTAAAAACCGATATCAACCTATACTCGCAAGCCTATTTAGATGCTCAAAAAATAGATTCAACTCAAATAAAAACCGACAACAGCTTAATGGATTACACCGAATTTTTAAACAAATACGGCACCGAATCGGCCGATAGCATCAGTTTTAAAGTGCAGGTAGGCGCCTACCGTATGGTGCAAAATTTCAATTTCACCAAGCTGCTACAGTTACCTCCCGTGCGGCGCCAAATTTATAACGATGGCATTACCCGTTTTACCATTGGCGAATACAAAACCCTAAAAGAAGCCGATGAGATGTGCGTTAAAGCCAAACGCATAGCCATAAAAGATGCCTTTGTAATAGCGCTGTACAACAAAAAACGTATTTCGTTTGATGAACTGCTAAAAGGAACCTATTTTAAAAAATAGCGCCGCTATTTCTTAAACAGTGTTAATTTTGCGTACCAGCGTTTTTTTTAATACTTTTGGTAAAATTTCTATTCAAAAAAAAGACGTATATGAACATGAAGAAAATCATTTTAACCGCTGCAAGCCTTTTATGGATAAGCAGTGCAGCCGTAGCACAAAAAATTGGATATGTAGATAGCGAGTACATCTTAAACCAAATACCCGAGTACAAAGCAGCCAAACAAGAATTGGATAAAGCATCGGCCGATTGGCAAAAAGAAATTGAAGGAAAATATGCCGAAATAGATAAACTGTACAAAACCTATCAAGCCGAACAAATTTTGCTTACCGACGACTTACGCCAAAAACGCGAAAACGAAATAGTAAACAAAGAAAAAGAAGCTAAAGATTTGCAAAAACAACACTTTGGCACCGAAGGCGATTTATTTAAAAAACGCATGGAGTTGGTAAAACCCATACAAGATAAAGTATATAACGCCATAAAAACCGTTTCTGAAAAAACAGGCATCGCCATTATGTTTGATAAATCAAGCGATATGACCATGTTATACGCCAATCAAAAGTACGATAAAAGCGATGATATACTCACCTTTTTAGGTGTATCGAAAACAAAAAACAGCAGCAGCAACAAAAAATAAAAGAGGCCGCCTCCATTATCTTCTAAAACAAAAAGTACTGCCAGGCAGTTGCTTTTTTGTGCGTTTTTTTATACAAGAAACATTCACAAATTTTAGGATATAGAATTTGATGTTTAGAACGTAAAAATACGTACCTTTGAGGCTGTTTTTTTAAGCCTATTGTTATGGATAAATTTTCGTACCTTGGTACCAGCGATGTAAACGCCATAGAAGCGCTCTTTCAGCAATACACTAAAGACCCCAACAGTGTAGATGCCTCGTGGCGCGATTTTTTTAAGGGATTTGAATTTGCCCAAACCAACTACAATACCGATGGAGCCGTTATTCCTGAAAATGTAACCAAAGAATTTAAGGTTATTACCCTTATAAACGGCTACCGCCAACGAGGGCACTTATTTACCAAAACCAACCCCGTACGCCACCGCCGTAAGTACGAACCTACCTTAGATATTGAACATTTTGGGCTTTCAGAAAAAGATTTAGACACCGTTTTTCATGCCGGAAACGAACTAGGCATCGGCCCCGCTAAGCTAAACGATATTATCACCCACCTAAAAGCCACCTATTGCGAAAGCATAGGAGTAGAATACCTTTACATGCGCGACCCGCAAATCATAAAATGGTTGCAAGACCGCATGGAAAAAACCAAAAACACACCGGCCTTTTCTCTTGATGAAAAACGAGTGATTTTAAAAAAACTAACACAAGCCGTTGTGTTTGAAAATTTTTTAGCAACCAAGTATGTAGGGCAAAAACGCTTTTCATTAGAGGGAGGCGAAGCCCTCATCCCTGCTATGAATGCCTTGATGGAACACGGTGCTAATTTAGGAGTTGAAGACTATGTGATAGGCATGCCGCATCGCGGAAGACTGAATGTGCTTACCAACATCATGAACAAAACCTACCAAGATGTTTTTACCGAATTTGAAGGCCGCCCCAGTGAAGACAGCCTTTTTGATGGCGATGTAAAATACCACAACGGCTACTCATCAGACCAAATAAGCGATTCGGGCAAAAAAGTGCACATGAGCCTTACCCCCAACCCCTCGCACTTAGAAACGGTAAACCCTGTGGTAGAAGGTATTGCGCGCGCCAAAATAGATAACATACACAGCGGAGACAACACCAAAGTATGCGCGATTTTAATGCACGGAGATGCTGCCGTAGCCGGGCAAGGAGTAGTGTACGAAACCGTACAAATGAGCCAATTAGAAGGCTACAAAACCGGAGGTACCATTCATATAGTGGTAAACAATCAGGTAGGTTTTACAACCAATTATATTGATGCCCGCTCTTCTACCTACTGCACCGATGTAGCCAAAGTTACATTATCCCCTGTATTTCACGTAAATGGCGATGATATAGAAGCCATGTGTTTAGTGGCTAAATTGGCCATGGATTTTCGTCAAACTTTTAAGCGCGATGTATTTATTGATTTGCTTTGTTATAGAAAATATGGGCATAACGAAGGCGACGAACCCCGCTTTACACAACCCTTACTGTACAAAGAAATAGCCATACATCCAAACCCAAAAGATTTATATGTGCGCCGCTTGGAGTTTGAAAAATCGCCTTTGGCAGCCGAAGCAAAAGATATTGAAAAAGCCTTTAAAGCCGAATTAGAAGCCAACTTAGATGCCGCCAAAAAAACCGATAAAGCTAAAATAACTTCCTTTTTAGAAGGAAACTGGACTGGAGTAAAAAAGGCCGATGATGCTGCTTTTGAAACCTCGCCCAACACATCTATAGATGAAAAAACGTTTTTAGATTTAGCAAAAAAAACAACCGAGCTCCCTGCGGATAAAAAATTCTTTAACAAAATAGCTAAAGTATTTGAAGACCGCCGTAGCATGATAGCCAACAACAACTACGATTGGGCAATGGGCGAACTGCTAGCCTATGCTTCTTTGATGAAAGAAGGACATCATGTGCGCTTTAGTGGGCAAGATGTAGAGCGCGGCACCTTTTCGCACCGCCACGCCGTAGTAAAAGTAGAAGATAGCGAAGAAGAGTATATCCCTTTAAATAGCATTACCGCCCAAGGCCAACTGCATATATACAACTCCTTGCTGAGCGAATATGCCGTGTTGGGCTTTGAATACGGATATGCTTTTGCCTCACCCAACATCCTAACAATATGGGAAGCGCAGTTTGGAGATTTCTTTAATGGCGCACAAATTATTGTGGACCAATACCTATCCGCTGCCGAGTACAAATGGCATCGAATGAATGGCTTAGTCCTATTACTTCCTCATGGCTACGAAGGGCAAGGCCCCGAACATTCATCGGCACGTATGGAGCGCTTTTTACAAATGTGTGCCAAAAACAACATGCAGATAGTAAACGCCACTACTCCTGCACAACAGTTTCATGCTATTCGCCGCCAACTAAAACGCGATTTCCGTAAACCCTTAGTATGCTTCACTCCAAAAAAATTGTTGCGTTACCCAAGTTGCGTAAGCACGCTAGCCGATTTCACAAAAGATACTTTTCATGAAGTATTAGACGATCCCAAAGCAGACGCAAAAAAAACAACACGATTGGCTTTTTGCTGTGGCAAAGTATATTACGATTTGATAGAGCGCAGAGAAAAAGAAGGCGCCGATGATATTGCCTTTATACGTGTAGAGCAGCTGTATCCATTCCCTCACAAGCAAGTAGCTGAGTTCGTAAAAAAATACAACAAAGCCAAAGAATACCTGTGGATACAAGAAGAACCTGAAAACATGGGAGCTTGGCGCTTTATAGACAACAGCCTGCGAAACCTAAACTTGAAATGCATAGGAAGAGACGAGGCAGCAAGCCCAGCTACTGGTTTTTCAAAACGCCACAACGAAGAAAACGAAGAAATTATGAAAAACATATTTTCAAAAATTTTAGTAAAATAATCATGCTTTCCCAACAGCAACAAAACAAGATAAACACTTAACTAAAAAAATATGGCCATAGTAGAATTAAAAGTACCGAGCCCCGGAGAATCCATTACCGAAGTAACTATTGCCCGCTGGCTAAAACAAACCGGCGATGTGGTAGAAAAAGACGAACCCCTGGCCGAGATAGATTCAGACAAGGCCACCCTTACCTTAAACGCAGAAGACAGCGGTAAGCTAGAGCTGATAGCTAAGGAAGGCGACACCGTAAAAATAGGACAGGTAGTAGTAAAAATAGATACTTCTTTTAAGCCGGAGGAAAAACCTGCAACTGCAGCGGCGCCCACTCCCGCGCCCAAAAAAGAAGAAACAAAAGCAGAAGCAAAGAAAGAAACCGTTTCCGCTTCTGCCGGAACCCCTGGAAACAACAGCTATGCCAATGGAAACCCCAGTGTAGCGGCCGCTAAAATAATGACCGAAAACGGAGTAAAAGCAAACCAAATAAACGGATCGGGCAAAGACGGGCGCATAACCAAGCAAGATGTACTGTCCGCACTGGCTAATGGATTGCCTAATGTACAAGAAGTATTATCAAACTCGTGGAAAGGCGGGCGCGATAAAGACCGCCAAAAAATGACCGCCCTGCGTAAAACCGTAGCCAAGCGCTTGGTAGCCGTAAAAAATGAAACCGCCATGCTTACTACTTTTAACGAAGTGGATATGAGCGGCATCTACGCCATTCGTGCTGCATACAAAGATAAATTTAAAGAAGTATATGGCACCAACATTGGGTTTATGAGCTTTTTTACCAAAGCCGTGTGCGAAGCCCTGTACCACTTTCCGGCTGTAAACGCCATGATTGATGGAGACGAAATAGTATATAATCGCTATTGCGATATAGGCATTGCCGTAAGTGCACCCAAAGGCCTAATGGTACCCGTATTGCGCAACACCGAGTTGATGAGCTTGGCACAAATAGAAAACGAAATAAAAACCTTGGCCATTAAAGCCCGCGACGGTAAACTGACCATTCCGGAAATGGAGGGAGGCACCTTCACCATTACCAATGGCGGCGTATTTGGCAGTATGATGAGTACCCCTATAATAAACCCGCCTCAAAGCGCTATTTTAGGTATGCACAACGTGGTAGAACGCCCCATGGCCATAAACGGAAAAGTAGAAATACGCCCCATGATGTATGTAGCCCTAAGCTACGACCACCGCATTATTGACGGGCGCGAAAGCGTAGGATTTTTAGTAAAAGTAAAAGAAATGCTGGAAAACCCAAGCCGCATTTTGTTTGGAGGCAAAAACCCGGTAGAAGTTTTATTAGGGCTGTAAACAATAAAGCATTAAAAAGCAAAAAAATGAAACCTTTTGCAAAAAGAATGCGTATAAGCACTTGTTTTAACCCCATAAAATGCTTCCGTTGATAGATAAACGAGTATGTATAAAATCTTTAACTCCCGATAGTACCGTAGAAAATACGGTAGTGGGGATTTGCGAAGAGTTGCATATTGGCGAAGAAAAATTCGGTAATATCTTATTAGCCGTAACCGAAGCGGTAGATAACGCCATTACACACGGAAACCAAAATAATCCACAAAAAGAAGTGCAGCTCTTATGTCGCAACTCCGAAAAAGAACTCACCTTCTCAGTAATAGACGAGGGCACTCATGGCTTTGATATAGAGCAAGTTACAGACCCAACCAAACCCGAAAACCCGTCCGAATCGGGGCGTGGTATTTTGCTTATGAAAATGCTGTGCGATAAAGTAGAATTTATCAACGACCAAAAAACCGTACTTTTATCTTTTAACCTTAACTAAACACCCTTGTGGCCATCACTTTTAGCGCTTCGGTAAAGATTAAAACACCACAAAAAAATCAGTTAAAAAAATGGCTGATGCTACTTGCCGGCTCTGAAAAAAAAGAAATAAAAAAACTATCGTACCATTTTTGTTCTGATGAGGCGCTCTTGCACATCAATCAACAATTCTTAGCACACGATTTTTATACCGATATCATCACTTTTGATTACAACGAAAAAAATAAAATAGTGGGCGAAATATATGTTAGTGCAGATAGAGTAGCAGATAATGCAAAAAAAGCAGATACCGCTTTTGAGGTAGAATTGTTGCGCGTGTTAGCTCATGGTTTACTGCATCTTTGCGGTTATAAAGATAAAACACCGATGCAAAAAAAACAGATGCGCCAAGCCGAAGACAAGGCAATGCTTGCCTTCAATAAAACAAAACAATTAGAATAAATACCGCTTAAAAAACTACAAACAGCGCTAAGAATTTAAAAAATGTTTTTTTTTCAAAAAAAATACGTACATTCGTGGATAATTGACACAATGAATTGTTCTATATGAGGCTATTTTTACGTAGTGTATGGTTCCTGTTTCTGCTCGCCCCTGTTTTTTGCGTGAGGGCACAAAGTTTGTATTGGGTAGGAGGTTCTGGGCATTTTAACGACGCAGCGCACTGGAGTTTTTCTAGCGGCGGCCTAGGGGGAGCGAAAACACCTACCCTCAACGACGATGTTTTTTTTGATGAAAAATCAGGTACCTCATCTTCCATAGTAAGCATTATCGGCGGGGCAAATTGCCACAACATTACCTTTTCTAATAATACACAGCCCATTACCTTACAAGGCACACAAAATGAAAGACTAAGCATTGCAGGGAGCGCCTCGTTTAATCTATCTGTAAAAAATAATTTCTTGGGCGATGTTTGGTTTCAATCGTCGGAACAAAGCAACATATTAAAACTCGGTTCTTTCATCTTTAGCGGAAATGTATATTTCGATGGCGGTGGAAGCTGGAATGTATCCTCTAATTTTAATACCGAAAAAAACAAAACAGTATTTGTTAATGCAGCTACAATAGCCGCTAATAACACTTCTTTTTTTCTTGGTAATTTAATTTGTAATTCAGGTGCACAAATACTTTTAAACAACACGATGCTATGGATACAACATCGCGTAACAAGCCTCAATAACCAACAAATACAAGGCACAGGCACTTCCAAACTTTTTTTTGATTACGCTCTTAATACGCATCATTTCTCTAATATAACGACACAAAACAGCGGCAGTTTGCGCACCATGTCCACTACTACCATTGTGAATATCCAAAGCCCTACCTGCAACGGAGGCTGCAATGGGCAAGCTACCGTTACAGGAATTAACGGAACACCTCCTTATACCATTCAATGGATTAGCTCCACCCCACAAACCTATACTACCAGTGCTACTACTTTTACTTGCGTTGGTTTATGCGCCAATAGTTATAATGTGTTGATTACCTGTACTACTTCTAGTGGAGACTCTACCACGTCTTTTCTTTCAGGAGTAAATGTTCCGGCTACTTCACCTATCTCTATCCCTCCCCCTTCTACTACTCCGGCAACTTGTAATGGTTTATGTAACGGGTCTTCTAGCTATATTATAGCGGGCAGCCATCCTCCTTATACCGTTGTATGGACAACCCCTTCTTTAACCACTTTCACACTCAATAACGTTCCTTCAGGAATAACGCAAACAACGAACAGCCTGTGCGCAGGCACTTACACTATTAATGTTACCGATGCAGCTGGTTGTACGATGCAGCCTTCCGTAAAAGTAACCATTAATCAACCGCCTGTTATTTCTCCTAACGGAGGGGTAAAAGCACCCTTGTGCTTTGGCGCTTGCAATGGGCAGATGTGGGTGGCCCCTACGGGCGGTACCCCTTTTGGTGCGGTGCAAAGCAATGGCATAAAATACACTACTACTTGGGATAGCGGTAATACTAATGACACTCTTTACAATTTGTGTGCAGGCTCTGTACACACCTGTACTGTTACCGACAAAAATGGTTGTACTGCTGTGTATACCGGTACCGTTCCGGCAGCACCCCCGGCTTTAGCGGCTACTATAAATCCGGTAACAACTACTTCTATAAGTTGCGCTAATGTATGCAACGGTTCTGTTTCAGTTACCGGCGTTTCGGGAGGCACCAATCCTTACACTTTTTCGTGGACACCTACGGGAGGCGTGATATCTGGTTCCGCTAACAGTTCCACCTACTCATCGCTTTGTGCAGGCACCTATTCATGCGTAATAAAAGACGCACATGGTTGTGTTCTTTCAGAAACCTTTACTCTTACTTCGCCACCACCTATAACGCACACAGTAACGGTTGTGCAACCTAAGTGCAACGGCCAAGCAAGCGGAAGTATTACAGATGCTGTAAGTGGGGGCACCCCTCTTTACACCGGCTTTGTATGGGCACCCTCTGGCGTAGGAACCATAAGTGGAACAGCCACTTCATCAACCTATTCCAATTTACCTTTTGGTACTTATTCGGTAGTGCTTACCGATAGTAGAGGTTGTCACGATACCGTAAAAGCAACATTGAATAACCCACCTGTATTAAATGCAACTGTTACCTTTACAAACCCCGCTTGCTTTGGTTCAACTGATGGGCAAATTTGTGTAAGCCCTAGTGGAGGTACCGGTGCTACATACACATATTCGTGGTCGCCTGCTGAGCCGGCTACAGCTTGCGTTTCAGGCTTAGGCGCCGGAGTGTATTCCATTACCGTAAAAGATAGTAATAATTGTGTGAAAGCAGTATCGGCTACCCTTACTTCACCCCCGCAAATAACGGCTGTAGTGGCACAAAAAAATGCCAGTTGCGCTACCCTATGTAATGCTTCGGCTACCGTTACGCCCAGTGGTGGAGTGCCCGGATATACCTACAGTTGGTCTTGTGCGCCGGGTAACAATACCCCTACGCTTTCCGGCCAGTGTGGCAATACCACATGCACCGTTACCATAACAGATTCAAAAAATTGCTCAGTAACCAAAGCGGTAACCTTTACCAAGCCAAACCCTTTAATAATCAACATAAGTGCTACCCCTTTGGTGTGCGCAAACCAGTGTAATGCACAAATTAATACCAGTGTAACGGGCGGAACGCCTACTTATATCTATAGCTGGAGCGGCACGGGGGCTAACCCGGTATCACCTACAGCACCCAGTCAAAGCAATATGTGCTCGGGTAATTATTCCGTAACCGTAACCGACTCAAGCCTTTGTACTACTACTGCTACCGTAAGTATTGCCAACCCGGCTCCTATTGTTATTGCGACAACATCCATTAACCCTAATTGCTCCGGAGCTTGCGATGGTTCTATTAGCGCTGCTATTACCGGAGGAACTTTCCCTACTTATACCTTCATTTGGAATCCGGCTATGGCACCTAATACCCTAACTCCTAATAATTTATGTGCGGGCACTTATGTATTAAACGTAAACGATGCTAATAACTGCTTGGCTTCGCAAACAGTAACTTTAGTGAACCCCACTCCTATAACAGCTAGTGTAACACCTACTAATGTTACCTGCGCAGGCTCTTGCAATGGTTCAGCGGTGGCAATGGCTGCCGGAGGTACCGCTCCTTACCAATATAGTTGGGACGGAGGCATTTACTCTGCAACCGCTTCTACATCGGGTTTATGTACCGGCACGCATACCCTTCAAGTAAAAGATAGCAAGGGTTGTATCGCAACGGCTATCGTGTATAATATTACTCAACCAACTGCCTTATCTGCTTCAGTAAGCAATGTTACTAAAAGTTGTTTAAACATCTGCAACGGCACGGCTACAGCCGGCGCTACAGGCGGTACTGCTCCCTATCAATTTAGTTGGGACGCAGCAGGCGGGCCTTTTTCAAGCGCCACAACTATCAATACCTTGTGTGTGGGCACGCATACGTTGTATGTAAAAGATGCCAATGGTTGTTTAGCCTCCACGGTATTTAATGTTCAGGTCATTATCAATGTCAATATCTTAGCTAGTTCTCTTTCCGTATCATGCCACAATGCTTGTGATGGCAGCGCCAACGCAACAGCATCGGGGGGATCAGCACCTTATACATTCTCTTGGACTCCAAACCCAGTGCCGGTGCCGGCCTGCAGCAACACACTTTCGTGTACGGCTAATAATCTATGCCCCGGAACCTACATTGTATTCGTAACCGACCAAACAGGTTGTGCCAGCAAAGACAGCATTACCATACTGAACCCACCGGCACTTACCGCTACCACATCAGTAGTAAACGCCACTTGTTTTGGAAGTTGTAATGGCAGCGCTGCGGTTGTTGCATCGGGAGGTACGGCCCCTTACACATATAGCTGGAGTAATAATGGAGTAATAGGCCCCAACCCAACTAATCTTTGTCCGGGCTCTTATACGGCCACCGTGGTAGATAGCAGAGGTTGTACTACCAACAATCCTATTACGGTAAGTTCTTCGCCTCAATACACGATAGCGCCTACGGTTACTTCGCCTTCTACTTGTTTAAGCAACAGTGGCAGCATTTCTTTAGCTATCTCCGGTGGAACGCCCTCTTATACAGTTACCTGGAATACCGGAAGCCACGCGAACCCGCTTACGGGCTTGGCAGCGGGTATTTATACCGCTACTATTAGTGATTCAAAAGGTTGTGATACTACTGTTACAATAGGGGTACACGATCCTAACGGCCCCGTTACCAACGTGGTAATAAATAATAATGCCAGTTGTTTTGGCGTTTGCAATGGAAGTGCTACAGTAAGCGGTACGAGCGCAAACCCTCCGGTAACAGTTATTTGGACTACCGGCACTCCCAGTGGGCCTTCGCCGCAAACAGACAATACTTTATGCGGTGGGCCAGTAAGCGCCCCTGATATCTACCCTGTAAAAGTAGTAGATGCTTTAGGTTGTGTAAGCATAGCCACGGTAAGCATTACAGAGCCAAATAAAATTGTGGATAATGCCACCGTTACACCAAGTGCTTGCAGTTCGGGTAATACGGGATCTATAACACTTAGTCCTTCAGGGGGTACAAGCCCTTATTCTTATGCGGTAGATGGAACCGCTACTACAAATCCTATTACCGGTTTAGCCTCGGGCACACATACCGTTGTGATTACCGACGCATCAGGGTGTACTGCTGCCTACATATACAATATCAATGCACCTACAACGGTAGCGGTTTCTATTACAAAAACAAATGTATTGTGCTCGGGCTTGTGTAATGGTACAGCGCAGGCAGCTGCTTCGGGTGGTTTTCCAGCTTATACCTATACGTGGACAAATTCATCAGGAAGTATTATTTCAAATAGTCCGAATGTAGCAGGGCTTTGTTCCGGCAATTATACATTAACTGTTGCTGATGCGCACAGTTGTTCTATTCAAACGGTAGTAACCATAAACCCGGCTACGCCCATTGCACCTAATTTTGTAAAGCAAGATAATAATTGCAGTACCGGTTGTACAGGCACGGCTAGTGTAGCGCCCACCGGTGGATCTGGAGGAGGTTTCACCTACAACTGGAATACACCGGGCAACCCTACTACAACAAGCGTAAGCGCGCTATGTCCCGGTAATTATTTTGTGATTGTAAAAGACACCAATCATTGCACCGATACGACGCATTTTACTATTAGCGCTCCACCTTCTGTTTCAGTAAGCGTAACATATACTAGTCCTACATGTTTTGGCTATGCTAATGGTTCCGCATCGGTAACTCCCTCAGGTGGTACCCCCACCTATACGGTTTCATGGAGCCCGAATATATGCGTGGGTTGTGCTTCCACTCATAGTTTAACCGCGCAGCCTTACATAGTAAGCGTTACGGATAGCAAAGGATGTACTAATTCTACAACGTTTGTGCTAAAAGATTCGGCTAAAATGCATGCTAATGCCGTGGCAACTAGTCCGCTGTGTAGTGGCTCTTGCAACGGAAGCATTACCGCTACTCCATCTGGAGGGAACGGAGGGTATAACTATCAATGGCAAGGCATCGCCCCCTCTCCGGGAAACAACCCTACGGCTTCCGGCTTGTGCCCGGGTACTTACACCTTAATTGTAGTAGATAGTAAAAACTGTAGGGACACCGTATCTACTACCGTAAACAGTGCGCCGGCTATCGTATTAAACGAATCGCAAACGGCTGCTACCTGCGGGCAGAGCAACGGATCTATTACTATTAATACGGTTACTCCTTCCGGTGCTTTAACAGTGAATTGGTTATCGCCTATAGCTTGTGGAACCAATGTGGCTTGTACTAATTTATCAGCCGGCATTTATACGGTTGTGCTTAGCAATACAAACAATTGCAAAGATACGTTTCAGATAGGCATAACCAACTCTAACGGCCCCTTAGTAACTCTTACTACCGATAATGTAACATGCTTTGGTTCTTGTAATGGATCGGCTACGGTAACCGTTATTCATCCGCCCAATAACCCGCCTTATTCTTACAATTGGAACACGATACCTCCCGTAAGTACGACCACTGTAAGCGGCTTGTGTGGAAGTCCGCCCAACTATATCTCTACAGTAACAGATGGCTTGAGTTGCCAAACCTTGACTACATTTAGCATTGCAGCACCGCCTAAAATAATGGATAATCCTACTATTGTAAATGCTACTTGTGCCGGAATAAATAATGGTTCTATTACCAGCCATGGTATGGGGGGTACTCCTTACGCGGCAGGGTATATGTATTCTCTTGATGGAGCCTCATATTCTTTTAGCAATGTTTTTAATAATTTAGCGATGGGTACCCATACGGTTTGCATTAAAGATTCGCTGGGTTGCTCCAACTGTTTTAATTATACCATAAACGGAAGTACGTTTATTACTTCTAGCCTGGCTTCTACAAACAACATGTGCTATGGAGTTTGCAATGCTACAGCTACTTTATCCAACATTATTGGAGGTGCCCCACCTTATCTTATAGCATGGAGTAACGGGCAAGCGGGATCGGCCGCTACTAACTTATGCGCCGGCACTTATACCGCCACTATTACAGATACTATGGGTTGTAAGGTAAGCCAGATAGCCACTATTACAGCACCCAGCACTTCCGTTAGCCCTAACTATTCAGTTACGCAACCTGCCTGCGGTATGTGTAATGGGATAATAAATCTAGCGCCCACCGGAGGCAACGGAGGAGCTTACACCTATACATGGAGTACAACAGCAAACACCGCCTCGATTAACAATGCCTGTGCCGGCCTGTATCAAGTAAATATTGCCGACGTAATGGGTTGTATTTCTTCTTACTTAATTCCAGTAAATAATAGTACTTCTCCTACCGCAGCAATTACCTCTACCGGACTCACGTGCTCGGGTGTTTGCAATGCTACCGCCAGTGTAACCGCGTCGGGCGGAACAGCTCCTTATTCCTATAATTGGGTATCTCCTTCATCAGCTTCTCCATCTATCAACAATTTATGCGCCGGTACGTATTATGTGCAAGTAAAAGATGCTGCTAATTGCGTAACCACTCAGTCGGTAAGTATAGCTCCACCTCCTTCTCCTATTGTTATCAGTAAAAATGTGATACCCACTCAATGCGGTAAGTGCGATGGCTCTGTAACTTATACGGCCACCGGGGGCACAGGCAGCTACTCTTATACTTGGAATGGTGTTTCAACCGGAAGTACGGCACAGAACAATTTGTGTGCCGGCATTTATACCTTAGTGGTAACCTCAGGAGCTTGCAGCCAAACGGTAGCTATAAACATGAACAGCAGCAACGCCCCGTTGGTAACCATTAGTGTAGGAAACCCCACTTGCAGTGGGTTAAGCAACGGCTCGGCAACCGCTACTATTTTAGGAGGAGCCCCTCCTGTTACTACTAGCTGGAGTAACGGCAGCACGGCCAACCCTGATGTAAATTTAGGCGCGGGAACATATCAAGTAACCGTAACCGATAATAATGGTTGCGCCTCGGTACAAACATTTACGGTAACTGCTCCAACAGCGCTTGCTGTATCATTAAGCAACACGCAGCTACCTAGTTGTAGTAGTGTGTGCAACGGGGTGCTTACAGCTATACCCAGCGGAGGTACTATGCCTTACACATACACTTGGTCGCCGGGTGCTACACATGCCGATACCTTAGGCAGCTTGTGCGCCGGTAATTACGCGGTAAACGTAGCCGATGCTAATGGCTGTAGCGTTTCACAAAACGTAAACCTTATAAATAATCCGTTCCTAATAAACCCAAACCCTACTATTACACCGCCTAATTGTGCACAATGTAACGGAACCATTAGCTTAGCACCTACCGGAGGAGCTACCCCTTATACTTACACCTGGACTACCGCCCCCGTAAATAACACAAATCAAATAAATAATGTGTGCGCCGGCGTGTATCAAGTAGATGTAACAGATGGCAAAGGTTGCTCGCAGCTAGTACAAATACCGGTAAGCAGTATTGCTTCGCCCTCTATTACGGTAAACGCAAGCAATGTTACTTGCAACGGCTTAAGCAACGGTTCGGCCACCGCCACCGCCACAGGAGGCACTACCCCTTATGTTTATAGCTGGACACCGGTAACGCCTGCTGTTCATACTCCTACCATAGGCGGTTTATCGGCCAACATATATTTTATTCAGGTAGCCGATGCGCTGGGCTGTATTGCTACGCAATCGGTAGATATTGCGCAGCCCGCCCTGCTAAATGCCAATGCCATTATTTCAACCCCTTCTTGTGGCGTGTGCAACGGCAGTATCTCTACAAATGTTTCAGGAGGCATAGGACCTTACACTTACTTATGGAGTGCTAATGCCGCCAGCGCCACTACACCTACCGTAGGTAGTTTGTGTGGAGGCATTTATACCGTACAGGTAACCGATGCGGGAACCTCTTGCACCAACACACTTACCATAGGATTAAACAACACGAACGGCCCCGCACTTACGATAGCCTCTACAGGGGTAAGTTGTTATGGTATGTGCAACGGCTCCGCTACGGTAACAGCTTCCGGAGGAACGCCCGCATACAGCTATAGTTGGAGTCCGAGCGCTTTAGGAACAAGCCCTGCTGTAAGTAATTTATGTGCCAATACCAATTATTTGGTAGCCGTAGGCGATGCGGCAGGCTGTGTGCAAACAAAAACGCTCACAATCACCCCTCCTAGTCGTTTGATTTTAAGTTTAGCTACCACTACCCCTATCAAATGTAATAACAACGCAAACGGCGCCTTTAACGCCGTAGTATCCGGAGGAACCCCTGTTTACACCTATAGCTGGGCACCTAGCACCGCTTCCGGGCAAAACCCAAGCGGACTAGCAGCGGGTGTGTATTCCTTGGTAGTAACCGATGCCAACGGTTGTTCGGCCAATCAAACAGATACACTAAAAAACCCTCCTAAAATAACGCTTGCAGGGGATACCATAAGCGCTACTTGTAACAATGCGCCCAATGGAGCTATTACAACCACAGTAACAGGAGGGGTGCCTTCTTACACCTACTCTTGGAGTAATGGCGCCGCTACGCCTAATCTTACTAATATCCTGCCGGGGCATTATACGCTTACGGTAACAGACACGCACGGCTGTACATTAGATACCAACTTTGTAGTAGCTTCAACTGTAAGCATTACGGTAAATGCAGGTAGAGATACGGTTATGTGCACCAGTGGCTCTATTACATTAACAGGAACGGTAACGGGATCGCCTACCTATAACTGGCAAGATATTTCCGGAACCCTTATTCCGCCGGCTAATTCATTAACCATAACCGTAAACCCAAGCGCCAGCACCCAGTATGTTTTAATAGCCACTTACAGAGGTTGCACGAACAGCGATACCGTGCTAGTATCTATTAGCCCTAATGCAGGAGCTAATGCCGGGCCAAGCCAATCCATAATGACGGGACAAAGCGTAAATATAGGCGGCACCCCTACCAACCCAGGCGGAGGCTCTACAATATGGCGCCCCCCTTATGGACTATCAGATACAACGGTAGCTAATCCGGTGGCCTCACCTACCATTACTACTACGTACTCGGTATATGTAACCAATGCTTTTGGCTGTGTGGGCATGGATAGTATGATTGTAACCGTGCTTCCGCCCTTCACTATCCCTACCGGGTTTACTCCTAACGGAGATGGGCATAACGATATCTGGTTGTTGGATTACATCAGTCTTTTTCCAAATGTAGAAATAGAAGTGTATAACCGATGGGGCGAACAACTGTTTTACAGCAAAGGAAATTACGTGCCCTGGAATGGAACTTATAAAGGCTCTCCGGTGCCGGTGGGTACCTACTATTACATCATACGACTTAACGATCCTAAGTATCCCGACCATTACGCAGGACCTTTAACCATTTTAAGATAAGCAAGTTATGAAACAGAAATATATTTCATCTTTTTTGTGTGCTTTGCTTGCGGTGCAGGGAGTAAACCTAATGGCACAACAGTTGCCCCAATATAGTCAGTATATGCTCAATGATTTTGTGATGAATCCTGCTATTGCCGGAAGAAGCGATTATTGGGAAGCCAAATCAAACAACCGATATCAATGGGTAGGCATTCCAGATGCACCCCGTACCTATATGCTTTCTTTGCAAGGACCTTTCAAAAACTATAAGATGGGTATGGGTGGAAACATTTATACCGATATTGTGGGGCCTACACGCCGCACAGGTATTGATTTGGTGTATGCCTATCATATCAAATTAAATGCAAAATATAAATTATCTTTAGGTTTAAACGCAGGAATTGTACAATACGCTGTAGATGGATCTAAAATAACAACACACGACCCCGGCGACCCGGTATTGTCTGCTAATTATCAATCAACTATTGTGCCCGATGTGGGCGCGGGCATTTATTTTTACAGCAAAAAACTATCTATAGGCATAGGCTTTCCGCAGTTGTATCAAGCTAAATTAAAATTTTTTGTAGATCAAACTACCAACCAAAGTCGTTTAGCTCCACATTTTTACGGCTTGGCTACCTATAAAATTAATTTAGGAGAAAATTTTGTGCTACAACCCGGCTTATTAGTAAAATACGTAGCACCGGTGCCGCTGCAAGTGGATATCGGTTTGCAATGTATTTACAAAAACACGGTATGGATTGGAGCTAATTTCCGCACCAACGATGCGGTAAGTGTTTTGTTTGGTTATATGTATAAAAATTGGCTTTTGTTTGGCTATTCGTACGATTACAGCATTACCCCCATACGCAAATACAATAGCGGTACACACGAGGTGATGATAGGCTTACGCTTTAAAAAAGCACCTCGCCAAAGTACCCCTGCATCAGATATGCAGTTGGAAAATAAGTAATAACAAAATAATCATTAATGAAAAATGCCCGCGCAAAGGTGGCAATTCCAACATTTGCGAGATAAAGAAAAAAGAGTATCTTTGTATTTCATTTTTTAATACGTATGAAAAAAAAATTATGTATTGCCTTTGCTTTTTTTGTAAGCATGCTGGCTCAGGCTCAAGTACCGCAGGGCATTAACTACCAAGGTGTAGCCCGCAATACAGCCGGCAATGCGTTAGCCAACACCAGCATAGGTATTAAGTTTACTATACTTCAATCGGGAAGTTCTGTTTTTAACGAAACTACCACCCTTACCACCGACATGTTTGGTTTATACAATCATGTAATAGGCTCTATTAACACTTCGCAGTTTAGTACGATAAACTGGGCGGGCGGCAATATGTCCATTCAAATAGGTATAGACCCCAGTGGAGGTAGTTCTTATACCACCATAGGCACTACTGTTTTACAAAGCGTGCCTTATGCACTTTATGCGGCAAGCTCCGGCACGTCGGGTACAGTATCTACTCAGTCGCTATCTATTGCCGGAAACACATTAAGCATCTCCGGCGGAAACAGCGTTACACTTCCCCCTCCTCCTACTTATACAGCCGGTACCGGAATCTCTATTGCTTCGGGTATCATTAGCAATACCAAGCCCGACCAAGTAGTAAACCTTAACAGTGCAGGTTCGGCTACTGTTACCGGTACGTATCCTAACTACACCGTAAGCGCACCTGCAGCAGCCAATCCCCAATTAAGCATTAACAGCAACACCCTTAGCATTATAGGCAGCAACTCGGTAACCATTCCTCCACAAACCTTATCTTTATCAAGCAATACCCTCTTTATCTCTAACGGAAACAGCGTTACCCTACCTAGCAGCACGGTATCGGCTACAGCTCCCCTTACCGGTACTGGATTAAGCGGCAACCCTTTGGCCATACCGCAAGCATCAGCGGGCGTTAATGGGTTTTTATCGGGAACAGACTGGAATACCTTTAACAATAAATTAGACAACACCATGCCCAGCGGCTATTTGTTTGTAGGTAACGCATCGGGTGTAGCCACCCGCGTACCTGCCGGTGGTGATGTGAGTCTAAGCAATACCGGAGTTTTTACCGTAAAAGGCTTGCAAACAGTGCCCATCTCTACCGTAACACCTACAAGCAACCAAATATTGCAATATAATGGTACCGCTTGGTCGCCCGCAGCAGCATCTTCTTTGGCTTGGACTACAGGTGGAAACGCGGGCACAACTCCTTCTAGTTCAGCTTTAGGCTCTGCAGCCAATAATAACTACATAGGCACACAAGATGCAAAAGATTTTGTTTTAACAACCAATAATACGGAACGCATACGCATAGCCAGCAGCGGGCCTATTGGCATAAATAACCAAAGCCCGGCGGCTATGTTAGATATAGCATCTTCTAACCCTGTCGGTGTAAACGTAGTTAACTCCGGCGTTAACTCCAGTGCAGCTGTGTTTAATAATACCTCTAATGGCAACTCGCTACCTGCTCTTAATGTAAGCACCGCTTCCAGCTCCGGACCATCGGCTGTTTTTTCGGGTGGCTCGGGTATTCAGACTAATTCTATCACCATAAGTGGTGGCACACCAACAATAGGCTCTGTGCTTACTGCTTCTAATAGCATCGGCGTGGCTTTTTGGTCAAACCCCGTGTATTTTTCATACAGCGGAAGCACTACCTCTGTTCCTAACGCAAGTTTAACCACTGTTACTTTTTCAGGCTCTGATTACCCTCAATCTCCTGCCGGTGTTTTTAATGGCACCACTTTTACCGCTCCTGTAGCCGGCTTATACCATTTTGATGCCATAATAACACTGCAAAATTCAATTCCGACACCAATTTTTGATTATCAGTTACAAATTATGATAAACACAGGTACTTATAAAACAAGTTGGATACCCATAGTTTCTTTTGCTACGGCAGGTGTACACATAGGCAATCAAATTAGTGTAGATATGTTTTTAGCTTCAGGACATACCGTTTCTGTAGGAGTTTGGCAAAATTCAACTACAAGCATGTCTCCTGCGTCAGGCAATACCCTTAACTTTTTTAGCGGTCATTTAGTACATTGATGGTTTTAGTAAAGTAAAATACATGAACGGAAGTTTTGCAACATATATATATATCTTACTGGCGCAGCTTGCAGGTTTTTCTGCCTTTGCGCAAACGCCTTATGTAGTAAACGCAGCAGGTAGCAGCAGCCACATTCCTTTAGGTTATTTTGCCTACAATATAGGCGAACCGGTAATAGGCACTGCCGGCAACTACTACACACAGGGCTTTTTGCAGCCTAACTTTAAAGTTTTGTCGGCCCTAACGGTAAGCCTTACCATAGTAAACGAGCGCTGCGAAGGCTCTAACGACGCTTCGTTGGTAATAAGCGTAGGCAACAACGTAGGGCATTACAACTACTTGTTGTTTGATGCTTTGGGCGATACCGTAAACTCTTTGGTAAACGGGCACCTGTCGCCGGGTAGCTATACCTTTAGCGCTACCGACAGCATAGGGCAAAGCTACACACAGCACCTAGTAGTACCCGAAAATCATCAAGCCTGTGACCTGATACACGTACACAATGCCTTTTCGCCTAACGGCGACGGACTAAACGAAGTGTTTGTAATTGACGGTATAGAGAATTTCCCGAATAATAAAGTATCTATTTTTAACCGCTGGGGGCAAGACTTATGGAACCAAAGCAAATACGATAACGTAAATACTTTTTGGAACGGACAAGATAAAAGCGGAAATAAATTGGTATCGGGTACTTATTTTTATATTATAGAAATAGACGGCAAAAACCCTTTAAAAGGCTGGGTAGAACTAACACGATAAACATTGAAAATAAAAAATACATATAAAAAATTATATACGGCTATCAGTGCTTTTATGTTATTGTCGCTTACTTGCTGGGCGCAACAAGACCCGCAGTACAGTCAGTATATGTTTAATCAATTGGCCATAAACCCTGCCTACTCCGGTAGCAAACAAGCACTCAGTACCGTACTGGATTTGCGTAAGCAGTGGACTTCTATGCCGGGTTCGCCTGCCACAGGTAGCTTTAGTATGCACGGGCAAATACTAAACAGCTTAGGGGTAGGAGGGCATGTTATTACCGAAAATATAGGACCTACCAACTGGACAGCCGCCTACGCTGATTTAGCCTATCATTTTCGTATAGGAAAAGGAAAATTAAGCTTAGGATTTTCGGCCGGTATGGTTAATTACCACATAGACATGAGTAAGCTGGACTACAAAGATGCCGGTGAACTCATTTTAAATTATACAGGGGCACGCACCGTATTTGATGCCAGTGCCGGTTTTTATTATTACTCTCGCAGCTTTTATATAGGCGGCTCCATCACGCATATTACCAACCCTGTGTTGTATAAAGATATAGCCACGCAAAGCACGGCTTACACCAAAAATTTTAATTTAATGCCTCATTCTTTTTTGTATGTAGGCAAAGGCTTTCAGCTTAGCGAGGGCTTGGTTTTTAACCCCTCTATTATGCTAAAAATGGTGCAACCCAACAATTACTCTGCCGATGTAAACCTGAATTTTTTAATAAAAAACAGAGTATGGTTAGGGGCTTCCGTTCGTTTTAATTATGGTTTTGTAGGGCTGATGCAAGTATATGTTACCAACAAATTTAAAGTAGGTTATGCTTACGACCATGGTTTAGGAATACTGGGGGCACAAGCTATGGGCAGCCACGAAATTTTATTGAGTTATGATTTTATTTCGTCCAAATCAAAAATGTTATCGCCTCGTTTCTTGTAGTATGCGTTGTATAAAAAAAATAGGGATTCTTTTTATTTGCTTGAGTATGCAGGCACTTTGGGCACAAAAACAAAACAAACTTCCTGTAGAGTATAAACTCACCCAACTAAAAAAAATAAACCATCAGCACTCCGCTTTTTGTCCTGCGATGTACGAAAATAAATTGTACTACACCTCTTGGAAAAAACCCGATTTGGTAAACTACGAAAACCTTGACTTGAACCAAACACCCTACTTAGCTGTATATTACACCGAAATAAAAAACGATACCCTTACCGAGAAAACAAAACCCTTTAAAAAAACAAATAAAGAATACCACAACGGTCCCTTATCTTTTTCTCCTAAAGGCGATATATGCCTTACCCGTGTAACCTTAGCCAAGAAAAAAGGCGGTAAAGGATTTGTAAACCGTCCCCAACTTTATTTTTTACAAAAAACAGAAAAAGGCTGGAGCAAACCGCAAGCCTTTGCCTACAACGACCTTAACTACTCTTTTGCACACGGTTGTTTTTCGGCTGATGGAAACTATTTGTATTTTACCAGCGATAGACCCGGAGGCTACGGCAGCAGCGATATTTGGGTGTGCAAAAAAAATACCAACGGTTGGGACGCCCCAGTAAATTTGGGTGCTTTGGTTAATACCTCAAGCAAAGAAGATTTTCCGTATGCAAGCAAAGAGGGAGTATTGTTTTTTTCTTCGGATAGAGCGGGCGGACAGGGGGGCTTGGATCTATACAGCGCCAAACAAGAAAAAAATATATGGAAACTAAATAGAAACGAAGGCGCCGGCATCAACTCGGCAGGAGATGATTTTGGTGTTTTTTTTATCAGCAGCACCAAGGGTTATGTTTCTTCCAACAGAGACAACAAAAAAAACAATGATAACCTGTACTTCTTTACCTTTACCAAAGCCGCCCACGATTTAAAAGGCGTTATTCTTACCGGACAAGACACCTCGCTAAAAGCAGCCAACCTAAAATTAATTTTGGAAGACAGCACTATGAATCATTTGGCGGAAACCCGCACCGATAAAAACGGACGTTTTGTATTTAAAGAAGTAGCAGCCAACAAAAAATATATGATAAAAGTAGATGAGGCCGACCCCGCTTTTAGTCATTATGTACGGTATTATTACATGGACGAAAATCACCAAGTATCTAGGGTAACCATGGTAAATGAAAAAGGAGAAAAATTTGTTTTTAGAAACCTACCCTCCGATACCGTTTCTTTGGCTCAGCTTGATGTAGAAGACGATGTAAATTTTGCGGGCAACCTACTGTTTGGAGAAAACCCCTCTAAGCCCATTGCCAACAAAAAAATAGTATTGAAAGATGGCAACGGCAACATCATAGATGAAACTACTACCAACAGCTTTGGTGCTTTCGTGTTCAATAAAATACCTTCTACCCAAACCTACCTTGTGGAAATAATAGCTGAAGATGGCGACCCTTTTGTAGGCTCAAAAATTATATTAACCAACAAAAGTGGTAAAGAAGTGCAAACACTTGTTTCTGCACCAAAAACCCCTTTCACCTTTAGGATATTAGCATCCGATAAGGCAACGATGCAGTTGCTGCAAGCCTCCGACAGCGACCTGCTTATAGACATAGAAGGAAGCGTTTTAAACGAAAACAAAACACCTATACAAAAAGCGAGCGTATTCTTAAAAAACACGCGTGGTGAAGCTAAGGGAAGTACTGTTACCGATGAAAAAGGGTCTTTTGCTTTTAAAAAAATATACGGTGGCGAAAACTACCAACTTAACTTAGACGAAAACGACCCGCAACTACAAAACATCAATAAAATATACTTAGTAGATAAAACAGGAAAAATAGTGCAAGAACTTATTAGAAACCGACTAAAAGGTTTTGCCTATGCCATACTAAAAAGCGATAACTCCAAGTTAAAAGCGGTGTATGTGGACGACCCTTGGCTAGATGTATTGAGCATGAATACCAGCAAAGACAAAAGCGAAAAAAAAGAAGAAATTACCATTATAGAAAACATCTATTACGCCCTAAACGAGTACAAATTTGATGAAGCAGGACGGCGGGTAATGGACAAAGTAGTACAGATAATGAACACCAACCCAAAAATAACGATGGAACTAAGCTCTCACACCGATTCGCAGGGCGACGATAAAAATAATTTAATTCTTTCTCAAAAAAGAGCCAAATATGCCGTTGATTACATCGTTTCTAAAGGTATTGCCGCCAAAAGACTAAAAGCCATAGGCTACGGCGAAACCCACCTGATAAACAAATGTGCTAATAACGTACCTTGCACCGAGGCAGAACATGCTCAAAACCGCCGCACCGAATTTAAGGTAGAACAGGGGCAGTAGTTTTTTTGTACACCGGCAATCTTTTTTAGTAGTATCTTTGCCTCATGATTTTTCTATCGGCACAAAACACTATGTATGAATTTGGGTTAAGCGATTTTTTTATCGTGTTGGTGGTAGCCTTGTTTTTTGCAATAGGCGTTTATACCTTGCTTAAATTTAAAAAAAATAAAGATTTTTAAACCATGTACAAACCTGTTTTTTTATTATTTGATTTTTTGGGAGGAGGCGAACTTTTTGTAATCGCTTTAGCCGTGTTGCTTTTATTTGGCGGCAAAGGCATGCCTAACCTGATGCGTAATTTAGGAAAAGGCATTCGCCAGTTTAAAGATGCCACCAACGGCATACAGCAAGACATTCATGAAAGCGTAAATGATATGAAACAAGAAATTAAAAAGCAAGCCAATAGTATGGACGAGCATATAAAAAGAACCGATTAAGGGTATAAGATAAGTCCGCCCCCTATAAAATACGGCCAAGGTTATTTTGTAGTTTCAAGTAGTTTAAAATAACTTGCCTTAAAGCGACCATTTACTACTTCCCCTTGCACTTCTGCTTTTCTAACAGCCACACAAAACCCATTTTTATCATGTGGATGCCCGTACTCTTTAATGCCTACGCCATCTACAAAATAAGCTTTGCCCTCTATACGTATTGCCAAATCGCAACTGGCTCCATCTAAGCCAAAATTACATTCGCCGCACGAGGCCTCTACTATCCATATTTTTTTATTCGAATCGGGTTTGGTGGCTAATGTAGAAGCTACCTGACTGTAACAGATGGAGGATAAGAAACAGAACACACCGATATACCACGTTTTTTTCATGCGTTTTTTAAAATTTTTTATTGGGGTTAAAAGGCTTCGTAGCTTTTTTTATAGTGGTAAGAATGGCGTTCATATCCGTAGGGTTTCCTATTGTTTTTAATGCAGCTTGCATATCGGTATCGTATTTTATGGAAGCTTCTACCCGCCCACTTAAATAATAATAGCGCGATACAATTTCATCTTCTATCATGCGTTTTATTTCAGGTTTAAATTTTTGCAAATCATCTTTTTTTCTATCCATTAGTTTTTTTTGTAATTGATTAAATTCAACCTCTATATCAGCAAAGTATTTTTCGTCTTGCGCGGTTCTTTTCAGGGCTTCTAAATCTTCTTCGCTATTCACCTTGTAGTTATAGTCTTTATCTTTTAAAAATGCAACGAAATTTTCGTAATCCGTATCTGTAATTTCAAAAGTACTTGGTTTGGATATGGTAGAATGAGTAAGTGCGTACTGGGTAGCATAATCAAAAACAAAATTTTTAGCTACCAATACATACGTAATTTCGCTCATGCTTTGTGTTTCGGTTTGCACATCGGGCAAGATGCCCGCTCCATCATAAACAACACGCCCGTTGCGCGTTTTAAAGGCAGTAATAAGCGAGTCGGGCACATGATCAACCCTTCCATCGCTGTTGCGGTGCGAGTAGTCCAAAGCTTGTATGCAGCGTCCGCTGGGGATATAGTATTTTGCAACAGTAACTTTTATTTGAGCGTTGTAAATAAGCGGTTTGGTTTGTTGCACCAATCCTTTGCCATAAGTTCGTTGCCCTACAATAACCGCTCTATCCAAGTCTTGTAGGGAGCCCGATACAATTTCGGAGGCCGAGGCTGAGTTCCTATCTACTACTACTACTAAGGGCATGGTTACATCTACCGGGTTGTTTACCGTTTTAAAGGTTTCGGTCCACTCTTTGGCTCTGCCTTTGGTTACCGCTACATCAGTGCCCTTGGCTACAAATAGATTTACAATATCAACCGCTTGTGTAAGCAAGCCACCGGGGTTATCACGCAGATCGAGTATAAGAGATTTGCAGTTGTTTTCTGTTTTTAGTTTTATAAGTGCGTTACGTACTTCGGCAGCGGCTGTTTGTGTAAAACCGGTTAGTTTGATATAGCCTGTTTCATTGCTTATCATGCCAAAGTAGGGTACGTTTTTTACTTTTATTTCTTCGCGTACTATATTAAATTCTAATAGTTTTTCCGTGCCCGGGCGGCTGATGGTTAGCTTTACGGCGGTACCCGATTGCCCTTTCATTAGTTTACTGATATCGTCGGAATTTTTTCCTTGCACTTCCACTCCATTTATTTTCACAATTTCATCGCCCGCTTTGATGCCTGCTTTTAGCGCAGGGGCGTTTTCGTAGGGCTCTGCTATGATTACTTTATTTTTCAGTTCGCGCACCGAAGCGCCTATGCCTCCGTACTCTCCGGTGGTCATTATTTTATAATCTTCAATGTCGTTTTCGGTGTAATACTCGGTATAGGGATCTAAAGAACCCAGCATAGCGTCGGCTGCTGTTTTTATGAGTTGCCCGGGTTTGGTATCGTCCACGTAATATAAATTTACTTCTTTGTATAGAGAGGAAAAAACATCTAAATTTTTAGATGCTTCAAACAAATCTTCGGTAAAGGCAAAAGAGATAAAACCACCTAATAATGCCAAGGGCAATACAATACGTACGGCCATTTTTTGTTTTGTATTCATATATAAAAATAATGGCTCTAAGGTACACTTTATTCTTTATTTTTTACTTGGGGATAAAAAACGGCTATGTTATTTTTCTTGACAGGCTCATTAACCACTTGTCAAAGTGCTCATTCACCGAAACATCCAATTCTTTTCTTTATACTTTCTTTAAAAGAAAGTAGGCAAAGAAGCGAGGTTTTCAAAGACGATTTTTCT
>JAFDYI010000026.1 GCA_018267475.1 Bacteroidota bacterium | reverse complement strand
GTACTTATAAATTTACCAACCTAAGTGCCGGAACCTATAGTTTTGTGGTTACTAAACCCGGTTATGGATATGTCAATAAATATAGTTTTCAGTTGGTAGGTGGCGGCACACTTTATCAAAACTTTGGATTGGCTCAATTGATTAGCAATAATGTTGCCACTGCTCAAGCCGTTACTGACGCAAGCGGTATTCAAATAAACGGCACATTGTCCTCCCCTGCACTGGGGCAACCAAGCTTTGTATCTGTAGATGTTGTTGCTTTTGCTTCCTCGGCTCCCTCTGTAAGTGCTGAAGCAGGCCATTTCACAATATCTTCAAGTATTAGCGCATTAAACGGCGGCGTAACTTCTTTTTCCTTACCTAATATGTTTATAAAATCACAGTTAAACAATGCGGGTTTTGCAAGTGGTTCAACAGTGTACATAGCGGTGTATTTAACTAATCCCTATACGGTAGCTTTTTTTAACCCTGTGGTCAATCAAACTATTTTTACTACTCTAAGCAGCACTCCAGTAATAGTTTCTGCTATAGTGCCTTAAACACAAGCTATGCCCAAATACTTTTTTATGATATGAACGGCAGGCAAATAAAAACAGTTGATGTTACCAAAGGCAAGGGGCAGTTAAACGTATATGCCAATGATTTAACAAGCGGCGCCTACAGCTACACCCTTATAGTGGACGGAAAAATAATAGATACTAAAAAAATGATAAAACAATAATGATATGAAAAAAATATTTTTTAAAACTGTTGGGTTGTGCGCTATACTTATGGTGGCAGCATCTTGCACCAAAACAACTAATAATACGTACAACAGCAGTATTAATTACAATACGCTTGCAGGAAACATACAAGGTTTTGTACATTTATACAACTCATCAATGATAACAACACCTCTTCTTATAGAAGGAGATACAGTTGCTATCACTAATAATTTAACCAATATTACTTACAAAACAATTACTGATGAAACAGGCACGTATCATTTTAATAATCTAAGTGCGGGTACTTATAGTTTTGTAATTACTAAACCTGGTTATGGACTCACTAAGTCTTTTGGCTTTGAACTTGTAGGGGGAGGTACTGTATATAAAAACTTTAGTTTGGGACAAATACCAACAGAAAATGTAGTAACAGCACAAGCAATTCCAGATACAGGGGCTATAAATATAGCCGCTAACATACCATCAAACGAGACTAATGCAAGTATCGCCATATACATATCTATTCCTTCTCATACCGAAGTCAGTAATGCGGAAGGTGATTATTCTTGTGTTTTTATTACAAGTGTATCTGGAACTTCAACATTGACTTTAAATAATTTTTTCACAAAAACATTCCTATATAATTTAGGTTTTACAAGCGGAAGTAAAATTTACTTCTCCCTATATCAAGTAAACACAAACTCGAATTATGTAAGCCCTATTACAAACCTTTCTGTTTTCACCGCTCTAAGTAACACCCCTGTTGTGGTATCGGCTGTGGTGCCTTAAACACAAGCTATGCCCAAATACTTTTTTATGATATGAACGGCCGGCAAATAAAAACAGTTGATGTTACTAAAGGTAAGGGGCAACTAAATGTATATGCCAATGATTTAACCAGCGGCGCGTACAGCTACACCCTTATTGTAGATGGAAAAATAATAGATACTAAAAAAATGATAAAACAATAATGGCATGAAAAAAATAATTTTAAACACATTGGGGTTGTTGCTTATTCTTATTGCTACAATATCTTGTACCAAAACAACCAATAACTATTACACCACCAACAACGGTACCACACTTACGGGAAACGTACAAGGTATTGTTTCTTTGTATAACGATAGCGGCGGAGCTAAAATATTAGCTCCAAATGCCACATTAGGGGGTGATAGTGTAGTATTAATTAGTAATAGCGGCGCAGTATATAAAACTATTACCAATAACTTAGGAACGTATAAATTTACCAATGTCCCATCTGGCATTTATAATTTCGTAGTATCCAAACCAAATTTTGGAACGGTACAAGATTTTGGATTTGAGTTTGAAGGTGGGGGAACTGCCTATAAAAATTTTAACATGGGGCAAATTCCTACTACAAGTGTTGTGGCAGTAAAGGCGTCCTCATCTTCAACCTTAATTTCTGTAAGCGGTACTATAACCCCTTTTTATACAGCAAATTATGTGGTTGTTTATATATCATTGCCAAATACTACTTTTGTGAACAGTTCTATGGGGAATTATTCTTACGTCAGTGGTCAACAATATATACCTGCTGGATTAACTACATTTACCTTTAGTGCAATAACTACGAACGCTTTACATAATTTAGGTTTCGCAAGCGGAAGTATCGCTTATATTTCGGTTTATCCTCAAAATAATTATAGCGGTGGTTCTGGTAGCTATCAAGATCCAATTACTGGGTTAATTGTTTACACGGCACTAGGAGTTCCTGCTTTTACTTCAGTCATAGTGCCATAAGAAACAAACATACCAAAATACTTTTTTATGATATGAACGGCCGGCTGCTGTACCAACAAAACTACGGCGCCAATGCAGGCAGCAATACCTATAAAATAGATATAAGCAGTTTAGATGCGGGCATCTATTTTGTGAGCCTTAGCGATGCTGATGGCGCATCCATAAAGCAAGATAAAATAGTGTTGTACCAATAGGGTTGCCTTTGCTTTTTTTAGGAGCTAAACGTATTGCAAAAAACGTGTCTCCAGCCAAGCCGCAAATAAAGGCTTGGCTTGCATAGGCCACTGATGCCTTAAAATATAACGGTTTCTTAGGCGTTTATGGTAAGTCTAAAGCCCTTACCATGTATGTTGGCTATCTCTACTCTTGGATCGTTTTTTAAGTATTTACGCAATTTCGTAATATACACATCCATACTGCGGCTGTTGAAGTAATTGTCATCATGCCAAATGGTTTTTAGCGTAAACGAGCGATCTAAAATTTCGTTGGTGTTGATAGCTAACAGGCGCAACAACTGAGCTTCTTTAGTAGTTAGCTTTATTACTTCTTTATCGTCTGATAGGGTTTGTGCTTCGGTGTTGAAACTATACTTGCCAAAGGTAAATTCCGTTTGCGAATTTTCCATAATAAGCGTTTTTAAACTACGGCGCAAGATAGCTTGTATGCGCGCCAGCAATTCTTCCATGCTAAAGGGCTTGGTTATGTAATCGTCTGCTCCGGCGTTAAAACCTTCAATAGTATCTTCTTTCAGCGATTTTGCCGTAAGAAACACAATAGGCACTTGTTTGTTGCTTACTCTAATTTCTTTAGCTAAGGTAAAACCGTCTTTAAGGGGCATCATCACATCTAATAGGCAGAGGTCGTAATTTTCTCTGCAAAACATGTCGAAGCCCTCTTTACCATTTACGGCAAGGGTTACTAAATAGCCTTTTGCTTGTAGATACTCTTCTAGAAGCAAACCTAAATTTGGGTCGTCTTCGGCCAATAGGATTTTGATTTTGGGTGCATTCATGGTTATTTATTTTTAGTTAGAATTTACAGGTTTAAATGGAAGAAAAATGGTGAAGGTGCTGCCTTTGCCCAGCTCACTCTCTACTGAAATTTGCCCTTCGTGTTTTTTCACAATGGCTTGCACATAGCTTAGGCCTAAGCCAAAGCCTTTTATATTGTGTACGTTTCCGGTGGAAACTCTAAAAAACTGATCGAATATCTTCTTCGCATCTTCTTTGCTTATGCCCACTCCGTTATCTTCTATGGCAAGCAGTATGCCACCCTGTACATTTTCGGTACGAATACTAATTTTAGGATATTCTTTAGAGTATTTCAATGCATTATCCAACAGGTTTACTACAATGTTGGTAATATGCGTTTTATCTGCAAAAAGAGTGTGCGGGTCGGCTTTTAAATGGGTATGTAGAGTGCCGTTTTTTTGTTCTAGTTGCAAGTGTATTTTTTCTACCGCAGCCAATATGGTTTCATGCAAATCAAAATTAATGCGTTGTAGTTTAAAGTTGCCTTTATCTAAAATAGAAGTTTGCAAGATGTTTTCAACTAAAGAACCTAAGCGTTTGTTTTCATCTCTAATCATTTTAGTAAAGCGATTCATTTTTTCAGGCGTTTTTCCTATGCTGTTATCCGAAAGCATTTCGCTGGCAAGGGCAATGGTAGCGATGGGGGTTTTAAATTCGTGCGTCATGTTGCTGATAAAATCGTTTTTTATTTCGGTGTACTTTTTTTGTTGTCTAATCGTGCTGATGGTAAAATAAAAGGCCCACACCAACGATAAAATGATAACAGCTGAAACAGAGAGCACAATCCACATGGTGCGGAGCAAATAATTTTCTTCGTCCGGAAACTCAATAATAAGAAACTGAGGTACTACAAACACGTTGTTGGGCGATAGGTTTACCCTAAATATATGTTTATTGGTATCCATATTGGTAAAGCTGTGTCTGCCCGAAGGGCGCGGTTCGTTTTTGTGGGTGGACCAACGCATGCTGTCTTCTTTTTGCGCTTGACGAATTTTTATTTTGTAATCGGCATAAATGCCTTTTTGGTGCATTTCGCTGCGTAAAATAGAATCCAACATCAGCGTGTCTATAGGAGGGCCGCTTTGTTTATATACATTGATGCTTACCAACTCGTCAAACAAATCATCAAATATCTGAATGCGTTTTTCTAAAAGTTCGTTTTTTAATTTAGCATAATCTGAAGTGGTGTCGGCAAACTCTACCGGAAAATCAACGATGTTATTGGCGGCGTTGCCTCCGTATTGTTTTTCTTTAATGGTGCTGGTAATAACCCCGTTCGAGTCGATGGAAAAATCTTCTAATATCTTTACCGATATTTTATCGTTGTTAGAACTGCTATCGGGTATGGTGCGCTTTACTAAACCCTGTTTGTATAAATTTATTTTACTTTTAATTTTTTTGGCGTTGGTTATTTTTTCTACTTTATCTACAGTATTATCCAGCGCCTCGCGTACATCACGCCTAAATTCATCTTTTTTTAAATCTATCGCGCCGTGTATCCAAAATAACTGCACACCCACTAAGGCCACAAAGAACAAAGAGATAATAATGGTTATGATTGTTAAATTTTGCTTTATCATACGGGTTTCAAAAGTATTTTAACAGAATGCCAATTCCTAATTATTTAATAATTTTTAACAAAAAATACAGATTTTTTTAGATAAAAGGCATTTTTTCGTCGCTAAGCATTTTTTATATCAAACACCATTCCGCAAAAAAAAAACGATTTTTTTTACTTAAAACTTGGTTTATTTTCATTTGCAGACCTAAGCTATTTATATACCTTTGTGCGCTCTTTTTTAATTATTAAAAATAAACTGTTTATATATGAAAATTTTAGTAGCCATAAGCAATGTGCCCGACACCACCACCAAAATTGCCTTTACCGAAGGCGACACTAAATTTAATCATGCCGGTGTGCAATTTATCATCAACCCTTATGATGAATGGTATGCCCTGGTGCGTGCCTTAGAGCTAAAAGAAGCCGGAAAAGCAAGTACGGTAACGCTTTTTCACGTAGGTTTGGCTGATAGCGAAGCCACCATACGCAAAGGCTTTGCCTTAGGTGCCGATGATGCGGTGCGCGTAAACGCCGAAAGCCCCGACTCGTTTTTTGTAGCCGAACAAATTGCCGCCTATGCCAAAGAAAAGGCCTACGACCTAATTTTAGTAGGAAAAGAAACTATTAACTACAACGGCTCTTCGGTAGGGGGTATGATAGCCGGTTTTATGGATTTGCCTTTTGTTTCTTTAGCCACCAAATTAGATATGGACGGCAATACCGCCACCATAGAACATGATATTGATGGCGGCACCCAAGTAGTAGCGTGTGCTACCCCTCTGGTAATATCCTGCTCAAAAGGCATGGCCGAGCAACGCATTCCTAATATGCGCGGCATCATGGCCTCGCGCAGCAAACCCATTACCGTGGTAGAAGCCTCGGCCGACGCTCCTTTAACCAACATTAAATCGTTTGCCTTGGCAGCAGGGCGCACTACCTGTAAATTTATAGACGCCGGTAATGTAGAAGAGTTGGTACAACTGCTGCGCAGCGAAGCCAAAGTGATTTAAAAAATAAAGTCTTTTAACTATTCAAAAATAAAAATATGTCTGTATTAGTTTACACAGAAACCGCAAAAGGAAAAGTAAAAAAAGCGTCGTTAGAAGCCACCAACTACGCTGCCCACATAGCCAAGCAGTTAGGCACCAACCCGGTTGCCATAACCTTTAATGCCGAAGTCGCCCAAACCGACGAAATAGGAAAAGCAGGCGCAACCAAAATACGAAACGTAAAAGGCGATGCCTACAAAACAAACGATGCGGCGTATTTAACAGCCGCCATAGAGCAAGCAAGCAAAGCCGAAGGAGCTAAGGTTATTATCATTCCTTTTGATATTACCGGAAAAGCCGTTGCCCCTCGTCTATCAGCCAAAATAAAAGCAGGCTTGGTAGCCGGTGCTGTAGATTATCCAGTTGTAAACGGCAACGCCCTGGAGGTAAAGAAAAATGTGTTTTCGGGCAAAGCTACAGCTATATACACCATCAACTCCGAGGTGAAAATTATTGCTTTAATGCCTAATAGCTTTCCGGTGGTTTTATCAGATAATAAAGCGGAAGTAACGGAGCTTTCGGTAGATTTAAGCGGTGTAAGTTCCAGAATAATCATAAAAGAAACCAAATCAACCGATACGGCGGGTATGGTACCTTTGCCTGAGGCAGAATTAGTAGTATCGGCGGGAAGAGGTCTGAAAGGGCCTGAAAACTGGGGTATCATAGAAGATTTAGCCAAAGCCTTAGGGGCTACCACTGCTTGCTCGCGCCCGGTAGCCGATATGCACTGGCGCCCACATCACGAACACGTGGGACAAACAGGTATAGCCATACGCCCTAATTTGTACATAGCCATTGGCATTTCAGGGGCGATACAACACTTGGCTGGCGTAAACGGAAGCAAAACGATTGTAGTTATCAATACCGATAAGGAAGCACCCTTTTTCAAATCGGCCGACTACGGTATTGTAGGCGATGCCTTTGAAGTGGTGCCTAAGCTTACCGAAGCCATAAAAAAATTAAAAGCCGCTAATTAAAAAAACAGTACCTTAGTTGGCTCCTTTTTAATGGAAAAAGTACCTTTAGATATTGTAGGATTAAGCTATAGCCAAACCCAAACCGGCGCTTATGCCTTGGTGCTGGGCGAGGCAGGAGGAAAACGCCGTTTGCCCATTATTATTGGTGCTTTTGAGGCGCAAGCTATTGCCATGGAGCTGGAAAAAATGCAACCCAGCCGCCCCCTCACGCACGACTTATTCAAATCTTTTGCCGAAACTTTTAACATAACCGTAAGCGAGGTTGTTATTTACAATTTGGTAGAAGGCATTTTTTACGCCAAGCTTGTTTGTAGTGATGGCGCTCAAAACTACGAAATAGATGCCCGCACCAGCGATGCTATTGCCTTAGCCATTCGTTTTGCTTGCCCTATTTACACGTTTGAATTTATTTTATCCAGTGCCGGTATTATTTTAGAAGACGAAACACTGCCTTCTTCCGGAGTTGAAGGCATCGATGCCGGAGCAGAAGAAACGGAAGACACCACAAAAGAAAACGAGAACAGTGAATACCACAAAAAATCGTCGGAAGAATTAAAATCATTGCTAAGCAGTGCCTTGGAAGAGGAACACTACGAACTGGCTGCCAAAATACGCGATGAGCTAAACAAGCGCAAACAATCGTAAATACGGCGGTACTTTTATATTGTGGCCATTACTTTTAATTCAATGGCGATGGGGGTGGGCAAGCAATTAATTTCAATGGTAGTACGACAAGGTGGGTTTTCTTTAAAGTATTCTGCCCACAGTTTGTTGTAAGTTGCAAAATCATCTTTCATATTGGTAAGAAACACGGTAACGTCCACCATTTTATCCCAACTGCTGCCGGCATCTTCTAAAATGTATTTAACATTACGAAATACGCTGCGGCACTGCGCTTCTATATCATACGATATAATAGCTCCTTTATCATCTAACTCTACACCGGGTATTTTTTTGGTACCGCGCTCGCGCGGGCCTACTCCGCTTAAAAAAAGAAAGTTTCCTACGCGTTTGGCATGTGGGTATAAGCCTACCGGTTCGGGGGCTTTAGACGAATCGATGCTTTTGTTTTCGGTATTCATAGTACGGTTTGATACAGTTACAATTATAATATCTTTTTCATCTCTTCTATTAAAGAAGCCCAACTGTTTGCAGAATGCTTGGCAGCCTCTTCGTCGTAGTTTGTTTGTGAAATAGTAAGTTCTGTTTGATGGCCTGTGCTTTTTATTTCATAACAAACCCACAAATAGTTTTCGGGTTTATCTTCTTTTCCGCTCCAACTGCTTAGGTACGAGTAGGCTGCTTTTTTATGAGGCTCATATTCTAATACAATTCCTTTGTCTTTATAGGCTTGTCCTTGCCACTCGCCCTGAAAAATAATTTCGCTGCCTACTTGCCAACTTGTGATTAACTGAGTTCCAAAAAAGTATTGCTTTAAAAGCGTGGCATCGGTTAAAGCCTGCCAAACCCGTTCTATAGAAGCATCTAATAGCGCTTTGTATTGAGTTTTGAATTGCGTTTGCATATTACACACTTAGAACAAAGTTGGGTAACAAACCTAATACAAGAACCAGCACTACGGCAATGGCTAATAGCAGCGTATGGCTTTTTTCTATTAATAAAGGCTCTTGATGGGTTGGTTTTTTGAAGTACATGGCAATAATTACTTTTATGTAATAGTACACCCCTACACAAGACATGATTACAGCCAGCACCAAAAGCCATTTATAAGTTGAGCCTATAAGCGCAGTAAAAATAAAGTATTTGGCAAAAAAGCCGGCCGTTACCGGTATGCCGGCTAAAGAAAGCATGCAGATAAGCATACCCAAAGCAGCAAAAGGATTCCGTTTGGCTAAGCCGTTAAAATCGTCGTAGGTATTGCCCGATTGTTTTTCTACCCGATACAAAACCGTGAAGCCGCCAATAGTGGCTACTGAATAAGCCAAGGCATAATATAAAATAGCGCGCATAGAATAAATAGGATTAACAGCTAAAATGCCCATAAGCATAAAGGCGGCGTGACTGATGCTTGAGTAAGCCAGCATGCGTTTTACACTGCTTTGCGCAGCCGCTGTCATATTAGATATAATAAGCGACAAGGCAATAATGCCCGCCATAGCCATAGCCCACACGCTGGTAGCGCTACCAAAGCCTACCAAAAACAAGCGCATAAAAGCTACGAATGCGGCCGTTTTTACTACGGTGCTCATCAAAGCCATAATAACGGTGGGCGAGCCATGATATACATCGGGTGCCCAAAAATGAAAAGGAGCCGCGCTTACTTTAAAGCACATGGCTATCAACATCATGATAATACCGGCATAAAAAAACAAAGGCATGCCTTCGCTTATTTTAGCACGAATAGCCAACAAATCAAAGGTGCCGGTAGCGCCGTATATTAAAGCAATACCGAATAACAAAAAGGCCGATGCAAAAGAGCCCATAATAAGATACTTAAAGCCTGCTTCGTTTGATTTTACATCGTTTTTTTTGCTGGCAGCCAACACATACAAGGGTATAGAAAGAATTTCTATACCTAGAAATAAGGTGGTCATATTACTGAAAGCAGTAAGCATAAGGGCGCCGGTAAGGGCAAACAGTACTAAAGAAAAATGGTCGGTAAGCGAGGTTTCGTTGGTAAAATAATCGTTAGCTAAAATAAACCACAAAAAGGCCGTAATTAAAATAACCGAGCTAAAGGCAAGGGCTACGTTATCAAAACGGATCATATTATTGAAGGCCTGTATGGATTCGTTGTTGTTAAATTCTGTAAAGTTGGCGACCAAAGCGGCTAAAATACCAATAAGCACAAGAGGGTATAAGGCGCGTTTGAATTTAAAAATTTCAGCCAGCATGGCTAAAATTCCCAATCCGCTAATGATAAAAAGTGCTTTCATAGTTCGTTATATTTCTACCAATTATTTTAAATTCATTAATATCGTTTTTACGGCCGGCTCGGCTATATCATTTAAAGGTTTGGGATATACCCCAAAAGCAATTACCGCTATGCAGATGATGATAAGCACGGCCTTGTCGGCATTAGCCAAAGCGCCGAAAGACATGTCGTTTGATTTTTTTTCGCCCAGCATAATGGCTTGATAACTGCGAAACATATATACAGCGCCTAATATCACGGTAAGTCCGGCAAAGGCTCCTAAAAAAGCACCGTATTGAAACACGCCGTTTATCAATAAAAACTCGCCTACAAATCCGTTGGTTAGAGGCAATGCTACCACGCCCATCATAATAATTAGAAACAACACGCTAAGTTGCCCGTTCATGCTGCGAATGCCTCCTAGCTTAGCCAACTCGCGGGTGCCGGTGTGGCGTACTAAAATATCGGCAATTAAAAATAAACCTACTACGTTTACCCCATGTGCCAACATTTGAATAAGTGCCCCTTGTACGCCTTGTTGGTTGGCGGCTAATATGCCGGCCGCTATTAAGCCCACGTGGGCAATAGATGAATAGGCTATCAAGCGTTTAAAATCTTTTTGTACAATAGCGATGCACGAGGCATACACAATGCCTACTACGGCTAAACCCATAGCTACGCCACCCCATTGTTGCAGGGCTAGCGGGGTTATAGGCAAAAGCCATTTTATGAGTCCAAAGGTGCCCATTTTTAACATAATACCCGATAGCAGCATCGTGCCCTGTGTGGGGGCTACCACGTAGGTGTCGGGCTGCCAGGTGTGAAACGGAAAGACCGGCATTTTTACGGCAAAAGCCAAGAAGATAGACCAAAATACAAAGCTTTGTTGGGTTTGTGTAAGACTTTTTCCGGCGGCATATAAATCGGTTATAGCCCATGATTTTTCGCCGGTGTTGATACCCGTGTGGTTGTATAAAAATATCAAGCCAATAAGCATAAAAAGAGAGCCAAACAAGGTGTATATAAAAAACTTAAATGTAATTTTTGCTCTGTTTTCGCCACCCCACAGCAGGCAAATAAAGTAAATGGGAATGAGCGACAACTCCCAAAAAATATAGAATAAAAAGCCATCGTTAGCTACAAAAGCGCCTATCATAGCGCTTTGCATAAATAAAATAAGGCTATAAAAAGTATGAGGCTTTTCATAGGTGGTATTAAACGAAGAAAGAATGATAAGCGGTACTAAAAAGCCGGTAAGTAATACTAAAAGCAAAGAAAGCCCATCAATACTTACTGCAAAATGAATGCCCAGCATAGGAACCCAGCTACAGTTGAGCGACAGGTTGGTATCAGCCGCATTGGAGCGAAAAAGGGCATAGGCAACAAGAGTTAAAAGAAACTCAACAACAGAAAAAACAAGAGCTATTTTTTTAGCCTGTTCGCTTTTGGTAAAAAACAACAGCAGCGAAACAACAAGAGGCGCGATGATGAGTAATCCTGTCAGCATAATTTTATTTTAAATTTACCTACTTTCATTCTTTTTGCAGAAAAAAATAAGACTTTTAGCGGCGGCTAAGGAACACTTTTTTTTAAATATATGCAACAGAAAACAAGGTGTTTTTTTGCACTTTATTTTTTTACAAAAAAGTTTATTACACCCTTATTCCTACCACACACACATCGTCCACCTGCTCGTATATGCCTTTGTAGTCGGCAAAAAAGTGTTGCAAAAATTCTTTTTGCTTTGTCAAGTCCATCGTGCTGGCTTCTTGCAGGGTTTCTTTTAGTTTTTTGGTACTTAGTTTCTTGTTTTTAGGGCCGCCGAATTGGTCGGCGTAGCCATCGCTAAATAAATACAGCATGGTGCCCGGTGCTAAGCTAAGCTCTTGTTGGGTAAAAGCCTCATCGCTAAGCGAGCTATGCCCTATAGCTGATTTTACTCCTTTGTATTCGATTAGCTCTTGTTGGTAAACCGTTACCAGCGGGCGGTTGGCTCCGGCAAAAAAGAGGCTGTTGGTTTGGGTATTTATTTTTAGAAGGGTTATATCCATACCATCGTTTAGCTTTTTACGAAATACTTTTTTTACCTCTTTGTTTACTTCGGTAAGTATGTGGGCGGGTTGGGTAATGCCTTTGTCTATAACCTCATGCAGTTTTTGAGAGCATACTACTGAGGTAAGGGCACCCGGCACCCCATGTCCGGTGCAGTCGGCTACGGCTATAAGATATTCATAAGGACTTAGGTTTCTAAAAAAATAAAAATCGCCGGCTACTATATCTTTGGGTTGATACAGCACAAAGTTGGCTGCGTATTGGTTTATTTCTTCTATATCGGGCAAAATGCTTTCTTGCAAATGCTTCGCGTAGTTAATGCTATCGGTTATATCTTTGTTTTTTTCTTCTACTAAGTGTTTTTGCCGTTCTACTTCTCGCTTTTGCAGGTTTATGATGTGGCTTTTCTTTTTACTGATGCGCAGGTTTTTTAAAATAACTAAAACTACTATCAATAAAAAAACGGAAAAACAGATTACAACGTATATTGTTAGGCGCTGCTGGTGCTTCTCGTTATTGTTCTGAGTATCTTTTATAAGTTGCTCGGCTCTTTGTTTTTCTTCTTCCTTATTGTAGTTGTATTGCATTTCTTTAACTACTAATGCTTTTTGGTTTTCTTCGCTTAGTATGCTATCGCGGCAGGCTATGTGTTTTTTGTAGGCTTCAAGGGCATCTGGGTAGCGGTGGGTGCGTGTATAAAGTTCAAAAAGGTGCTCATAAAAATCGCTTAAAGAGTATATTGTTTTCAATTTCTCTCCTATTTGTACGGCTTTTTTTAAATAGGTTTCTGCTTGTGCGTATTTATTTTGGTTGAGATACACAGCCCCTAAGTTGGAAAGGCTAATGGCTTCATTGGTTTCGTCTTGTATTTCTTCGCTCATTTTTAATGCTTTTTCGTAATAAGGAAGAGCATTTTGGTACTGCTTTTGGGCAAAATATACGTTGCCTATATTGCACAAATTACTAAGTTGGTTGGATTCGTTTTTTGTTTCAACACTTATTTTTAATGCCCTTACAAAATACAGCAGTGCCGGGGCGTATTTTTTTTGGTCGAAATAAACCGTGCCGATATTATGCAGGTCTTCCATTTGGCTGGGTATGTTTTCTATTTCTTCACTTATTTTTAAGGTTTTTAAATAGTACGTTAATGCTTTTTCGTATTCATTTTGGCGGTAATAAACGCTTCCTATATTCCCTAAGTTTTTAGCTTGCCCTAATTTATCTTGTATTTCTTCATTTATCTTCAAAGATTTGAAATGGTACTCCAGCGATTGCGAAAAGCTTCCTTGGCTGGCATACACTAAGCCTATATTGCCAAGGTTGATGGCTTGTGTTTTTTTATTTCCTATATCCTGAGCAATTTGTAATGTTTTAAAATAAAATTCTAATGCTTTTGGGTAATTTCTTTGTGTGTAGTAATTGTTTGCCAGGCCTCCTAAGGCTTTTACTTGTATGGTTTTTGCTTTTTTTTGTATAGCGGTATCTTTATCGTTAAAAAAAGGTTTTACTAAATCAAGTGATTCTTGATATGATTTTAACGATTGCTCCACATCGCCTTTAAAAAAATAATCGGCGGCTATTCTCCACAACACATCTGATTCTTTTAGGAAGCCCTGAACTCCTTGGGTTTTATTGGCTATTTTTTTTGCCTGTGTATGAAAATAAAGCGCCGTATCCGGATTGTTGGCTCTAAGTTTGTTTCCAAGTTCTACGTAAGCGCTATAAAGCGCGGTATCGTTTTTTATTACTTTAATTACATTAAGCAACGAGTCTATTTTTTTGCTTTGCGCCTTAGCGCAAAAAAACAATAAACCGGTGATTGCAAAGAGGAATAGTTTTTTTATCATATTTTATTTTTATGCTTTTAACCCTATCACACACACATCGTCCACCTGCTCGTATATGCCTTTGTAGTCGGCAAAAAAGTGTTGCAAAAATTCTTTTTGCTTTGTCAAGTCCATGGTGCTGGCTTCTTGCAAGGTTTCTTTTAGTTTTTTGGTACTTAGTTTCTTGTTTTTAGGGCCGCCGAATTGGTCGGCGTAGCCATCGCTAAATAAATACAGCGTATCTTTTTCGTTTAACACCATATCGTGTTTATCAAAAGGTTTTTCTTCATCGTATTGGCCAATAGGTTGTTTGTTGGGCTTTATTTCTTGCAGTTCTTGGAGGGCGTTTACTATGTACAAGGGGCGGTTTGCGCCGCTATACTGAATTTCTTTTTTATTGTTTTTGTTTATCCGTATTAAGCAAATATCCATACCATCGCGTATGTTTTCTTCGCTTTTGCTGAGCTGTTCCAAAACAATACTCCGTGTTTTATCCAACAAGGTGTTGGTGTCGGTTTGTTTTTCTTCTAACAGGGCTTTGCTAAGCGCGCTGCTGCATACTACGCTAACCATAGCACCCGGCACACCATGCCCGGTACAATCGGCTACGGCTATGTATATATAGTGGTCTGTTTCTTCTAACCAATAAAAATCGCCGGCTACTATATCTTTGGGTTGGTATAGCACAAAACTATTAGGCAGCAGTGCGTGCCATTTTTTTACATTGGGTAATATGGCGTTTTGTATGCGCTTGGCGTAGGTAATACTATCCGTTATTTCTTTGTTTTTTTCTTCTACTAAGCGTTTTTGTAAGCTGATAATACGATTTCTTTTTTTACTAATGGCTAAGTTTTTTGAAACCGCCAAAGCCAATGCTATCAGTAAAACAGAAAAGCCGGCGATGGCGTATATCATAAGTTGTTGCCTGCGTTTTTCATTAAAATTTTTAGTGTCTTTTATAGTTTGCTCCACTTTTTGTGCTTCTTGTGCTTTGTCATAGTTATATTGCATCTCTTTCGCTATTGATGCCTTTCTGTTTTTTTGGCTAAGCACGCTATCGCGACAGGAGATATATTTTTTGTACATATCAAGAGCTTCTTGATGGCGATGCATGCAGCTATAAAGGTTAGACAAAGATTCGTACGAGCTTGTTAATTGATCTATTGTGCTCAACTCATTTCCAATTTGTATAGCTTTGGTTAAACACTTTTCGGCTTCTTTATATTTTTTCTGTTTCATATAAGTATCGCCAATATTTCCAAAATTTGATGCTTGCGCTTTTTTTTCTTCTATTTGTTCGTTTATATGTAATGATTTGAAAAAGCAATCTAATGCCTTTTCATATTCTCCATCTTCATAATACATCAATCCCATAGACTCGATAGTATTAGCCCAATTTTGCTGATCTCCTGTTTCTTCGTTTATAGATAATGTTTTTTCGTAATACGCCAATGCCTTCTTGTAATTTTTTTGACGTGCACATACGTTGCCAATATTATGCAAATTAGCGGCTTGTCCTTTTTTGTTCTCTGTTTCTTCATTTATTTTAAGCGCCTTTGTATAATATGCAATTGCTTTTGTATCGTTTTTTTGAGCCGAATATACCGTACCTATATTTCCTAAATCAATAGCTTGACTTTCTTTTAAATTTAATTTTTCATGTAGTTGTAATGCTTTAAAATAACAATCTAAAGCATTAGAGTATTCGCCTTTATTAGAATACACATTGCCCATATTGTTCAGACTGATGGCTTGCATTCTTAAATCGAAAAAATACTCGTGAACTTTTAAAGCCTTTGAATAACAATCCAGCGCTTTTAAATACTCCCCTTGTGAATTGTGTATAACGCCCATATATCCCAATATTTTAGCTTGTAATCGCTGGGCTTTTTCTTGCGTATTTTTTCTTTTATCTAAAAGAAATTTCTCAACAGTGCGAAGCGACGACTGGTAAATACTCATAGCCCGATTAAGATTTCCTTTAAAATAATAGTCAACCCCTATTCTTGAAATGGCTTCTGCTTTTTTTAATGCCCCTTCTGCTCCGGGTATTTTTTTTGCTTCATCTAATGCTTTTGCATGAAAATAAAGAGCTGTGTCAGGATTGTTTCCTTGAAAATGAACGCCTAATTCAAAATAGGCGCTAAAACGCACGCTATCCTCTTTAGATGTTTTAATTACATTAAGCAACGAGTCTATTTTTTTGCTTTGCGCCTTAGCGCAAAAAAACAACAAACCGGTGATTGCAAAGAGGAATAGTTTTTTTATCATACATCTGATGGTAGTATTGGCGGCAACATAAAAATAGTTTTTTTAGGCGTTTATCTTTTTTACTTGCACACATTCATCGCCCCGGTTGCTTGCTTTTAGTTCAAAGCTTACCGGCTCTTTTTCGGTAATAGAGCCTTCTACATTTTTGGCATGTACGTAGTACTCTTTTTGAGTTTCGTTATCTATTATAAATCCAAATTTATTTTTTTGGTTAAAAAATTTCACAACCCCTGTACGCATACACAATCTATATACCACAAATGTAATAAAAGATATGAAATTTGTTGCAGGACGCGAACAACAAAATTTTTCTATTTTATTTTTTAACTTTTTTTAATAAAAGTGCTTACCAGCCCAATATCCAAGCAAAAATAAGTGGAGCCACAATAGTAGCATCGCTTTCTACTATAAATTTGGGCGTGTTCACGTCTAACTTGCCCCAGGTAATTTTTTCGTTGGGTACAGCACCGCTATACGAGCCGTAAGAGGTTGTGCTGTCGCTTATTTGGCAAAAGTAGCTCCAAAAAGGTACATCGTGCCACTCTAAGTCTTGATACATCATGGGCACTACGCATATAGGGAAATCGCCGGCTATACCGCCTCCTATTTGAAAAAAGCCCACGCCTTTGCCGCCGCTGTTTTTTTTGTACCAGTCGGCCAACCACACCATGTATTCTATTCCATTTTTTACGGTGTTGGCTTTCAGTTCGTTTTTTATTACATAACTGGCAAAGATGTTTCCGGTGGTACTGTCTTCCCAACCCGGGCATATTATAGGAATGTTTTTTTCGGCGGCAGCTATAATCCAACTGTCTTTTGGGTCAATTTCATAATACTGTTTTAAGTCGCCACTTAATACTACTTTATACAAAAACTCGTGTGGGAAGTAGCGCTCGCCTTTGGCTTCGGCCTCTTTCCATTGTTTTACCAGGTGTTTTTGTAAACGACGAAAAGCTTCCTCTTCTGGAATGCAGGTGTCGGTAACGCGGTTGTAATGATTTTCTAATAAATCCCATTCGTCTTTTGGAGTTAAATCGCGGTAATTGGGTACTCGTTTGTAATGGCTGTGTGCCACTAAGTTCATCACATCTTCTTCTAAATTGGCACCGGTACAGGATATGATGGCAATTTTGTTTTGACGAATCATCTCGGCTAAAGAAATGCCCAATTCGGCTGTACTCATAGCCCCGGCTAGGGTTACCATCATTTTGCCACCTTCGGCTAAATGGCTTTCGTATCCTTTGGCTGCATCCATCAAAGCGGCCGCATTAAAATGGCGGTAGTGATGTTCTATAAATTTTGAAACAGATCCTTTCATGTTATTTTGTATTTATTTTTTAAGGCGCAAATATATTTATAAAAAACAAAAAATATAGTATATACGTTCTGATTAAAAAAAAGACAATCGGGGTATAAAGAGTAAAAACCTACAAACTCTTTGTGTACAAAGGCTTGTAAGTAATGCCCATATAACTCAATAACCTGAAAGTTGCTTTTATTTGACGCATAAATAATAGTAGCTTGCTATTACCATCAAGCCCTGATAAAACATGGTTCCATCTAAAATGCTGTAATAATAATAGCGTCTTTTTTTTATTTTTTTGTGAAATAAAAAAAGCAAGGTACTGCTTGCCGAAAGTAGTAAGGCAGGCAAGATGTAGGCTAAAGGGCTGTTGTAATAATGAAAAAAAGAAAGCGCAAAAAACAAGCATAAACTAAGAGCTGCCAACCGTATCGATTTTTTTTCTCCTAATATAATAGGTATGGTTTTTAGGTTTGATTTAATATCGCCCTCCATATCTCTAATATCAAACGGAATGGTGATGGCAAATACAAAAAGCATTCGTTCTGTAAGCAGCAACATGACTTCTTGAGTATCAAAACTTTTTTCGGATTGAATAATAGGAAGCATGACGGTAGAGAGCGCCCATACGGCAGCTATTAAAAAAATTTTTAAAACCGATATTTCACGCAGCCGAAATAGCTTTTGCTTTTTTTTGTATATGGGTATGGAGTAGAAAATAGTAAGCAGCCCTATCGGCAGCAGCGTTAAAACAACCACTTCTTTGGCTAAAAAAAACGCAATAAAAAAACCAATGAGCGAGAAAAGCATAATACCGTAAAAAAGCTTCGTGTGGTTTCGTAGCCATTCGTATTTTTCATTTCCTAAAATTTCTTTTCGAACGGTAAGGGTAATGAGCCGGTGTAAATTATACTCCAACATGGTAGCAAAAAAAATGATAAATAAATAAGGATGCCAATGGGGCTGCATGCCTAGTTGTATTTGAGCTTGCACAGTAAGCAATACCGCTGCTAAAGAAATGTATATATTGCTTTCTATTAAAAAGTAATAAAACCTACGCGCCACCTGCACTTGCCCCTGTAGTTATTTATTATGGTTTATTACATCTACTCTAGAAATGGCCATCATTTGCCGTATGGTTTGCTGCATACCTTCGGTGCTCCCATCTAAAAATATAACGTTGCCTTTTCCATGTTCTGCAAAGTTTTTTACGGCTTCCGTCCACATACTAAACAAGATAAGAGAGGCATCTAAATTAGCATCTTGCATTAGTTTAGCGCTTTGGCTCATGCCGCGTGCTACTTCTTCTCTAAACAAAGCCACGCCTTGCCCCCGCAGTTGCGCGGCATCTTTTTCTGCTTGTGCGGCAATTTTTATGGCATTGCCTTCGGCTTCGGCGGCTTTTGTTTTGGTAATTAAAAGAGCTTGCCCTTCGTTTTCAGCCGCTGCTTTCAGGTTGTTGGAGGCTACTACCTTGGCCATAGATCGTATTACTTCTTCATCAAAGGTAATATCGTTTAGTTGCAGATCTATTAAATGATAGCCCCATTCTTCTAAGGTTTTATCCAGCTGGTCTTTTATTTCCAACACAATATCACGGCGAAGTTGCAGCACTTCGCTTTGTTTTTTGGTAGCCACAAAAGCGCGTACCGAGCCTTCTACCGAGCGAACCAAGGCTTGCATTAAATTTTTCTCATCAATAAATTTAAAAGCTACATTTTTTATGGTTTGCTCGTCGGTATTGAACACGGCGTACAACAGCATGGCGGTAAAATTTACGTTCGCTTGGTCAATCGTTACAGCCTGAAAGCCCATTTCGGCCGAGCGATTTTGTACGGATATTTTTTTAAATACTTTTTCTATAATCGGTATTTTTAAATTTAAACCCGGTTGCAAAATGCGTTTGTATTTGCCAAATACAGTAGTTACAGCTACGGTGCCCTGCTGTATGGTAACAAACGAAGTAAAAAACAGCGTTGCCGCTAGTACTAAAAGAAGGACAAAAATGGGAGTCATCATTTTTATTTTTATATTTTAAACGAAAATAGTACTTTTATAACTATGCGAAAGCTATTTTTTATTGTTTTGTTTTTAACAAATATGCTATGCCTTGCTCAAAAAAGCAGCAAGGCCGACACTTCGCGCTCTATAGACCCCGCCGGAGATTTATACAAAGCATCGCTTAAACTAATAGATTCTTCTAAATACAAAGAAGCCATAAAAGTGCTGGAAAAAGCTGTGAAAATAAAAAAGGATTATGCAGCAGCTTACAATAAAATGGCTTTTTGCCAGATGCAGATAAAAGATTTTTCGTTGGCGCAAAAAAACTTAGAGCTGTCTATGAAATATGCGCCTGACAATACCGGTTCGCTAAAGTATTTAGGTAGAGCGTGCTACCTGAATAAAAAATATGATTTAGCGAAACGCTACTACGATTCGGCACAAAAAGTAAACGACCACGATGTGGAGCTTCTTTGCTTTATTGCAGAGTTGCGATACTTTGGGCAAGACCTAAAAGGAGCCTTAGAAACGTATAACAACATTCTATACGAAAAACCGAATTACCCAGAGGCATACATCGGTATAGGCCTAATAAAATTTAAACAAAAAGAGTATTTGTATGCCATAAAAAATATAGAGCTTGGTATTCAAAATAATAAAGGAGCTCGCTTAGATGATGAGGTATATAGCAGCTTGGCGCAAAGCAAATTTGAAACCAAGCAATACAAAGGAGCCATAAAAGCATACGATACACTGCTTAACAGGAATCCTAAAAACGAAGAGGCACTTACATACCGAGGCGCCAGCAAAATAAATTTAGGCGACTTTTCCGGGGCTATAAAAGATTTAGATGAAGTAGTAAAAATAAACCCCAAAAGTTACATCGCATATAACTTTAGAGGTACGGCTAAAGGAGGGTTAAAACAAAATATAGCGGCCCTAGAAGATTTTGATAAGTGCATTAAAATAAAAATGGATTACCCTTCGGTATATGTAAACCGCGCTGCGATAAAAATGGCCAGTAAAGACAGAAGGGGCGCTTGCGAAGACCTAAACAAGGCCGACCAGCTAGGCAGCGACATCGCTATAAAATACATACAACTTTACTGCAACGACAACGGCTCTATCGGTATGGAGCGGTAGCGTACTATTCATTTAAAATAGTAAGAGCCATAGCAGCCAGTAAACCGGCTCCGGTTTCAATAGCTCGCTCATCAATATCAAAAGTAGGGGTGTGTACGCCTGACGCAAATTCATTGGCTGCATTATTAGTACCTAATCTAAAAAAACAACTGGGAACTTGTTGTGTGATGTAGGCAAAATCTTCGGCGGTCATGCGCAGAGGTAAATCAAATACTTGCTTTTTTCCTAAATAATCTTGTGCTGTTTTTTTTGTTTGAAGCGTAAGAGCTTCGTTGTTTATTAAAAAGGGGTATCCGCGTTTTATTTCTACGTGTGCCGTTGCTTTCTTTTCTTGTGCTACTTGGTGTACAATGGTTTTTATTTTATGGTGTGCCTGTTGGCGCCAGTTTTCATCCATAGTACGAAAGGTGCCTTCTATATTTACTTGCTCGGGTATTACATTGGTAGCCCCGTTTCCGGTTATTTTTCCAAAAGCCAATACGGTGGGTATTTTTTGCGTTGCTTGGTTAGGAAATTCTTTGTTTAAGGCTAATAAAATTTCGGAGGCTATTAAAAGAGGATTGTTGTACTCTTGAGGCATGGCGGCATGCCCTCCTGTTCCAATAATGTTTAGATAGATCTCGTCGGTACTGGCCATATACATACCGCTTTTAAAGCCCACCTCGCCTGCTTGTAAATTAGGAAATACGTGCAAGGCTAAGGCAGCATGTACTTTTGGGTTTTCTAAAACGCCTGCTTCTATCATTAAAGAGGCACCGCCGGGCAGCACTTCTTCTCCTGGCTGAAACATAATTTTTACTGTACCTTCAAAATGGTCTTTTAGTTCGTTTAAAATAAAAGCAGCCCCTAATACACAAGTACTGTGTACATCGTGGCCGCAGGCGTGCATTACGTGGGCTTGCGTAGATTGATACGGAACCTTGTTTTTTTCGTCAATAGGTAAAGCGTCTAAGTCGCCGCGTATCAATATACATTTTTTATCCGGATTTTTTCCTTTAATGAGGGCTATAATGCCTGTGTTTACAATTCCGGTTTGATGCTCTATGTTTTTTTTCTTTAACTGCTCGGATAGATACGCCGCTGTTTTTATTTCTTGAAACGACAATTCGGGATGTGCATGCAAATGCCGGCGCACCTGTATCAGATAGGGGGAATAGGTTTTTGCTTTTTGTTTAATGGATGTGTGCAGGCTCATGAGGTCTTATTTTCCAATCAGCATTTTTAGACCTACTACTACCACAAAGCCTGCGAAAATTTTTTTTACAGTATATTGGTTTAAGGTAACAGCCAGCTTGGAACCAAAGTAACCACCTATTAAAAAGGAACTGGCAATAATGAGCGCCACTTTCCAATCTACGTATCCTTCTTTATAATAATTGATAACGGCAAAAATACCCGTTGGCAACAAGAGTACAGATAGCGAAGTACCTTGCGCCATTTGTTGTGTAAAGCCTACAAAATACACCAAAGCAGGTACAATAATAATGCCGCCTCCCACGCCTACCAGTCCGCTTAAAATGCCGGCAGCTATTCCAATAATAAGCAATGCTATTACATCATTCATAGTTAGTTTTTTATGTTGGTTTAGTTCGTTCATATTTTAAAAATCGGTGCTCAAAGAAAAATAAATAGCCTTAGGGGTTTGAGTAGAGTATCGGTTTACACCCCACGAAAAGTCAAGGCGCACAAAATAGCCCAGCAGGCGTGTACGCAAGCCAAAGCCATAACCTACTAAAACGGCTTGTTTGGGTTCGGTAATAATAACCGTAAAGGGATATTGCATGGTGGTGTATTGGTTGGTTGTATTTTCTACACTCGTAGGGTTGGTGCCATACCAGCACATACCTACATCTACAAACGGAATGATTTGAAAGTTATTTAAAATATCGGAGCGTAGCGGATGGTTGGCTAAGTAGCTAAATAAGGGTACGCGCAATTCGCTATTAAACACGGCAAAATTATTTCCATTTCGGGCATTTTGTGTAAAGCCTCGCATGTTGGTAGCTAACGTTTGAAAGCCGTAGGTGTCGGGGTGTTTTATTTGTTCGTTGGTATTAAATTTAGGTGCTATCTGGTTATCTACGCCGCCTAAATAATAACAGATGCGGTCGGTGCCCCAGGAACTTGCGCCAGCCAAGCGGTTGGCCCAAATGATATTGCGGTGTACTTTTAAATAGTGCCTGATGTCAAAGCCTGCATTTACCATGCTGTGCAGGGTTTTATCGCCGGTAAATAAAAAACCTTCGTAGTATTCGCTAAATACTTTCAGGCGCCAACCGTTGTATAGATTCAATCCTTTTGGACGGGTGTTATCAAACACATATTCTAGTTTTGCGCCGGCCCAGTTGTCGTAGGTATTCGCTGTTTTTAAAGATTGGTCGTCAATAGAGGTGGTAACAAATCGATCGTTGCGATAGCTTATGGTTCCTCGTATGCTGGATACTTCGTTTATGGGGTATCTCATTTTGTATTGTACATCATGCGTGTGCAAGCGTAAGGTGTATCCGTTTTCGCTGATGCTGGGTAAAGATAGGCGGTGCAAAATAAGTTGCTTATCCCACAATTTTTTTCGGTTTTCTATACTGATAAAAAATTCGGGGTTTACTCCGGTAAGGCTATACGCAAAGCGCATGGCTCCCACAATTCGATAATCTTCAAATAAATCGCTGGTGGCTATTTTTAGCAAGCTGCCCAAACCCGGGTTCACGTAGTAGCCTGTAAATTTTTGATACGATTGTCCTAAAAACTGATTATCGATAAGGGTAGTATTGGTTTGGTCAATAGAGAAATTGACGTAATAGTTTTTTTGTTGCGGAAAAAAACCATCGTTTATTTTTTGAGAGGCCGAAGCGGCTATGCTGCTGTTAGAAGGTAATGGCGCTACACTGTTGGTTTTGGGCTTGGCACTGCTTTTGTTTTGTGTATTATTGTTGTTGTGAAAAGAGTAGTTGTTTATATCTACATTGTTAGAGCCTATAGGTTGTTGAGGCAGATAGGGTTCGGGTTCTTGCTTGGGGGCGGCTTGAGGTTTGGGTTCTTGCGGTGCGCTTGCTTTTATTTTGGCGGCGTAGTTTTGTGCTTTGCGAAAGTAGGTGTTTTTCAGTTCGGCATTTTTAGTTACATCTTCTTTATGAATGGGGCTTACATACAGGTATTGCAAGCCGTTTACATAAAAAGTTTCTACCATTTTATTGGCTTTTAGGCTTACATCTTGTTCCAGTATATTGGTTTTGTAATTGCTGATGGGGTGCGCATGAAAGGTGTATCTGTAATGTTCGGTAGTATCTACAAAGGATATGGTGCTGTCTAGCTTGGCTACAAAGCGGTTTTTAATTCCGTTTTGGTCGCTTAGGTAGGTAAAGTATCCATTGTAAAAATCGCTGGGCTCGCTTTCTTGAATGTTTTTAGTGTCGCTTACTCGGTATAAAATTTTTGATTTGGTTTTATAGTCAAATAAAAATATATTTTTAAATTTAGATTGAGGGAAATCAAACCTTCCGTCTTCGCTGCTTTTTATGGTATCTTGCATTCTGTTAGAGGCAAAGGCTATCATTTTTCCTTTATTGATAAAGCAGGGCTGGTCGTCGTCCCACACATCATTGGTAATTTGTTCTAAGCCGCCTGCGTTTATTTGATACACAAAAATATCGCTTTGTCCTTTTCCCTTTTTGGTAGCGCTCATCACTATTTTTTTTCCATCGGGGCTGTACGAAAAAGAGCGTATTTTCTCAATGCCGGTAATGGGTTTGTTCACACTGTTTTTATCTTGCAGGTTGTACATGGATAGGTAGATGATGCCTTTTTTTTCGTGAATGATAGCAAAGGCTTGCCCGCTTGGGTGCCATGCAATTAGGGGGTAGGTAAGGTCGTTTAGTCGGTCTATTTTCGGCCCCCATTTTACGATGCGTTTTTCTTTGTTGGTAGTTAAGTCGCGCAGATACACGCGGTATTGTGTCATTTCATTGCGTACGTACAGCAGCTCGTTTCCGTTGGGCGATATTTTTGCTTGATAGTATTCTCTATACCATTTGGGTTTCATCAATACGGGGTCTTGCTCCGGAAATGTTTGAGTGCTGTCTCTTTTTGAAGCGTTGCGCTGGCGCGCGTCTATCCACTCGTACAACAAGCCCTCGGTACTGCTGCCTACTACAAATAGAAAGGCGTTATCGATGTTGCGCGATACTTTGGTCATGTATAAAATATTGGATATGCTGGATTCTCCGTACGATTCGGCAATGTGTTGCCACAGGCCGTGCCCTACCACGGCGGCTTCTTTTTCGTTTAGGCGGTTTAGTTTTTGATACCTGTCAAAGGTAATGCCATCGCTAACCATATTGTCCACATCGGTGTTCCAACCTTCAGACAGGTAGGCAATTAACCCGGTGCGGTACCAGGCGGGTATGTTTATAAACGAACTTTTTACGCGGCTCGACGCTCTGCCGCCATATAAAATTTCATCTACCATGGCATCGGCTATGCCGGCTCGTATCTGCTTGTCAAGCTCAGCCAGGCTGCCATTAAAATATACGCTTAGCTTGGTGTCTAATAAGTTAATGGTGCCGCCGGTATTGGTTATGGCATCGGTAGCTAAGCCTAAGTTGGTTTGCCTAAAGTCGCCCATATTGCTATATACCAGCACCTGCAATTTGTTGTCCAGTTGATAGTCTAACTTGCGTTGCAAATCTTTTATGTGATAGTCGGTACGATAGGCTACGTATTTGGCAATTTCTTTACACCCTTCGTAAAAAAATACTTGGTACTTATCATAGTTGTAGTAGGTCCAATAAAAAGGTTGATACTGCACGCGGCTTTTTCCAAATTCCTGTGTCATGCCATAATAAAACTGACTTTTTGCTGCAAGAGGCAAAAGCACACAGGCAAGTAGGATATTTCTTAAAAAGAAACGCATAAACCAAAGGCTAAAAGTACTGTTTTTTTGTATAAAACGGCAACAAATAATTATTGCCGCAGAAGAAAGCCTTAGCGCTATAAAAAATAAGGGAGGCCGGCTGTGAGGGGAACGAAAAAACAATGTATATGCAGGCAGGCCAAACTATAACCATTTTTTGCATTATCTAGTAACGTTTTCTTTGGTATAGAACGAAATGGTAACACAAAAATTACCATGATCTATCCTTTAAAACAAACGAACCGCTGATTAAAAACTAATTGTAAAGTGATTGGATATGCTAAACAATTTAGTAACGATTAAAAAAATAAATTTGTTATTTGATTCCGCCTTTGAAAATTCTGTTATCAAACGGAAATTTATCTGTTTCTAAAACTTTTATTTTAGCAAAATCTTTATGTTTGGGATTAATAAGGTAATTGTAGTCTCCTTTTGTTACGGCAGAGGGTATTTTTAAAACACAATACTTGCTTTTCTTAACAAAATCATCTCCCCATTTTTGCGTAGATGCAGTATGTGGAAAATTTCTCCAGTTGGGTGGCAATTTAGATATGTCCACTTCTTGAATGGCAATATCATCGGGAATATAAATTACAGCCATCATATAGTCGATGGGTAAGGTAGCTAAGGTAAGATGAACGGCAACTTCAGCCATTGCCAAAGAACGATTGCCGGCTGTATAAAGAAGCTCTATGCCAATAGAATTCCATCGCGCCCCTTTTATAGAGGCTCCGCTTGCTGAAAGTGGGTTTTTGTGTTTTGCTCTAAATAATCGGAATACCTTCATGCTATACAAGAATACCGTAATCAATTCTTGTTAATTCGCTTAGCACCAATTCTTTTCCATAAGAATCTTTTAGCAGTTCAATGGGCTTTTGGTTTCCTAAAGCGTAGCTTGGGGTATTTAACCAAAGTTTCAGCTTTTCCATACCTCCAAAAACATCTAAACCAACTTTAGTTACTTCGGCCATTTCAATAATCTTTTCTGAATGAATAGGTTTAAAATAATGCTCTTTTTCTACCTTATATCTATGTAACGACTTGGTAGAAATATCTAAAAAGGTTGCCCAATCGTTTTCTGAAAAAGGAGCATAGTGTTGAATAATTTTAAACAAAGATTGTGGAATTCCCACTCGAATAGCCGCGCTTAAGAGCATTTTATCGTTAAGAAACTCGGTGTAATTTATATTTTTCTTGACCTTAGAGCCGGAATACGTTTTTTTTAATTCAGGCTTTTTCAAGAAGGAGTTTATTCCTTTGTCTAATTGAGCCTCTATATTGGTGTTTCTTATTGCGGTCATAGCTTTAGTTTAAGATAATTGTCCACAAATATAAGACAAATGTCTTTAATGTGCAAATAGATTTTTTGCAAGATGTGTTTTTAAGGATTGAAATAGAAGGGGGTGCGCTTTATATAGACACATTTTTCATCAGACAAAAGCAATTAAAAAAAGTAAAATAAGAGACTTTATAAAAATAGCTTTTAATATCAAATCAAGTATATTTGCAAACAAATAATACGCTCATAAAATGGCATTTATGGATAGAAAAAACTATTAAAAAACAAAACTAAAAAAGTATGAATTTATATATAGGGAGCGACCACGCCGGCTTTGAGCTAAAAGAAAAAACAAAAAAATACTTGACAGAAAAGGGATATGCGGTGCACGATTGCGGTTGCTATAGTGCCGAGCGCGCCGACTACCCCGACTACGCGCACCAAGTAGCAGCCAAGGTAGCCGAAGGTGAAAAAGCCTTTGGTATTCTTATTTGCGGAAGCGGAAACGGGGTAAATATTACCGCCAACAAGCACAAAGGCGTTCGGGCTGCCTTGTGTTGGAACCGCGAAGTGGCAGCCTTAGCCAAGCAACACAACAATGCAAACATTATATCCTTGCCTGCCCGTTTTATAAACGAAAGCGAAGCCATACAGTGTATCGATGCTTTTTTACAAGCTTCTTTTGAGGGGGGAAGGCATTTGGATAGAGTACAAAAAATAGAAACCGGTTGCTGATTTTTTCTATAAATCGCCCAGGCAAATAGCGGAAATAGCTTTCTCGTTTGGCGACGTTGTATGTGTTTTGGTTTTTTTGTTTTGCGCGTTTTCCTCGCTTTTATTCTGATATTTATTAACACCTACCAAAACGGTTTTCCCTTCGTTAAAAGACGTTTTTAGAAGTTCTGCTTCTGCTTGTATTTGCTTTTGTATAAAACCACTTTCTAAACAAGCGATGTAGCCGCCTTTCTGTTCTATTTCTTTAAAAAAATCCCAGGCTTTTTGAGCTAACTCGTTGGTGTAATGCTCTATATAGTACGAGCCCGCTCCTATATCGGCCACCTTGTCTAAATAACTTTCGTCTTTTAAAATATGCTGTTGGTTTAAGGCCATGCGATAACTAAAATCGGTAGCTTGGGCAAACGTTTGGTTGTAAGGCAGCACCAGCAAACTATCGCAGCCCCCCAGTACGGCGCTCATAGCTTCGGTAGTAGTGCGCAGCATGTTGTTGTAGGCATCTAAGGGGCTTTTATTCCAGCGGGCTGTTTGCGCATGCAAATGCAAGGGCAGGTTTATCTCATACTGCTTTTGCAATAGCGCTAATATCTTTCTAAAAGCACGCAACTTGGCTATCTCGCTAAAAAAATCGGAGCCTACAGAAAAAGTAAGGTGTATCGTTTTGCCTTGTAAGGTATTTTTTTCGGATAGAAGATGTATGTATTCGTTGGTGTGTGCTAAGGCTAAAGCCAGCTCCGTAACGGTGTGGGCACCTGCTTCTTGATATAGATGTGCTTGTACGTTTATGCTTGGTAAAGAAGCCAGTATCTGTTCTTCTTGTTCTTTATTGCCTTGCCAGGCACCGGAGGAAGCGCGCTCATATAAAAAATCAAAACAAATAAAACATTTTACTTTTTGGTCGTGCGTGTTTTTTTTACCGTAAAAGTCTTTTAAATCTTCTAACAAATGCAAGGCTTTGTGGTTTATTACAAATTGGGTATAAATATGCTCTAACGAAATGTTTTGTACCAGCTCTTTGGTATTTATTTTTTTGTTGATGTAAAATACCAAGCCGCTAGCCCCTCCTTCTAAGGCTTTAAGGGCTTGTTGGTTTGCTTTTTTTTCATCGCCAACGCTAATGTATTCGCACACGTCCCAGCTACTGTGTTCAAAAATAGGGGTTGTTTTTTGCAAAACATCTTCATGAGTATAAAAAGGTTGTATGTGAGTGTGTTCGTTTTTTTTCCATACCAAGGTATCAAAAGCAATTCCTTTCAAATCTTTTACAATTTGATTTTTCCACTCTTGTGCGCTTACTTGTTTAAAATCAGCAAACAGTTTTTCCATTTTTTAAAAATGCTGGGCTACTTCTTTTTTCAAAAAATCGATGGAAATTTGGGTGGGTGTTTTTTCTACGCCCGATGCTATCTGTAAAATAATTTGCGCCAGGTCTTGCGCTTTAGCATTATCAGGTACTTTGGATATGGATATATTGATGAGCTTTAGGGTTTCTTCTTTAGCTGTTTTTACCAAGTGCCAGGCGTTGGCGCTTACATATATTTGTTGCGATATGTTGTGTTCGTATTCTGTTTTTACGGCTTTTATAAGTTCCGTATAAAGCATGGGGGCGTTCATGCCTGCTTTGTTGGTACGTAGTACTAAGGTGGTAGGCTCTATGCGTTCTAAAAAAATGATAATACGCTCGTAGGCTTGCAGGCGAATGGGGGTGGTCATGCTTAGCATGGCTTTTCGTAGTTCGTAATCGCGCCTTTTTTGTTCGCTGTCGCTAAATTTTTTGATGATAAAATAAGTAGCGGCAAATACAGCCCCCGAAGGAATTAACAGCTTTAAAATTTCTAAAAGAATATCCATAAATATATTTTGTTTGGGCGTAAATATCGTATTTTTTTATGTTTTTTATTGGTTTTTTTGTAACTTTGATTTTTTAATATGAAACCAGCGAACCAGCGAACCAGCGAACCAGCGAACCAGCGAACCAGCGAACCAGCGAACCAGCGAACCAGCGAACCAGCGAACCAGCGAACCAGCGACCAACACTACAAGCCAACTCGGTAGGATATTTTCCGGGGCTTGATACCTTGCGTTTTATTTGTGCTACCGGTGTTATTTTTCATCACACCTGGCTTTCTCTTAGCAAAAAAGGGTTTGTAAAAAACGGGTTACACGCCGTTTCCGGTGCCTTTTTTTTAGATGTGTTTTTTATCATCAGCGGTTTTCTCATTTCGCTTATTTTGCTTCAAGAAATAAAAAAGGGCAGTTACCATTTAAAAAATTTTTACATGAGGCGTATGATCCGTATTTGGCCTCTTTTTTTTCTTGCTGTTTTTTTAGGAATTATTGTTTTCCCGTTAAAAGAGCACGTTTCATTTTCTACCATAAAAACAAATCTATTGTATGCGTGTAGTTTTAGCGTCAATTACCAGTTAATATGCGAGCAGGTAAGCAAAACCTACACTATTTTGTGGTCGGTTTGTATCGAGGAGCATATTTATTTACTGCTTCCTTTTTTTCTTTTTTTATTCAAAAAAAACATACGGAGTATTGCTTTTTTGTTTATCATATTGGGCTTTTTATCATGGCTTATTTTTAGTAAAATACCCTCTGCCAGTGGTTACAATACAGCTTATTTTATGAGCACCAGTTATTTTTACTTTTTTGGAATAGGGGCCTTGATGGCCTGTTTTTTTCAAAAAATAGCGAAAGAAGAAAGAGGGTTTTTGTTTTCTCCTACCATACAAATTTTGGTTTTTATATTCGGAGGTTTTTATGTGTTTAATAGGTTTCATCCTTCTTCATACAGCTTGCCTGTTTTTTTAATTAGCTGCGGCTTATTGGGTGCTTATTTGGTAGGTGTGGCTGTTCAAAAAAAACAAATGATTACCATAAAACCGACTGTTACTCGCTATTTGGGTAACGTATCCTATGCTATGTATTTGGTACATATACCTATGGTTGGTTTTGTGCTACGAAATTTTATAAAAGGAAATGCGAATGTTGGCGGCTTCAAGGCAAATATATTGGCTCCCTGTATGGTAACTTTATGCACTCTTGTTTGGGCTAGTATTTTGCACTATTTTTTCGAACGTTATTTTTTAAAGCTAAAAGCAAAATACACCCGTGTTTTAAACAAATAAAGCGGTGTTTCTGTGTTTCTTTTTATTTTACAGAAGTGGTTCTGCTTAACAATAAAAAATCGGCTAATACAAGGGCTGCCATAGCCTCTACTATAGGTACAGCACGTGGTAGTACGCAGGGGTCGTGCCGGCCTTGTGGTTTTAGTATCACGGTTTCTCCTTTGTGGTTTACGGTTTGTTGCTCTTTCATAAGGGTTGCTACAGGCTTAAAGGCTACTTTAAAATAAATATCTTCTCCGTTGCTGATGCCGCCTTGTATGCCGCCGCTGTTGTTATGTTTTGTTTTTATTTTTCCTTTCTGTTTGATGAAAGTATCGTTTAGTTCAGAGCCTGTAAAGTACGCCGAGTCAAAGCCGGTGCCGTATTCAAAACCTTTGGCGGCATTAATGCTTAGCATGGCTTTTCCCAGCTGGGCATGTAGTTTATCAAAAACGGGCTCGCCCAAGCCTATGGGTACTTGCTGAATAACACAGGCAATGACGCCGCCTACCGTATCGCCGCTTTTGCGCACTTTTTCTATAAGCGCTATCATTTTTTCGGCTGTTTTTTTATCGGGGCAACGAATGGCGTTTTTTTCTATCTCTGCAAAGTTGGTGTTGCTAAAAGGTTGTTCTAGTTTTATGTGGTGTACTTGATCCGTGTAAGCGTGTATTTTTATTTGGTGTTGTTGCAACAAAAGCTTGGCTATGGCGCCGCCCACCACACGACAAGCCGTTTCGCGTGCCGAAGCCCGCCCGCCGCCTCTGTAATCGCGCAGGCCGTATTTTTTTTCGTATGTGTAATCCGCATGCGAGGGGCGGTATGCTTCTTTTATGTATTGGTAGTCGCTGCTTTTTGGATTGTTGTTTTCAATAATAAAACCGATTGGAGCTCCCGTGCTTTTTCCTTCAAAAATGCCGGACAAAAAGCGTATGCTATCTTCTTCTTTACGCTGGGTAGTAATCTTTGATTGTCCGGGCCGGCGCCTGTTTAGTTCGTTTTGAATAAAGGTAAGGTCTATCTTCAGCCCTGCGGGGCAACCATCTATCATGCCGCCAATAGCCTCTCCATGCGATTCGCCAAAGGTGCTTAATTTAAAAATATGTCCAAACGTGTTACCTGCCATGACTTACAACATATATTGATATTTTTGATGCAAAAATTCGCCCACGCTTTTCCCGCGCCTTTTGCCTCTGTTTTTTTGATAAAAGAAAATCAATTTTATTTCATGACTGCCTCCATTTAACCCTCCTAGTGGGTTGGTATTGTAATCGTACGCGTAGCTAATTTGTCCTATGTTTTGAAAGGTCCAACCCAGTTGGGCTTCCAGGGCTACGCTGGCTCGAATGCCTGCGCCTACAAAAAAAGAATGTTTAATGTGCAAGCGCAAGTAGTAATCAATTAAAATAGGCACTCCGGAAACCAATACGGCCATAAAATTGTTTTCCCATAAAAAGTTTTGATTGGCGTTCCAATTATATCCTAACGATACACAAAAGTGAGGCACGGTAGTAAACTGTCCTTTTTGGTACGGCGAATAGGAAGCGTAGTATTTGTATTTAGAGGCTGCTAAGTTATTTACCGAAATAGCGATACGAAACCTATCGTTGTACAGCATTACGCCGCCGGCGATATTAAAAACCCTTGCCTTTGGCGTAGCTAGTAGGTTTAGCATGGCTTCATCTTGTGTGTTTTGGTAGGTAAGTTGCGAGGCATCAACGCCTTGTATGTTGTAGTTGCCGTTAAGCCCAAAAGAAAGGGCCAGGTCTGGAAATTTAATGCGGTAGGCAGCAGCCAAGGCAATGCTGGTAGCCGAAAAAACGCCTATTTTATCTTGAAAAACAAAAGCACCTAAGCCTAGTTTTTCTTTAAATAATTTACCGTCGGCGTAGGCACTCATGGTTCTGGGGCCGCCGTTCATGCCGGCCCATTGATAGCGATAATCCATACCGGCTCTAATATCTTGCCGAGTGCCGGCTGCGGCGGGGTTCATCATAATCAGGCTGGTGTGGTACTGAGTCCAAAAAGGATATTGTTGCGCTTTGCTTATTATAGCGCTGCCCAGCAGTAAGGATATAAAAAAAGCCTTTTTCAAAAGGGATAAAAGTAATCATTTCGTTGATGCTATGAAATAAATTAGGCGAAGGCCTAAAATTAGCACCTAAAAAACAGGTTGCTCTTGTATTAGGGTTTACGAATGATGTATTCTACTTTTTGAGGAAGTACTTCTGTAATTTTACAATCGTTGATGGAAGCCGATATGCGTACCGGTATTTTTTCATTGCCGGAGTATCCCTTTTTTAGCTCTATAAACGCTTTTATGGTAGCGGGGGTTATGCTATCAAATAGCGCGTAAGGGGCGTGCACGGTTACCTGCACCGTAGATGGGAATATTTTTACTGTTCCTTTGTAAAAGGTGTTTGCTACCTGTATCGGAATTTCTATTGTTTTTTTAGCGTATTCATCTAGGTTGATGTGCAGCATGGCCTTGTATTGAGATAGCGTAAGCAGGTCTTCCTCATCTTCGGGTATCTCTATATTTATTAGTTGTTCTACGTGTTGATTAAAGGTGTTTAGCACTAATTTTTCGGTGCAAAGAGTGTCTATTTTGGATAGGGTGAGGCTATCTGCGCTTATGGTGATGTATTGAGGCGTTATTTTTACTTGTTTAAAAACGCCGGTTGGTATGTTGTAGTTTATTTGTATTACGGGTTTTAAGGCTACTTTTTTGGTATATATTTTTCCAAATGTAAAATGCAGGCTATCGGGGCGCACTTTTATGAGTTCTACATCGGTATTAAGTAGTTTAGATAAATTCCCTATTAAGGCGGTGGTGCTGGTGGCTTTGTTTTTTTTTGCGATATGGTGTACATCAATAGTTATTTCGGCAATCGATTTTTTTAGAAGCAACATCAGCAATTTGGCGCCGCTTGTTTTTATATCGGCCATAATATAGCGAGGCAATTTATTTATGGTGCGTTTTCCTAAGGGTAGGTGTTCGTACTTTACCGGAATGGCTACGGTATGCGTGTAGCTTCTATTCAGGGCGTTTACAAACCACAAAAAAGTAGCAATACATAAGCAGATAAAAAAAGAAAAAACCTTTCGGCGAGAAAGAAGAGGCAGGGTGGTGCTTGTAGGCTTGTGTACCAAAGCACAAAATTATTTTGTTTCGGTGTTCAGGCTTACGCTGTTGTCCATAGACACGGCCGCTTTAGATATTTTAAGGCGATTGCCCCCTTCTACTTCTATGATAAAGGTTGAGTCGTTTACTTCCGAAATTTTTCCGTGAATGCCACCAATGGTTACTACTTTATCACCTTTTTTTATGTTTTCCATAAATTTTTTTGCTTCTTTTTGTTTTTTCATTTGAGGACGAATCATGAAAAAATAAAACACTACAATAACCAATCCAATGGTTACGATGTTCATGATGGCGGGGCTGCCGCTGCTTGCTTGTAATAAAAGAGTGTTCATACAGATATGGGTTGTGGTTATTATTTATTTTTCTTCTTTAGAGTCATCGGGGGTAATAACGGTTCCGGTAATGGTAATAAAGGTAGTGTTGGGCTCGCAGTTGGTAACTACGCTAATGCTTTTGTTTATCATACCCGATTTGCCGTTGCTGTCAAATACTACATCAATTACGCCTTTTTCTCCTGGTTTTACGGGGTCTCTGGTAGGCTCGGCTACGGTGCAGCCGCAACTGGCTTTAGCCGAGGTAATAATAAGGTTTGATTTGCCTTGATTAGTAAAATGAAACGTGTGTGATACTTTTTCGCCTTGAATAATTTTTCCAAAATCGTAGGTGCCCTCTTCAAATCTAATAACGGGTAAATCGCTTTTATCTGCGTTGCCATTGGCCGTTTCAGAAAAATGCACTACCGAGCCATCTACCTTGTCGCTGGTTTGATTTTGACACGATAACAAGGTGCACAAGCCAAATGCTAAAAAAATTCGTTTCATCTTTTTTAATAAAAGTTGGCGCAAATATAATACTAATTGGGGCTTGTACAAATGCTCTTTTTTTCCGGAAGTATTTTACACGCTGTGCCAACAATAGACTTTCATATACCTACTTAAAATCAGGACAGCACGATATTGTCTATCAAGCGTATTTTTCCTGAATAAACAGCGATTAAGCAAATTACTTTTTTATTGATGATATCGTTTACCGGCTGCAAGGTTTGGGCATCGCAAAAAAGAAGGTATTCGGGATTTAGCAGCGGCTCTTTTTTCACTTTTTCTATCAGCTTTTTTTCTATTTCTGCTAAGGGCATGGCTTTACTTAATTCTTTGGCTTCTTGCATCAATTTAGGGATAAGCGCAGCGGCTTTGCGCTCCTCGGTGTTTAGCAAAGCGTTGCGACTGCTCATGGCCAAGCCATCAGGCTCGCGCAAAATAGGGCAAGGCACAATTTGAACCGGTAAGTGCAACTGCTTTACCAAAGCCTGTATAATAAGCACTTGTTGAAAATCTTTTAATCCAAAAAAGGCTTGATGGGGCTGCACTATATCAAACAAAGTGCTTACTACTTGCGCCACTCCATTAAAGTGCCCCGGGCGATGAAGCCCATCTAATACCTCATCAATAGGGGCAAAGGAAAAAACGCGCGTATCGGGTTGCGGATATATTTCTTCAATCGAGGGCATAAACAACATGTCGCAAGCCGCTTCTTCCAACAATTTTATATCGGCTTGGGGCGTGCGTGGGTAGCGAGCCAAATCGTTTTTATCATTAAACTGAGTGGGGTTTACAAAAATACTGCACACGGTGGTGCCGCACTGTTTTTTACTGGCTTCTATCAAAGAAAGGTGCCCTTTATGCAAGGCTCCCATAGTAGGAACAAAGCCGATAGTGCGTTTTTTTTCTGTTAAAGATTGTTTAAAAAACAGTACTTCTGCTATGGTTTTGCAAATAATCATGCCTAAAAAAGAGCAAATCTAAAATAAGACTTTGATAATTGATATTTTTTTCTTAATTTTGTGGTACGCAAACTCAACCCAACTATAATATGAGTAAAAAAAAGACTAAAGTCCTGTTCGTATCTCAAGAAATTTTTCCTTACGTAGAAGAAACTCACATCAGCAAAATTGCCCGCCACTTGCCTCAATCGGTACAAGAAAAAGGCCGAGAAATCCGCGTGTTTACGCCCCGCTATGGGCATATTAACGAGCGCCGGCACTCTTTGCATGAAGTGATTCGGCTAAGCGGTATGAATCTTATTATAAACGATAGCGACCATCCGCTCATCATCAAAGTAGCTTCTATACAGTCGGCTCGTATGCAGGTGTATTTTATCGATAACGATGATTTTTTTAGTCGCAAGCACGCGCTAAAAGATGAAAAAGGAAGAAATTTTGATGATAACGACGAGCGAGCCATCTTTTTTGTGCGCGGTGTAATAGAAACCATTAAAAAACTAGGCTGGCAGCCGGATATTATTCACTGCCAAGGTTGGTTTACGGGTTTTATGCCGGTACTTATAAAAAAAGTATTTAGCGATAACCCCATGTTTGTTGATACCAAGGTGGTGTTTTCATTATATGAAGATGAATTTAAAGGGGCTTTAGATAAAGGGCTTACCGCTAAATTAGTTGCAGAAGGCGTAACCGCTAAAGATGTAAAACACGCTGCAGATCCTACTCACGCCAGTGTTTGCAAAATAGCTATGGATTACAGCGATGGCATTATTATAGGCAGCGAAAAAATAAACCCTGATTTAATAAAATACGCAAAAAAAATAGGGAAACCCATTCTTTCATACAAAAACGAAACCGAATACATGCAAGCATACAATCAATTTTATGATGAGGTGCTTGAAAAGAAAAATGTTGAAGTAGAAGATTTTGCATAATATGTTTTTTTCAAAAAAAGTGGTTTGGATAACCGGAGCCTCTTCAGGAATTGGAGAGGCTCTTGTTTTTGCATTAGCTCAACAAGGTGCTTATATTGTTTTATCGGCACGCAATGAATCTAAACTGAAAGAAATAGCCCAGCAAGCACTATTAAAAGAAGATGCGTTTTTAGTGTTGCCTTTTGATTTATCCAATACCTCAAAAGCCGATGCCTACGTTGCGGAAATAGTACAAAAATTTGGACGCGTTGATATTTTAATAAACAACGGAGGCATGAGCCAACGCTCAAGCGCTGCTGCCACACAGCCGCACGTAGAGCGTAGCCTTTTTGAAATAAACTATTTTGCGCAAGTAGCTTTAGCAAAAGCCGTATTGCCTGTTATGCAAAAACAAGGCGGCGGCCACTTAGTGGTAGTTAGCAGCATTGCGGGTAAATTTGGTTTTTATTTGCGCTCCACCTACTCGGCCGCCAAACATGCGTTGCACGGTTATTTCGAATCGTTGCGTTTGGAAGAAGAAAAAAATCATATATCGGTATTGTTGGTGTGCCCCGGTAAAATAAAAACCAACATCTCGCAACAAGCTATATTGGCTGATGGCAGCACGCATAAACAAATGGATCCAACGCATATCCACGCTATGAGTGCTCAAGATTGTGCTCAAGAAATTCTTATGGCTATTAAAACTAAAAAACACGAAATACTGATAGGAAGAAAAGAAATATGGAGTGTATATATCAAGCGCTTTTTCCCAAGTTGCTTGTATGCACTGTTAAAAAAACAAAGCCCATATTGACTCCTAAAAGGCCTAGTATTTTACACCATGATAAAAGTTCTATGCGAGTATTAGCACCGAAACCCTATCACTAGTATATCATCGGTTTGCTCTGTGCCTTGCTTCCAATCATCTATAAAATCGTTTAGGTGTTTTTTTTGTTCTTCTATAGAAAGGTGCTGAATGGACAACAACTCTTCTTTAAATTTTTTTGTCATTAGTTTTTTATCATTTTTCCCAAACTGGTCGGCATAACCATCGCTGCATATATAAATGGTATCCCCTTTTTGCAAATAAAAAGAATGTTCCTCAAAACGTTGCGCATCTTCGGTTAAACCGCCAATCGCTACTTTTGTGGCTTTGGTTTCCTCCACCATATTTGTATTTTTTCTTATAAGCCACAACGGCCTGTTAGCTCCGGCATACTGTATGTGGTTTAATGCAGTATCTATCTTTAAAAGAGCTATATCCATTCCGTCTCGGCTAGCCCCTTCTTTATCCGACTGCCGTAGCGCTTTTTTTAAACCTATGTTTACTAAGCTCAAAATTTCTCCGGGCGTATCGGTGCTTTCTAATGCTTCGGTAAGTTTTTCCATATTAAGCATGCTCATAAAAGCACCAGGAACGCCGTGTCCTGTGCAATCGGCCGCGGCAAGAAAAAAATAATTATTTTTTTTATTGAACCAATAAAAATCTCCGCTTACAATATCTTTTGGTTTAAATAAAATAAAAGAGTTGGGTATTGCCTGTTTTATATCCTCTAAAGGGGGCAAGATAGATGTTTGTATGCGTTTAGCATAAGTTATAGAATCTACTATTTCTTTTTGTTTACGCTCTATTTCCGTGTTTTTTTGCTCTACCTCTGTTTTTTGCAGTTCGATTATTTTATTTTTCTTTTTATTGAGTTGTAAGCTTCTAAAAATAAGCAAAGCGGCTATAGATGCTCCTATTCCGGCGACTATAATAAACCACATAATAAGGCGTTGCCTCTTTTTCTCTTGCGCATCAAGAAGCTCTTTTTTATCCCGAATTACTTTATCTGCCGCTTCTTTTTTATCAAAGGTATATTGCATTTGCTCTTGTACTATTTTTTTTGACACATCGGCATTCTCAATGCTGTCTCCATATATTTTGTATAGTTTAAAGTGCTTGAAAACCGATTTGTAATCATTTTTTATGCTATCCAGTCCGTACTGTATCCGGTATAGTTCTTGCAAAAACTCTCTACCACCCATTTGCTCGCTCAGCACATATCCTTTTTTTAAATATACCTCAGCCTCTTGATATTTTTTTAATTTTATATACGTAGCAGCTATGTTTAAATAACTAATAGCTTCATTTTCTATGTTGCCAATTTGTTGGTGTATCTCGGCGCTTTTTAAATAATAGATTAGCGCTTTTTCAAAAAAATTATTACTCTGAAACAAAGTACCCATATTATTATATGCAATGGCTACGTTGTCCTTATCTCCTATATTTGCTGCCACTTGCTGCGCCTTTGTGTAATAAAGCAACGCTTTAGAAAAATCGCCTTTGTCTGAAAAAATATCTCCCAACCCTAAATAGTTAGATACGTTGTTTTTGTTGTTTTTTATTTTATCACTTATTTTTATGGATAAGGTGTGGTAATTTATCGCTTGGTCGTAATTATGAAGGGAGTAATTTAAAATGCCTAACTCGTTGTATATAATGGCCTCTTGTTTTTCAGCCCCTAATTCTTCTGATAGAGTAAGGCTTTGCAATAAGTTTTTTTGAGCCTCCAGATAATCTCCTTTATCTATATACAACACGCCTATATTTAAAAGGCTTTTCATTAAATTTTTTTTGTCTTTTATTTTTCTTGATAGCTCTATGGCTTTGTTGCCGTATAGAATAGCCTCGGAATAATTACCTTCGTTTAGATATTTGGTGCTTAAGCTATTTAAAGCGAACACGCTCAGGCTATCTGCGTCGGGCTTAGCGGCTATACGCATCAAAGAATCTATATTTTGACCATGAGCCCATATATTTATTACTACCACTAGTATAAAAAAAATATATTTGAATGAGGTACTGCGCATCGTGTTTGGACTGGCGTTCTTAACGGATACTTTCTATTACTCCAACGGCTTCATTAGGGGTTAAAACAGGTATTTTACTTAATTTAAAATCAACGCCATTTCTTGTAACTATAGCATCTATTTTTTTATTTGTTTTGGCTGTATAGTATTGCACGGCATCTTCAAAGTCTTTAAAGTCTGAATAGAGTGCATTTTTTATGGCTTGGTTGGTTGTATCAATCGTTTCGGTTAGTTGCTCAATGGCTCTCAATGTTTTTATTGCCTCCTCATGGGTGGTGTCTTTTCTATACAGATAATAAATAACGTTGTAAGAAACAGCCGTTATATATAGCTTGACCTTGTTTTTGTGCGACAAACCAAAAAGTTTTGCTGCTGAATGCGAAAATGGTTTTCTATCTACAAGAAAATCAATCACTACATTCGTATCTAGCAAAAAATGTTTCAACTACTTAGTGTATTTTTTTGTTATAGCGCGCTCAAATTCTTTTTTGTAATCAAAATTTTTGGGAGCTTTCATGGAGCCTATCAGTTTTTTTACAGAGGGAGGAACCTCCTCCTTATCTTGATTTTTTTGCACCAAAACTTTAAGATAGTTCTCGATTACGTCAGAAAGGCTGCGGCCTTTTTCGTGCGCATATACTTTCGCTAATTCTATAATGTCTTTTTCAACAGTTAGTGTTAATTTACTTAGCATAATACGTGTGTTTGCAAATGCAAATATACGTGTATTTTATATTTTACGCAACTATTTTTTACCACTCTTGCCACTATAGGAATTAAGCAACATGGAACTCTTTAAAATAAAAATACGGTAGAAAAAATTACTGTTTTATCAATTTGGCTGCTGCACTTTGACTACGCAAATAATATACCCCACTATCAAAAGTGCTTAGGTCTATCTGTATCTGTTTTTCCTGGCTGTTTATTTTATATACCAACTGGTTCAGCAGGTTATACACCTCCACGCTCCCCAACTCTTTTTGAGCACTAATGGTAAATATACCGCTGCCGGGGTTTGGGTACACATTAAAACCTGTTTTATTGTCATAAGAAGCAATGCCGCTGCTTACTCGCGCGGTAGAATTGCTATGGCTTTTTTGCTTTAAGGCCTGTACTTGGTTGGGGTTGGCATAGCGCCCCGCTACCGTACAGCTAAAGCCCAATACATCTACTCTATATGCGGCATTTGGGTAGCTGCTGTAGCTGGGATCTGTGGCAGAGGTGGCACCGCTGGGTATTATGGCTATAGGCACAAAAACACCTGTATTATTATTATCTCTATATAAGGCGTAACCCGTTACCGGGTTGCTTTGACTGCTCTCTATCTGATATTGGCTTACATTAAAATTACCATTGTACTGGTTTTGCAAAAACTCCGTAACATGGTAAGGGCTTTTGGCGCTTTCGTTGCCGCAGGTATCTTTTAGTGTAATAACGTATTTTTGAGGGCTGCTGTTGGGGTCTCCGTTAGTGCCGCTAAGGCTGCCATGATGCCGTAGTGTATCTACAAAACGACTGCTATCTTTGCTTAGGGTGGCTAACCTTATATATGAATTGGTTAAACCATCATAGCGATATACCTTAAAGCTATCTGCTGCGGGATATTGGGTGTTCTCCCAAAATACTATATTGTAGTTGTAGTGGCTTGCGCTATCGGTAGTTACCTCGCATATTTGAGGGGTAGGTGGGCTCACTACACTTATATTTACAGTAGCCGTGTTGGAACAGCCCATTGTGTTGGTACCCACCACACTATAGGTGGTGCTTACCGTGGGGGTAACGCTAATAGTAGCTGTAGCAGCGCCGGTACTCCACGTGTAGGTGTTTGCGCCGGAAGCATATAAAGAAGCGCTTTCTCCTTGACAAATAATTACCGGATTAGCAACCGCGTGTGGTATAACAGGATTGCTTAATAGAATAGATATACTATCCGAAATTGCTGCCGCTATATCAGGGTATCCATCATTGTTAAAATCAGCAGAACAAATATCACTCGCACCATTTCCTAATCTGTAGTTTTCAGGAAGAGATAGCGCGCCTGTTGCAGATCCCAACAAAATAGAAACATTGTTGTTAACTGTAGTTACCGCCACATCCGGGTGGCCATCTATGTTAAAATCAGCAGAACATATAAGGCTAGGCATAATAAGGCTATAGGTCGCTTGCACGGATAAGGTGCCCGTAGCAGACCCTAATAAAATAGAAAGTGGGGCTAAAGGATTATAAAGTGCTGCCACATCAGGATGCCCATCAGAGTTAAAATCGGCAGAACATATCTTCCTATAGCGGAATGTACCATTAGGTACCGCTGTTGATAGAGTTCCAGTAGCAGATCCAAATAAAATAGACATGTAGGTGTGGGTATCATCAGTTATTGCGACATCTGGATGCCCGTCACTATTAAAGTCAGCACAGCAGATATCATAAGGGTCAGCCCCTATTGTATAACTTACAGCGGCAGAAAAAGCACCTACGGCATTTCCTAATAAAATAGAAACGCTACTGTCGCCATAGTTAGCCACCGCTACATCAGGGTGCCCATCACTATTAAAATCAGCAGAGCATATTTTCTCCGGAAGACTTCCAACTAAATAATTTCCAGATATTGAAAGCGTACCTGTAGCCGAGCCTAATAAAATAGAAACACTATTGTCATTTGAGTTAGTTACTGCTACATCAGGGTGTCCATCTCCATTAAAATCAGCAGAACATATTCCGAATGGAAATACTCCAACTAAGTAATTCACAGCAGCCGAAAGCGTTCCTGCAGCTGAACCTAATAAAATGGAAACATTATTACTATTATTATTAGCTACTGCCACATCAGGATGCCCATCGCCATTAAAATCGGCCGAGCAGATGCCCACAGGGCCCACTCCTGCACTATAAGTTGCCGCAGGCCTAAAACACAGGTTTTGTGCTTGGTTGCTGCTATATGCAGTTAATAAGGCAGCCAGGCTTAGTAGTATTTTTTTTATCATGTTGTTGGTATTAAACAGTTCAAAGGTACTATTTTTTTACATCAGTATAAAACACACGTTTTTGGTCAGCAAAAAAATATAAATCCTGCATTTGCTTTTCAAGGTTATGGCCATTGGTTTTGCTGTTTCAATGAGCAAAGGCAACAAGGCACAACTCCCTACCTTACGAGGAAGTATTTTAAAAAGCACGCACAACAAATACAAACTATTTCCCTTTTAAAAGTTCAAAAAAGTTTTTTATCGTTTGTCCTTTTTTGGGTACTTCCAAAATATAAAAATACGTTCCGTCGCTGTATTCTTTGCCGGTCCAATCGTTTTGATAATTGGTGTTTTGGTATAAGCGCAAGCCCCAACGATTAAAAATTTGTAAGGTACTGTTTGGGTAATATTCTAAATTTTTAAAAGACAGGTATTCGTTTATTCCATCGCCGTTAGGAGTGATAACGTTAGGCGCTACAATTACATATTGCACACTAAGCGTTTCGGTGGTAGAGCTTACACAACCTTTATCGCTTTTTACCATCAGGGTAACCGAGTAAGTGCCACCTAAACTGTAGGTGTAAGAAGGGTTCATAGCAGAAGACGTATCGGTAGAAGATCCATCGCCAAAACTCCAATTATAGGTGCTGATACTGCCGGTGGCTACGGTAGAGGTATTGCTGAAGCCGGCCGGAGTACCCATATCGGGCATTGTAGGAGCCCAGGTAAAATTAGCATTGGGTACCGGGTTATATACCACGCTTATGGTGCCGGTGGCCATACAGCCATATACATCGGTCATGCTGATGCTGTAGGTGCCCGGTATGCACACGGTATCTCGTCTAGTGTTGGCTTTTATGCTTCCGTCCACATTAGTCCATGTATAAGTAAGGGGTGCCGTTCCGGAGCCATTGGCTCCAAGCACGACGCATTTGCCGGGGCAAATAGAATTGTTGGGTACAAAAATACGAGGATTGCTTTGTTTTAATAAAATTTGACCAGAGGCCGTACAGCCTTTCGTATCCAGCACTACCACCGAGTAGGTCATATTAGAAGAGCTAAGAGGAGGGGTGGGCACATACAGGGCGCCCGAGCCGCTGCCGCCCGTAGGCGACCACGTGTAAGAGTAAGGGGCTATACCTCCGGCTACAACCGCTTTAAGAGAATCGCTTTTTCCTTTGCAATAGGTTTGATTTCCTGTTACCGTTACCGTAGGGTTTTGTGCCACGCTTACGCTAAATGTTTGAGTAGCTGAGCAACGGGTATTGTTGTTGGTAACCGTAAGATGAAACACTCCGGCTGAATCTACACTAAAAGTAGTGCCCGAACCCATTAAGCCGTTAGCTGCATTATACCAGGCATACGAATACGTGCTGGGCGGACTGACTATTGGGGTGATGGTTACTAAAGTGCCTTTGCATACACTGGTATCGCGCACGGTTAGGGTAGGCTGTATAGGAGGCGCTAAGGAGTAGGTGGCCATAGTAGTACAACTGTTTATGGTAAGCGCTAAGGTGTAAACGCCCGCAGCAGCTACTGTGTAAGTAGGGCCTGAACCGATGCCGGCTCCGCCTGCCCATGTGTAGCTGGTGGCCGTAGTTACGGAAGACACCAGAGTATCTACCCCGGCGCATAGACTTCCAATAGCACTAATACTTAAAGTAGGAACGCCATTAGCTATTACGGTAGTGGTGCCTGAGGCAGTACAACCATGTGCATCGGTTACGGTTACACTATAGCTTCCGCCGGTTACTTGGGTAGAATAGGTGGTAGCTCCATTGCTCCAGTTGTAACTAAAAGGGGCTGTTCCGCCTGTAACGGGCTGTGTTACAAAAATAGTAGTGTTGGTAGAAGGAGGGCAGTATGACAAGATTCCTCCTAAGCTGATGCTGGGCTGGGGATAAAACACAACCGTAGCAGCACCTGTTTTTGAGCAGCCGTTTTTAGTAACGGTAACTTGCACAACACCCGAAGTGCTGGTAGTAAAAGAAGGGGTGGTTTGCCCGCTGCTCCATGTATAACTATCGTAGCTGCTGGCATTATTTAGAGTTACGGTTTCAGGAGGTGTGCTGCCGCATGTTACCGAGGGAGTTACGCTAATATTAGGACTGGGTAAGGCCGTATTTAATATCCGTATGATATAGGTAATGGTAGTGCTGGCAGCGGGCGTGCCATTGTCGGTGGCGGTTATATTTACGCTATAAGTGCTGCCTGCTGATAAGCCCCCGCTGGTTATCATAAAGGTTAAAGAGCCTGTGGTGCCGGGCGTAGCAGATACTACCGATAATGCCGAAGGAGGAAGGTTAGATGATGATATAGCCACGGTTACTTGTTGTGTGGGTTCGGGGCCTATAAAGTTTACTTGTTTGGTCATGCTATCGCCTACCGAGCAAATGGTGAGGGTATCCATACCGCAAGGAGAAATACCCGATGTACAAACCGGAGGGATGTTACTGCCTGATGCGCAGGCATTAAAGAAAAACGATTTGTTGTTGAGCCAATACACGCCGCTGGGCGGTGTACCCGCCGGGTTGGTGTAGGTGGCATTAGCAGCATTAAAACGACTTACCTGCACGTAGGTAGAGCCATCGCCTTTGTTGATGCCGACGGTAGCAGGGTAGGGGCCTCCAAACCCGCTACCCGAAGGAGAAGGACTTGAGGCATCGCCGGTTGTCCACTGCATGGTGCCATAACAAAAAGATACGTTGTTGCCGGGTGGTAAAATAGGGTCGCTGCCGTTGGTAATGATAATTTGAAAGGTGTTGTGCAAGTTGGCATTAGCTCCGCCGCCCATTTGATAGCAATCTACGCTATCCCACTGTACAATAAGATGCGTAGGCGTTAGTTGATAATATACAAAGCCGCTACCGGGGTTTGTCGTTTCTACATCGCCCCAAAAAGGAGCTAAGCACGCGCCGGGTGTGCTACCGCCTGCGGTACAAGGAAAAGAGGCTCCGGAATAAGTCCAAAAAGGGGTGCCAAAGGTAAGATTTCCGTTGTTATTGATATATAAAGAGTCGCCGGCATTGCCTACGGTAGTTCCGTATAAGCAAAAGTTAAAGGGCAGTGCGATACCTACGGTACTCCAATCGTCGTTGGCGTAGTTGGGGGGCATTCCGGGGCCACCGCTACCGCCGCTACCATTAAAAGGCACTACGCTAAAGGTAATATCGCGTGGTATCCAGCAGTTGCAACTGGTAGAAGACATCACTTGGTTGTTACCCCCGTTTCTTCTACTTGCTTTAGGGGGCATGGTAATAACAAGGGGAGTGCCGCCATTGGGGTTGTAGTAACCTTCGCCGCCGTTTAACTGCCCTGTTTTTTTTAAGGTGTTCATCTTGTTATTCAAGATGGAATCTCTTTGTGCAGCAGCCGTAAAAACGAATAAGCCGGCTAAGCAGATAAATAGTTTTTTTTTCATAGTACTTATCAAAAAAATGAATGGAAGTACAAATGTATTTTCTTTATGGAATTTTCAATCAAAAAAAACCTTAAATTTAGTTAATTTTAAGCAGTCTTAAAAGCAGTGAGTACCCAATTTTTGTTAAAATCAAGAACGGGTGCTTGGCAATAGGGGCATACCTCATTAGTGGTGTCGGTGTAGGGAGCGCCGCAGCTTGTGCATTCGTGGCTATATACGGTTTCTTTTTGTGTGGTTTGCAGCGCGTTTTTATTTTTTGATAACACCATATAAAAGCGTTCGCTCACCATTTCGCTATCTATCAAAGATAGTTTTTCTCCGGCCTGTACACGTTGATACGTTGCTTTCATCGAAAATAAAATATGCAGTCGTTCCTCATCTATTTGGTAATTATCTATATCTACGGTGTTTAAATACAGTCTATCAAATACAAAGCTGCCCCATTGTTTTTTTAATTGAAGAATATGCTGTGTAGTAGCTTCATCGGCAAAGCGGCTTAATTTTTTATTGTCAGCACCCGAAAGTACCTCCATCGTTTGCATAAACACGTTAGAGGCAATATCTTGTATGCGTTGAATAGAAAACAAATCATCGCCTTGAGTCAGCTCTCTTAGCCCTTCGTAGTTTTCATTGTTTCCGGTATAATCATTTTCTTGTGTTATTTCGCTGAGTACCCAATCATAAGAGGCATTGTTGGTAAGGGTGCCGCAAGAGCTGCATCGGCTAATCTCTCCCATATCCACATCAAAAGGGGCGCCGCAATTGGGGCAGTTGTTGTTGTCGTATAAATTTTTTTGAGTATGAGCCTCGCTTTTTTTAATAAAAGTCCAGTACTCCATAGCACTTTCGCCTTTGTACTTTTGATTAAAGCTTTTGTATTTATCGCTAATAAACTCATCATCCATAGTGAAAAAAATGGCCACGTCGGCGGTTTGGTATTTTCCGTCTGTTTGTGTGTTGGCTAATTTAATAGCGTTTATTTTTATATTGCTTAGATAGTTGGTTTGCTGCAGTTTATTCATCATGGCAAACTGAGCATTAAAACGTTGATACACCCCATCAGAAATCCAGCGGCGCACGCTTTTCAATTCTTTTTTTTGCCAAGCATCTTGTATGCCCATAAAAGAGAGTTGTATTTTTTTTGTATCCAAACCTTCCGGCATTGCTTTGTTAGGCATGTTGCTCTGCTCGTTATTAAAAAAGGAGCTAAAATTCCCTCTATTTTTGAGATAATAAAACGCAAAGACAGCAATTACAATTAAAACAATATGTATGGGATTAGCGTCTATACTGCCGCCGCTACCACCTCCGTCGTAATCGTAGCTTCCGCCACCGCTCCAGCCTCCACCGCCACCACTGCTGCTTCCGCCCCCTCCGCCGCCTCCGGCACGAGCCAACACTTCTGTAGAAATAAAAAATAAACCAAAAGAAAAAAAAGCTATTTTTTGTATGGTTCGCGAGTATCTCATGTGTGAAAATTTGGAAGCTATAATACTATTATTTCCTCTAAGAACAATGAAAAAAGAAAAATAAATTTGCTTTTTATAAAAAAATAAGTACTTTTAGCAAGCATTTTCATTATGAAAAAAACGTGCCTTTTACTTTTTGTACTAATAGCGGCTTCCGCATTTTCGCAAGCAAAACCAAAGGGAAAGTGGGAGCCTGAAGATGCTGCCGAACATTTTAAAAATTACAACTTTATAATGGCTTTACCTATGTACAAAGAGTTGGTAAAGCGCGAACCCGACGACGCCTTATACAACTACCGCTTAGGCTATTGCTACATACGCACCAATTACGATAAAACAGCAGCCATTCCTTATTTAGAAACAGCCAGCAAAAACACAAAAACGCAAGCCGATGTATGGTTTTGGTTGGGAAGGGCCTACCACTTAGCCAATAAGTTTGACGAAGCCATACAAGCCTATACTAAATACAAAGAACTGGTACCGAAAAATAAAGAAGAAAGCGATAAGGCCGACCACAGTATAGAGCAGTGCGAAAATGCAAAGATATTGATACAGCATCCCATCAACATTAGCTTTACCAATGCCGGACCGGAAGTAAACTCAGAGTTTCCGGACTATTATCCTTGGATAACATCGGACGAGCAGCTGCTCTTTTTTACTTCAAGGCGTAAAGGTGGGCATACCACCACCGTAGAGGCCGATGGCTACTACTCTTCCGATGCTTTTATGTGTACCGTATTGGACGGAAAATGGAACAAAGCCCAAAATGTAGGCAACATGGTAAACACTAATTTAGATGAGCAAATTGTGGGCATCAATCCTGATGGAAGCGAACTGGTAGTGTATATAGACCATATAAAAGAAGTAGAAGACCTTTACATTACCCGAAAAAAAAACAACAGCTACACGAAGATAGAAAAGCTAAGCGAAAATGTAAACAACGCAAAAGAATATTCAGGCTCTATTTTTAATACCGATGAAGGCCCCGTGTTATACTTTGTACGCAATGATAAAAATTCAATCGGCGAAACCGATATATACACTTCTAAGCGCTTGCCCACCGGAGGCTGGGGCTTACCGGTAAATTTAGGCCCCAAAATAAACACCAAATACCGCGAAGATTTTCCGTGGCTGTCGGCCGATGGAAAAACGCTGTACTTCTCGTCAGAAGGGCATAACAGCATGGGTGGTTTTGATTTATTTAAATGCGAGTGGGACGCAAGCACCAATACTTGGGGCGAACCTATTAACTTAGGCTACCCTCTTAATACCGCTGATGACGAGCGCCAAATATCCATACTGCCCGATAACAGGGCAGGCTATATCAGTGCCCTACGCCCCAAAGGCATGGGCGATTTAGATATTTATCGCATCAAGTTTGAAGAAAACGAACAACATTACAGCGTATATAGAGGAAAAATAACCCGAAGCGACTCTACCAATACCGCCGATTTAGATATTGTGATTACAGCTACTAATAAAAAAAATAATACCGATGCTACCTTTACCCCCAATAAAACCAACGGAAAATATATTATTGCCCTGCAACCCGGCGACTATAAAATTGTAATAAGTGCCGAAGGTTACAAAGATAGTATCAGCGAACTAACGGTGTTTGAGTTTGGTATTGCTAAATCAGAAACTAACAAGAATTATGTACTGATGAAAAAGTAGTTTTTTTTAATTTTTTGCGCTCACCTTTTTACGAATTAAAAATTTTTTTGACCTCTAATTCATTCATGCACTTAAAATGTTTTTTTGGGCATTGATGATATCCTAGTTTGGAGCAAGGGCGGCACGAAAGATTTTTTACTTCTAATAGCCGGCTTTTTTCACCGGGCAAGTAGGGATACATACCAAATTCGGGTACGGTGTTTCCCCATAAAGAAAAAATATCTTTTTTAAAGGCAGAAGCGATGTGCATCAACCCGGTATCGCCGGTAATAACTTTTTCAGCCTGCTGTATGATAGACGCCGATTGCTGCAAGGTATATTTTCCGCAAGCAGAAAATACTTTTTGAGGGTATTTTTCTTCAAGCAGCAAACCTACCGGCTCGTCTTCCTTTCCGCCTAAAAGAATAAGTGGCTTATCGCTTAAAATGCAAATTTCTTCTAACTTTTGTAAGGGTATTTTTTTCGTAAAATAAGAGCCCCCTGTTACTAAAGCGTGGTATTGTTGAAAGCCAAATACTTCCTGTGTATTGATATAGTTCGTTTCAGAAATAAAAAAATCCAATCCTTCTTTATCATTTTGTACCCCTAACGTTTGTACGGTTTCAAAATACCTATCTACAATATGTTGCTTGGGCAGTTTGTTTATTTTAAAATAAACCAATAACCACTTTTGTATGTTCAGTTTGTTAAAGCTGTAATTTTTGCAGGATAGAGCCTGTTTTACCTGAGCGCTTCGTAAGTTGTGATGTAGGTCTATCACATAATCATACGATTCGGCTTGCAGCAGGGGCAGCACTTCTTTTACCTGCTCTTTTATACTGTATATTTTTGATAGATAAGGATTGTTTTCTACAACAGGTTTAAAGTTTTCTTTTACTAAAAAGTGTATTTCGGCAGAAGGCATTTGTTTTTTTAGACAACGTACAACGGGCGAAGTAAGCACGATATCGCCTATAGAAGAAAACCGTATAACAAGAATTTTCAACTTATTTTTTAGTGAGTTGTTTAAAAATGTCTTCTAATTTTTGTTCTTCTTTCTGTATTCCAAGTACGCTCAGCTGGTGTTTTACCGCATAATTAAAGATGTCTTTTCGGGCATCGGTTTCTATTTCTGTAATAATAAACCAAGAAAAACCCTCTATATGTTGCACTTCCAATACGCCTTCTATATTTTTTAGCGAATTTTTTGATGTTTCTTTGTCAAACTCTACGCGCAAAATTTGTTTTTGTTTGGTGCTTTGACGTAGGTGTTGGGTATCGTCATTAGCCGCTAAAACACCTTTGTTTATAATAATAACACGGTCGCACACGGCTTCTACTTCTTGCATAATGTGGGTGCTTAGCATTACGGTTTTTTCTTTACCGGTTTCTTTGATGAGGTTTCTTATTTCTTCTAACTGGTTGGGGTCTAAGCCTGATGTGGGTTCATCTAAAATAAGTACTTTGGGGTTGTGTATGAGGGCTTGCGCCAAGCCCACGCGCTGGCGGTATCCCTTGGATAAAGCGCCTATTTTTTTATTTTGTTCTATTTGCAAGCCCACGCGCTCTATCATTTCGGCTACTTGTTTTGTTTTGTTTGCTATGTGGTGTAGGCCTCCTATAAACTCTAAGTACTCCTTTACGTACATATCTAAATACAGGGGGTTGTGTTCGGGCAAGTACCCTACTTGCTTGCGCACTTCAAGCGCTTGTTCTTGTACATCAAAGCCGCATACCCAAGCTTTGCCGCTTGTTTGAGGTATGTAGCAGGTAAGAATTTTCATCAACGTACTTTTGCCGGCGCCATTAGGCCCTAAAAAGCCAATAATTTCACCGCTTTTTATTTCAAAGGAAACGGCATCTAAGGCTTTTTGCGCGCCGTATAGCTTGGTAATGTTTTCTACTTTTATAGACATAGGGCAAAGGTACGTAAAGTTTATTTTAACTTCATTAAACGCAATACTTTATCTACATCTTCGGGGGTATCAATACAATGGCTGTCAAAATGGGTAACGGCTACTTTTATTTTAAATCCATTTTCTATCCAGCGCAATTGTTCCAACGATTCAGCTTTTTCTAAACTTGATGGAGCTAATTGGGTAATTTTTTGCAGCACATCGGTTCGGTAAGCGTACATACCTACATGGCGATAATAGGTGTGGTGTGTATGCCATTCTTTTTTATCTATATTTTTTAAATGCGGTATTACTTCTCTTGAAAAATAAAGCGCTTCGTATTGAGTATTAAAAGTAATTTTTACTTCGCCGGTATCAAACAATACCTCGTGCGTATCTACCGGAATCATAAGGGTTGCCAACTCTGTTTTTCCGTCGCACTGTTGAGCTAATAAATCTATTTGGGTAGGATCTATAAAAGGTTCATCGCCTTGTATGTTAATAACGTAGTTGTATGTTTCATGTATTTGTTGCAGGGCATCGTAGCATCGGTCGGTGCCGCTGGGGTGTTGTGCTTGTGTCATGAGTACATGGCCGCCAAAACTTTTTACATGATTAAAAATACGCTCGTCGTCGGTAGCCACTACTATTTTTTGCAGTTTTTTTGATTTTTGTGCTTGTTCGTACACGCGCTGTATCATGCTTTTTCCTTGTATGGGTATTAGCGGTTTGCCTGGGAAGCGTGTAGAGGCGTATCGAGCAGGAATTATTCCTAGTATCATGTTTGGTTTTTTTAGTTAGCGTTTTTTATAGCGTATCGTATTTGTTTAAATAGCTCGCGGGCATCGTCTTCTCTTAGCTGAATGCCCATTTTATATTCTTTTGTTCCGTAAGAAAAGGAAATGTTTTCGCTGCCTAATACCCAAAACGATTCGTTCATAAATTGAAAAAAGTTTTTTTTGTTTTTTTCTACCAGCTGTAAATCTTTTACAAGCTCTAACTCAAAATGGTGTTGCTTTCCTCGCCCCATTACATCGCGCCAATAGTTTAAGGTATCTTTTTTTATCCAAATTTTTTCTTTTCCAAATCGTTTAAAAATAAAGGTTTTAGATATTTTAAATTCAAAATACGCCCAGAAACCAAGCCACACTAATATCAGTATTTTGGCTTGCGGGTTGCTAATGGTAAAATAGTTAACGGCCACCACAATGCCGCTTACCGTCCATAAAAAAAGCCATATAAACAGGGCGTGTGTTTTCCAGTTTTGCGCAGTAGGAATGATTACAAAACTTACTACATCGTTTGTTTTTAGCACACTAATGCGCTTGCCTATTAGCTGTATATCATCGGTATTCATACGCAACAAAAATACGAAATTTTAGCGATGCTATGGACTGTTTTTAAAATCGTAAATAGAAAATAGTTTTTTTAGAAATAGAACTTAGCCTGCAAAGCATCGGCACAATTGCATTTTTTTAAGTGGGTATAAAAAAACGTTTTTTGTAATACGTTTAGCTCCTAAAAAAAGCAAAGGCAACCCTATTTATACAACACTATTTTATCTTGCTTTATGGGCGCGCCATCGGCATCGCTAAGGCTCACAAAATAGATGCCCGCATCTAAACTGCTTATATCTATTTTATAGGTATTGCTGCCTGCATTGGTGCCGTAGTTTTGTTGGTACAGCAGCCTGCCGTTCATATCCTGCACTTGCAGCAGTACGGCACCTGCATTTTGCACCTCTATATTAGCATATAAAATACCTGAGCTGGGGTTGGGGTATAGAGTTATTTTTATTTTTTCATTTATTGTTTTACCCAAGGATAAAACAATGTTTACAACGCAATCATTATAATTAGAGTTATGCCACACAACCGTATCTGTTTGTTTGTAGCAAGTAAGATTCATCGTGTCAGGGTACTCCTCAGAGGTAATGTGTGGGTTTAATGAATTTAATGGGTTATGTAAACTACCTATATTTTCAATCCACACTTCTTTTAAATATGAAAAACTATTAGGACAGTTTAACGGCTCAGAAAAGGAAAACCGTTTATAATAATTTGAGCCAATATGCAGGCTGTCAATCGAAGAAACAAAAATGTATGGGTGTTGCACACATATATTGTACTTTATCGAATCCCCTACATGAAGATTAAAATTATACAACGTGTCAAGGTTTGATAATGTATCTATAAATAGTACCCATTTGCTTACCTGCCTTATGTAGCCGACTCTCCTTAAATGTATTGATGTGTTGAAATTTGTATCGTTTGTACAGAACAGTCTGCGCCAAAGCGCAGAATTGATGGTAGTATCGCCTTTAAAGCCATAGATTTTTGTATTAGTTTGAACAAAGTTAGGGTTTTGCATATTACCGTTTGGATGTGTAGTAGCGACATTCCAAATAGCAGAGCTGTCATCAAAAGGAATTAGCGTTTGAGAGATGCCAATACTTCCAAAAACAAATAGGGCAATCAGTATTTTGTATTTAAAATTTAACATGCTGTTTTTATTCAAAGCATTTTTTAATTTCAATGTTTTCTTTTTGTAGTGTTTCTACTTTTTTTTTAACCCTATCACGTATAGGGTAAGTTCTTTTGTTTTTCCGGCCTTTGATAAGATAGCAGACACTTATACATGCGAATGTACTACAATATTTTGGTAAAAGCAACTTTTTTTAGAAAATATGTTGAAAAATTATTTTCGCCGGATTATTTTTTTAAGACATTTTTTAGTGCAAAAAAAACGGCAGGTAGAGATAAAAAAAATGATTCGTGAGAGGAGGTTTTCAGCAGCGATAGCCGCATGCGAGCCTAGAAGCGGTCGTAACGCTTCGCGAAGCATGTCGGT
>JAFDYI010000025.1 GCA_018267475.1 Bacteroidota bacterium | reverse complement strand
ATGCGGCTATCGCTGCTGAAAACCTCATCAGCAACACTTCGGTTTTTATATTTGTTTGAATACCAAAAAAACAGCGCGCAAGCCAGGCAAATCACGGAGCCCTTAGGCTTTGTGTGCAGTAGGTTGATTGGGCTTGTTTTTTGTTTCTTTTTCATCTAAGGAAAAAGAAAAACAACGGTTTTTCCTTCCTTTTTGTCAGAAAAAGAAGCGGCGGCATAAAAATTGCCGTAGCTTTGATGTATGGATCATCAAAAAAACACCTTTTCGCAAAGTGCTTTTTTCCCTTTGCTTTTTTTACTGCTGCTATGGGTTGTTTTTTTCTTTGACCAAAAATACCAATGGCATCTAAATGAGTATGGACTTAAACCACAGCAAATACAAGCTTGGTACGGCATCTTTACCATGCCCCTGCTGCATGCTGATATAGGGCACTTAGCCTCCAACAGCGTACCTTTGCTTGTTTTGGGTATTTGTCTTTTTTATTTTTATCCGGAAACGGCGCTGAAAATTTTTTTCTTATCCTATATATGGGTAGGCTTGCTGCTTTGGCTTTTAGTGCCCAACCCTCAAAAAAACGAAGTGCATATTGGTGCCAGTGGCTTGGTATATGCCTTAGCGGGTTTTTTAATTGCTTCGGGTATTATTAGAAAAAACAAGGCTTTGTTTGGCATCAGCCTGCTGGTGGTATTTTTGTACGGCACTATTATTTGGGGTGTATTACCCGGTGCTTTACAAAAGGCTATACACTATATTGAAGATGGTGCGCAGGTATCGTGGCAAGGGCATTTGTTTGGGTTGAGCACAGGGGTGCTGTTGGCTTTTGTATATAAAAAAACGGGTGCCCAAAAACCTCATTACTCGTGGGAGCTTCCTAACGATGAAGAGCTGGACGAGAGCAACCCCTACTGGCTGGAAGACGAAAGTCCAGAAAGCCACAACCCGGAACAAAAAAAAGAAGAGGAAAACCCAACTCGCATACACTACACCTACATTCCTAAAGAAGAAAAAAAAGAGTGATTATTGCTTTATAAAAGAAGCGTGCCACACACGGTTAGCCCCTGTTGTTTTTACAAAATACAAACCCTTTTCCAACGTGCTTACATCAACTATGTATGTAGCAGAGCCCTTACTGAGCAGGAACTCTTCTGTTTTTACTAAGACACCTTGGGCGTTATACAACTCACACGTAGCGGCACTTGCCGAAATGTTAGCAAATTGCAAGTTAAGCACGTTTTGTACCGGGTTGGGGTATAGGCCAAAACGCTCCGCTGTATTGTGGTTGTTTACAGTAGCGTAGCCTAAAAAGGTGGACTCCCCATTTTTATCAAATTCAGTAAGTTTATAATAGTTCAACCCCTTTTCCGGTGTTTTATCATACGCCGTATAGTTAGATGTTTTAGTGCTGTTGCCTACCGCTTTTATTTTATCCAACTCGGTATAGGTAAGGCCATCGGTGCTTTTTTCTATTAAATAATAATCAGCATTTTGCTCTATGGCGGTAGCCCAGTTAAGTTCAGTGTAGCCGTCGGTCGTTAGCTCGCCTTTATAGTTTAGTAATTGCACCGGTAAAATAACAGGCAAGGTACAACCCAGTATGGCAGTGCCTCCAAAATTCATATTAAAGCTTGATGAAGTGGGCGTAAAGCCGTTTATGAGTAAAATATATACATCGCCTGCGGCCACTGTTAGTTGCTTGCACCAAGCCGAGCCGCTAGCCCCTACACTGGTGCCGGTTGCTGAGCTGTTTAAACCGGTATTGGGAATAGTTGAAGAATAATTACAACGCACCGGCGCTCCTAAAAAGCAGGTGGCTCCTTTCCATATTTCAAAATCGTAATCGTCGGTACCGTTGGTGGGCGCTATGGTAAAGGTAAGCGTGCCTCCGGTTTGTATGTTTAACACATACCACGATGAGTTGATCTCCCCATATTTACCTAAGCAATCTCCTATAGTGTTGGATGATAACTCTTGTGTATTGCCCCATAAATTACTATTGCCCGCTATAGTAGAGTTGCTGCACAATAAGGTGGAAGTAGCACAATCGGTACCGGGTATGTTGGGCAGCGGGTTTTTTACACATAAAGTATAAGAACCGGTACCACTGTAAGAGGTCATCATTACATAATACGTTTGGCCGATAGTAAGCGGTGGGCCGGCATTGTTCATCATAGAAAAATTTTGTGTAGGAAAGAAGAATGAGTTCCAGCCCGATACGCAATTTATTCCTGTTATGGTGGCTCCGTTGCAAGGGTCTGAAGCTGTAAAAATAGCTAACTCCGGATAAAATGAGGGCGCGTTTACGGATATGGCATAATTAGGACCCTGTGCTACAAAACTAAACCATACATTTTTAGAGCCACTCATGCAACCAAAGACACCTACATCATACGTAGCGCCCGAAGAGGAATACACATTACAAGTGCCATCTAGCTGAGTTATTGCTATTGCATTATTGCAGTTATCATTAGCCGGCCCTGCCAAAGTATTTCCGCCTACATTTCTTTGCGCCTCTATGAGTTCTTTAGGCGGCGTTTTTAGTGTTGCGCTTCCTTTGTAGGGAGCCATAAGTTTGGTTTTATCTTGAGCGAAGCCTGTGGCCAAAACGCAAGAAAAAAACATCAAAGCGATTTTTTTAAAAAAGGTACTCATGCTTATTATGATTTGTAACACAAAATTAAGTTAAATTTTTGATAAATCTTAAATTTTAACACAGTTTAACTATTTTTAAAATATTAAGTGAGACTCTTTTAGTTAATTTTGTTATATGATTTCTTTTTACAAACAACTTTTGTGCTCGTTTTTTTTGGTATGCCTTGCTGTGCAAGGCTTTGGGCAGGATAGAGATGCTCTTCCGAAAATAAAATATGCTGGTACACTTTCAGCTAGCTATGGAGAAACATTAAGAAGCGGGGATGCTATGTGGTTTCGGAAACAAAGCAAAATAATAAATGATACGCTTCGTATAACTCACAAAAATACTGCACCGAATGTTATAATGGCAGCACCAGTTAACGATAATTGCACTAGCCCAACAAATATCACCTTAACAGCTATGGCTATTGTGGGAAGTTATAGCGGTACAGCTATAGGTTCTAATGTCGGAGCTACTCCAGATACGTACAATTCTAATTGTTTTAACGCAAATCAGAATGTGTGGTACACTTTTACGGCTCCAGTAGCCGGCAGCTATTTTGTAGGGGTGGTACCAGGAACTATGCAAGGCCCTGAAGTTTCTATCTCAATAGGAAATTGTACAGCAGCTACTGAATATGCTTGTGCGGGTGACCAAGGGGATTCATACACATCTGCAACATGGCCATATCCTCCTTTGTTGGGTTATTCTCCTAATTGTTTTTGGGGAGGTGATGTAGGTAGCAGCATCTATAGTTATGCAGGTATTTGTTCCATTACGGCAGGTCAAAAAATACAAATTATGGTGGATAATTCCACCTTAGGCGCTCCAGGCACTTTTAGTGTTATAGTGGGACACTTAAAAAACGACGACCTTTCTGCACCCCTTCTTATCAACAACTGCGGTACTGTTTTTCAAAGTTCTACCATTGGTGCTACTAATTGTGGTAATGGAATAGGAGATGGCTACTATAATAATTTAGATAATGCTGCTACAGCGTGCAACAATTCCGCAACAGCAAAAAGTTGCGGAAATGGATCTGGGGCCCCAGGAGGGGCTTGTTATAGTGCAGGAACTACAGGGGCTAATTATCGGGGTGGCGATGTAGGTTATAGTGTAGAAAATGACAGTTGGTATGAGTTTTGTGTAACTTCTAGTGCTACGGTAACACTAACTTTTTCTGTAAACGCTGCATCATGCTTGTCCACAGGCACTTCTGCCTTACAAATAAGTGTTTTTACCGGAACGCCTACTAACTTTACTAAAGTGGGGGGAGGATATTGTGGTCAATCTATATCTGGCTCTACGTCATTTACTTATCCAATGACGCCAAGTCAATGTTGTTTTGTAGAGGTAGATGGTTTTGGAGGTACTAATTGTAATTATAGTATTCAAACTTCCTTAACACCGGCCTGTGTGTTGCCTGTAGAGATGCTTTATTTTAACGGTACGCTAACTGATGATATAAGTGCTAAACTCAGTTGGGCTACTGCCACCGAGCAAAATGCCGATTATTACTTAATAGAAAAAAGCAGCGATGGCATAAATTATACAGCGTTGAGCAGAACTAAAGCAGTGGGGAATAGCACTACTTTATCTAATTATGTTACTTATGATAAAACACCTGCAAAAGGTTTAAATTACTATAAACTTACCGAATTTGATAAAAATGGCGCGCCTAGTTTTTTTGGCTACGCTACTGTAAGTAACAATGCTGCTTTAGAATTATTTAATGTATATCCAAACCCCGCTCAAAACGCATTAACTTTAAGTTTAAAAAACTTTGCTGTACCGGTTGTAGGTTATGAATTGTATGATGCGCAGGGCAAACTTGTACAAAAAGAAAACATCTCTTTATCAGCAGGAGATGCTTTATATAATTTAGATTTAAGTTCTTTTGAAAAAGGTTTGTATTTTGTAAAATTGGTTGGAACAGAGGCTGTTTTACATAAAACGTTTATTAAACAGTAAAGTTTTTTAAACGTCATTTTTTTCTTTTCTCAAAAAAACTCCAAAACAATCTTCAAAGTTTTTTCAATCTCTTGCTCGGTGGTGTATTTACCTAAGCTAAAACGTATAGAGGCATAGGCTTCTTGGGGGCTTAGCCCCATAGCTTGCAGCACGTAAGAGGGTTGCATCAGCGCGGCACTGCAGGCCGAGCCTGTGGCTACGCCCACACGCCGGTTTATCTTGCTAATAAGGTCGCTGGCTTTTATGTTTTCAAAACATATATTAGAGGTATTGTACAAACGGTATTTGGTACTTCCGTTTATGCGGGCCCCTTTTATATCCAGTAGGGCATGCTCTAAGCGGGCGCGCAGGGTAGAGATGCGCTGGGTATCGTCCCATAAATTTTGTTGGGCTATATGGCAGGCAGCGCCCAAGCCCACTAGGGCGGGCACGTTTAAGGTGCCGGAGCGCAAGCCGTTTTCGTGTCCGCCGCCGTTTATTTGTTCGTGCAGATATACTCTGGGGTTTTTTCTTCGCACAAAAAGAGCGCCTATGCCTTTAGGGGCGTATATTTTATGTCCGGATAGGCACAGCAGGTCGGCCCCGAGCTCGTTTACATTAAAAACTATTTTACCCGCAGCTTGTGTGGCATCGCAAAACAACAGGGCTTGATGTTGGTGTGTGAGGCGGGCTATTTCTTGTATGGGTTGTATCACTCCGGTTTCATTATTAGCCAACATAGCGCACACCAAAATAGTTTGCTCGCAAAGCGCCTTTTTTAAAGCTTCTAGGTTTACAAGCCCATCAGGATAAACCGGCACGATGCTGATGCGAGCCCCTTTTTTTTCTAAGGCAGCGCAGGTATCTAACACCGCTTTGTGCTCGGTGGCCAGGGCTATAATATGGTTCCCTTTGCTTAGGTAGGCCTCAAACACGCCTTTTATGGCTAAGTTGCAACTTTCGGTAGCACCCGAGGTAAAAATAAGCTCGTTTTCTTCGCTGCCTATAAAATCAGCCACCTGCTTACGGGCTTTGTCCACAGCGGCTTGGGCTTGCCAACCCAAAATATGGGTGGTGCTGGCGGCATTACCAAAATAGGTGCTGAAGTAAGGCATCATTTCTTGCAGCACTTGGGCATCAACCGGGGTAGTGGCGTTGTAATCTAAATAAATAAAGGGTGGCTGCATCGCGATGCAAAGGTAGGCAATTTTGCTATGCGTTATTTGGTGCGCTTATTGCACGGCGTCTTTTTTTGCGTTTAAGGCATCTACCGCTTTTTGTTGGGCGCTTACTTCGTTTTTCTTGGTATCTATGGCTCTTTTATTTTGTTCTATTTGGTCTGAAGCTTTGCGTATTTTTTTATTGTAATCGTCAATATCGTTGGCTAAGTTTTTGTTTTCTTTTTCTAAGTCGGCTTGTTTGTTTTGGTGTGTTTGCAATATTTTAGTAGCGTCTTTTATTTGTTCGTCTATTTCAGCTTTAGAAAGTTTTACCGAAAAATCGTACATCATTTTTTTCAAAAAGTCAAATTTATCCGATTGAGCGGAAGAGCTTAAATAAGCGCCTCCCAAATCATAAGCTGCGGTAAGCATCACTAATTTATCGGCTTTTTGAAATGTTGCTTTTGAATATACATCTACCGGGTTGTTGCCTATTTGTTTAAATACTACGTTGTCAAAATAGTACTCACCCTTGCTGTCGCCGCTTTTTTGATAACCATAATCTTTCATTAGGCTTTTCCATTCTTTCTCTACCTTGCTCACGTCGGCCATGTAAATATTTACGGATAACGCATTATGGTTTCCATTGCTAAAAGATTCATTGCTTTCTCTTACTTTAATTCCTTGTGCCCAACTAAGGGCGCAACTTGCTGCAAAAAGTGCGGTGATGATTTGTTTTTTCATAATGAATGGTTTTAAGAGGCTAATGTATAAAAAAAAGGAATATACGTTTTGTTTTTATCCCATTTTTATACATATATTTTTGGGTTCCGTAAAAAAGTCAAAAGCTTCGAAGCCGCCCTCGCGCCCTACGCCGCTGGCTTTTACTCCGCCAAAAGGGGTGCGCAAATCGCGCAGCAGCCAGCAGTTTACCCATACAATACCGGCGTGTATGCTGTGTGCCACACGGTGTGCGCGACTCAAGTTTTCGGTCCATACTACCGAGGCTAAACCGTAGTTGGTACTATTGGCCATGCTTAGTGCTTGGGCTTCGGTATCAAAGGGCATGATGGTTACTACGGGGCCAAAAATCTCTTCCTGATTGGTGCGGCAGTTATACGGCAAGCCCTCTATGATGGTGGGCTCTATATAATATCCTTCTTGATATTCACCTTCTAGTATTTTTCTTTTTCCGCCGCATAAAATAGTGCCGCCTTCTTGTTTGGCCAAATCAATATAGCTTAAAATTTTTTCCATGTGCGATTTTGATACCACGGCGCCTACGCGTGTTTTTTCATCTTGTGGAGCGCCTACCATAAATTTTTTGGTTTGTGCTACAAAATCGGTTTTAAACTTTTCGTACAAGCTTCTTTCCACCAAGATACGGGAGCCACACAAGCATATCTGTCCTTGATTTTGAAAGGAAGAATGAATGGTGGTATGCAACATTTTTTCATAATCACAATCGGCAAAAATAATATTGGGATTTTTCCCGCCCAGCTCTAACGATAATTTTTTGAACATAGGAGCTGCTATGCTGGCAATATGTTTTCCGGTAGCAGTACCTCCGGTAAAAGATACCAAGGGTATGTGTGGGTGCGATACAATGGCATTGCCTACTTTGTTTCCTAATCCATGTACTATATTTAGTACTCCTTTGGGTAAGCCGGCTTCTACGCACAGTTCAGAAAGCAGGTAAGCGGTCATAGGGGTAACCTCGCTGGGCTTGGCTACCACCGTACAGCCGGCGGCTAAGGCCGGAGCTATTTTCCAGGTAAAAAGATATAAGGGCAAGTTCCAGGGAGATATGCAGCCCGCCACGCCTACCGGTTGACGCAGGGTATAGTTGATGGCGGTATGCTCCATGCTGTGTGCGTGCGAGGCATAATGCAAAATACCGGTTGCATAAAAATTAAAGTTAGCCGCCGCCCTGGGAATATCCACCATTTTAGCCAGCTTAAGCGGTTTGCCATTATCAATGCTTTCGGCTAAAGCCAGTTTGTTTAAGTCGCGCTCTATAAGATGGGCTATTTTAGTGAGGTATTGGGCACGGGTTTCTTTTGGTGTTTGACTCCATGCTTCAAAGGCAGACTGGGCCGCGGTGTAGGCCTGTTCTACATCGCGCTCATCGCTATCGGGTATGTAAGAATATACGCTGCCGCGCGAGGGGTCTATGTTTTCTAAATACTTTTTAGAAGCCGGCTCTACCAGTGCTCCATCTATATAGTTTTTTATGTGTTGCATGCTTTTGTTTTTAATGTAAAGAACATTAAAGTCCTATTTTTTCATTTACTGTTTTCAAAATTTCGGCTTCCAAGGCCATGGCTTTATTTTCTATCTCTTTTCCTTTGGTAATCATTTCTTGTACAAATGTTTTGTCTTCATAGCCTGCTGCGTTAATACGCACATTCATAAAAGCACCCATTACAGCGCTTCGGGCGCAAAGGGCACCCACGCCGGCATCTGATACGGAGTTGGGGTTTCCTGTTTCGGCCATGGCTTTTATTGCCTGCATGCTTTCATAAGATGCTTGCATAACTTTAAACGGAATTTCAATAGCAAATTTGGTAGCTTCTTGTATGGCTTTATGGCGTGTGTTTTTTTCTTCATCGGTAGTTTTGGGCAAAGCAAAAGCGGCCATAATTTTATTAAAGGCAGCCGTATCGGCATCTACCAAAGCTACTAATTGATTTTTGTAGTGTTGTCCTTTTTCGGCCCAGTTACTAAACTCTTCCCAACGGGCATCCCATCCTTTTTTGTGCGAAGATAAGTTGGCTACCATCGTGGCCAAAGCAGCCCCTAAAGAGCCTACATAAGCGGCTATGGAGCCGCCACCCGGTGCCGGACTTTCGCTGGCCGTTTCATCGGTAAAGTCGTGCAGCGTCATGGATACTAGTTTGCTGTCGGCTTTGTTTTTCAGTAAGTACTCTATAATGCGTTCTTCGGGTTTAAAAGGAGCTAACTCATCTAAACCCATCGATTTTACGGCTATTTTTATCAATTCTTTTTCAGACACTCCAATAGAGCGTTGTTGTTTTTTTAAAAAATACACTCCGGCATCTAATAATGCTTGCAGTGGTATTAAGCCTACCAACTCGCTTCCGGTAACGCGCAGACCGCGCTCGGTTGCTTTTTTACATACTTCATCAAAGGCAATATGCACCGGTGTTGTGTGGATGTTGGTGAGGTTCATGGATATTTGAGCTATACCGTACTCTTCTATGTACCAACCAATGGCTTTTACGCTTTTTAAGGTTCCGGGTATGTGTATAGGCTTGCCCTGTGCATCGTTTACTATTTTACCGGTAATGGGGTTTCCTTCCCTTTTTACGCGCCCTGCTTCGCGTACATCAAAAGCAATAGCGTTGGCGCGGCGGGTAGAGGTGGTGTTTAAGTTTATATTAAAAGCCACCAAAAAATCGCGAGCGCCTATTACCGTAGCGCCCCGTTTGGCATCAAATTCAGTGGGGCCAAAATCGGGTTTCCATTCGGGTAATTTTATTTTTTTAAAAAACCCTTCGTATTCTCCGGCTCGTATTACAGATAAATTGCTCCTGTTTTTATTGCTTTGTGCCGCTTCGTATAAATAAATAGGGAGATGCAATTCGTTGCCTACGCGCTCCGCCAATTTTTTTGCCCATTGTGCCGTTTCTTCCATAGAGATGTTGGCAACGGGTATAAGCGGGCATACATCGGTAGCGCCCATGCGTGGATGCTCGCCTTTGTGTTTGCTCATATCAATAAGCTCTCCGGCTTTTTTTATTGCTAAAAAAGCAGCTTCTATTACCGCTTGTGGGGTTCCTACAAAAGTTACTACCGTACGGTTGGTAGCCTTTCCGGGGTCTGTATTTAGTAGGCGTACCCCTTCTATGGTTTCTATTTCATCTGTAATTTGTTTAATAAGGTTTAAATCGCAGCCTTCCGAAAAATTAGGAACGCATTCTATCAACTGTTGCATATTGTTTTAGGTTATGTTTTTATTAGAGGTTTTAATGGGAAACGGTAGCCCACACCAAATTCAAAATAGTTCGCTACGGCCCACTGTGTTTTTAAAGTAATGACAGCTACCACGTTGTTGTCAAAATAATAACGCATACCAATACGATGAAAAATCAAGCCGCTGCTTTTATCCATGGTGTACACGTAGCAACCCATCTCTACCGGAAGGCTGAAGCGGCCAATAGTGTATGCGTATGCTACTTTTACACCTAACTGCACGTTTTGAATTTTTGATGATAGGTGCATGCTGTCTTGCTGCATCTGGTGGTACGTAGCGGCGTTGTAGCTGATATCAAGGCCGGCGCCTAGCTTAGAAGTGTTGCTTAAATTGCGGTAATAGGTTGTTGAATAGGTTTGCGCCATGTATTTTCTTCCCATAGGCATGCCTACTTCGTTTAAGCCCCAGCCTGCCCAAGCTAAAAGTTCGTTTTTAGATTTTATATCCGTTATGGAATCTATTTTAGTAAGTAGTGTTTTTTCCTTCGGTAGAATTTTATAGACCACCCCGGTGTTAAAGGTAACTAAGTTAAGACCTAAGTTGGGTTGCTCAAACCGCCCGTTGGAGGCATGAGAAAAGTTAATCCCTCCTTCCCAACGAAAACGCTTACCAATATCCCAACGGTAGTATAATTTTATGTTTACGTATGCGTTGATAGGCGAACTAATTACATTGTTTTGATGGTTGGTTATGGGGTTGAAGTGCACAGGAGCCAGCGCCAAGCCTTCGCAGGTGCGTAAATAGATTCTAAACGGACTGGCTTTTTTCTTTAGCGGTATATCGTAAAAAAAGTAGGTGGCATATAAATTACCCAGTTGTTGCGGGTTATCTAAATTGAAAAAAGAAAAGCCAACGCCTCGCTCCGGGTAATGGGTACGTTGATGCCATGATTTATTGCCTGAAGTAGGTTTTACATAATTTACTTCTACACCCCATATATTGCCGCGCACCAATTGTCCGATATTGTTGTGTTGTTGCATAATAAAACCGTAGTTGAAGGCAGCGCGGAGGTAATTATCTCGTAAATCGGCTTGTTGCGAAAAAACAGACAGGCCGCACGCGCTACAAAAAATAAAAAGGAATGAGCGAATCATTTTCATTTTTCTTGAAAAAATTAGAGGTTAAAGGTAGATAAAAAAACAATATAGTGTGTCGGTTATATGGGTTTGTTTTTTTTGAAAAATTGAACTATATTTTTCAATTTATGCTGTACTTTTGAGCATGCGTTTTTCTATTGTTATATCGGTGTTATGTGGAGGGTTTTTGTTTTTAGGCACCTCTTGCAGAAGTAAAAAAGCAGTGGCCCCTCAAACGTATAGCCACACCGCTGTTGTAGAAAATAAAAAGGTACCTCCTTCCGAAAAGGCAAGAGAACAAAATATAGTAGAAAGTAAAAAAACGAATAGTAATAAATTACAAAATTTTATAGCGGAATGGCAAGGGGTAACATATAAGTATGGCGGCGCCGATAAAAAAGGGATTGACTGTTCGCACTTAGCAATAGCTTTATATGCGGACGTGTATAAAAAAGTCATATCCGGCCCGGCCTATAGTATAGAGCAAGGCACCGCTACCATACCTATGGAAAATATACAAGAGGGCGACCTCGTGTTTTTTAAAATAGAAAGCAAAAAAGTTTCGCATGTGGGGGTGTATATTGGCAATAATAAATTTATACATGCCTCTACCAAAAAGGGGGTTATGGTAAGCGATTTGAGCGAACCTTATTACAAGAAATACTTTTACAAAGCGGGGCGTGTTAAGTAAAGAATTACTTTTTTAACCAACGTTTTATTTTTTGAAGCACATCTTCTTTGCGAGGCTTTGGCTTTCCATCGTGGGTAAGTTTATTTTCAAAGTGGTGTTGTAATTTTTTCCCATACGCATGGCTGGGGTTTTCTTTTAGAATTTTTTGAATAAACGGGGCAGCTTGTTCGCCCAACATGCCATTTACGGATACGGTATAGTACTCACTTCGGGCAGCAGTAGGCTTGTTTTCATTTATCGCTTTTTTTCCGTTTTCGGCAAAATAATCTATTTGATAAATAGAGGCTCGCCTCTTTTTTAAGCGTTTGGTTGCTTTGCGCTCGTTGCGCCAAGGGTGCTCATTAGGATATAACTGTTGAAGTAAAAAATCTTTTTTCCATAACGAAACCTGATGCGACATTAAAAAATCAGAAGCTTTGTTATCTATTTTAGCCAGCATAAACCCTTGTATATATACATCGGTGGGCTGCGTTTTATACACTTCCGAGCTGTGCAACTTTATACAATCCAAGCGATGGCTTACAGCGTATGAAATCAATTCTGAAAAAAAGGCGGCATCAACAGGTTGGGTAAGCCACATATCTTCTTGAAAATAGAGGATGTATTCTTCGGGTATGTTTTCTAACAAACAGCGCAACCTATCCGACCACTCGCCGCGCCCCGACTGAATAGGGGTAAAGTGCGGTACCTGCGCTTTTTTTTCTTCGGTAGCAAAGTAGTAGTTAATAGGGGTAGAAAAATCCCAATATTTTTCAAAAAAAAGTGAAAATCCTTCGTAAAGAAACTCATACCTATCGCATGCGTGTACTAAAAGAGCAGCCGATGTGTTTTGAGGGCCTTTCATAAAAAGCTATACGGATAGGTTTTCTTTTATTAACTCTTTTATGTCTTGAATTATTTTTTTAGCCAAATTTTCGGCAGTAGCCATGCTATCGCTTTCGGAGTAGATGCGTATAATGGGTTCTGTATTTGATTTTCTCAGGTGTACCCACTCTTTATTAAACTCTATCTTTACTCCATCAACGGTATTGATAGGCTGCTTTTTATATTTCGTTTTTATTTTTTCTAAAATAGCATCTACGCTTATCTCGGGGGTTAGTTCTATTTTATTTTTAGAGATATGATAATCGGGGTAGGTGCTGCGCAGCAAAGAGGCCGATTTGCCAAACTTAGCCAAATGACTTAAAAACAAAGCTATGCCTACCAAAGCATCGCGCCCGTAGTGCAGCTCGGGCAAAATAATGCCGCCATTGCCTTCGCCCCCAATCATAGACTGGGTTTCTTTCATTAAAGCGACTACGTTTACTTCGCCTACAGCAGCAGCGGCATGTTTACCGCCTGCTTTTTCGGTAATATCTTTTAAGGCGCGGGTAGATGAAAGATTAGAAACCGTATGGGCTTTTTTGTGATGTTTTAATACATAATCGGCCACGGCTACTAAGGTGTATTCTTCGCCAAACATTTCTCCATCTTCGCATACAAGAGCCAACCTATCTACATCGGGGTCCACCGAAATGCCCAAATGAGCCTTATTTTTTATTACGGCTTTGGATAGGTCGTTTAGGTTTTCGGGTAAGGGCTCGGGGTTGTGCGCAAACTGTCCGTCGGGCTCGCAATGTATTTTTATGATTTTTTCTACCCCTAAAGCCTCTAACAAAAGAGGTACGGCTATGCCCCCGCTGGAGTTAATAGCATCTAAGGCTATTATAAAACTTTTGGATTTTATGGCTTTTACATCTACATAGGGTAAGGCTAAAATTTTCTCTATATGTATGTTTAATAAATCGTGGCGTTGCTCTACCTTTCCAAGAGTATTTACATCGGTATAGCTAAAGGAGCCTGCTTCGGCCAAGGCAAGTACTTGGGCGCCATCAAGCTCGCTAATAAATTCGCCTTTGTTATTTAATAGTTTTAGGGCGTTCCATTGTTTTGGGTTATGGCTGGCCGTAATAATAATACCCCCTTGGGTTTTTAATTCTGTTACCGCTACTTCTACCGTAGGTGTGGTAGATAGGCCAAGGTCTATAACATGAATGCCTAAAGAATTTAAAGTAGCCAGCACCAGTTGATTAACCATAGCGCCTGATAGGCGTGCATCGCGCCCTACTACCACGGTAAGCACCCCTTTGTGTTGTTGTTTTAGCCAGGTGCCGTAAGCCGAAGTGTATTTAACCACGTCGGGAGGGGTGAGCGCATCTCCTATGGCTCCTCCAATGGTGCCGCGTATGCCGGAAATAGATTTTATAAGTGTCATAAATAAAAAATTGGACTGTAAATTTACGGTAAAGACCGCATAAAAAAACGTTTTTGTAAAAATAATACTAACAAGCCTTTGTTTCCTTTTTTTGTGAAAAAAGGTGTTTTTTTGACTCATTGTTGAAAACTGTTTCCGAAAATATGGCCTATATTGGGTACTTTGGTCGGATAAAATTATGCAACAATACCACAATTTAATGAAACAGGTGCTAGCCCAAGGCACCAGAAAAACCGACCGCACCGGCACCGGTACCTTAAGTGTGTTTGGCTATCAAATGCGTTTTAATTTACAAGAAGGCTTTCCGTTGCTCACTACAAAAAAATTACACACCAAATCTATTATACATGAGTTGCTTTGGTTTTTGAAAGGCGACACCAACATTGCGTACTTAAAAGAAAACGGCGTTTCTATTTGGGACGATTGGGCTGATGCTAACGGAAACCTAGGGCCGGTATATGGCTCGCAATGGCGCAGCTGGCCTACTGCCGATGGGCGACATATAGACCAAATAACAGAGGTGGTAGAAGCTATTAAAAAAAATCCCGACTCGCGTCGCCTGATTGTAAGTGCCTGGAATGTGGGCGAAATAGCACACATGAAATTGCCGCCTTGCCACGCATTTTTTCAGTTTTATGTAGCCAACGGCAAACTAAGCTGCCAACTATACCAGCGCAGCGCCGATATTTTTTTAGGTGTACCTTTTAATATAGCTTCGTATGCTTTGCTTACTATGATGGTGGCGCAAGTGTGCCACCTGCAAGCCGGCGATTTTGTGCATACACTGGGCGATGCGCATTTATACTCCAACCACATAGAGCAAGCTCAACTACAACTTACAAGAGATTGCAGAGCCTTGCCCATCATGAAAATAAATCCCGCGGTAACAAGCATTTTTGATTTTAAGTACGATGATTTTGTTTTAGAAGACTACCACCCGCACCCCCACATTAAAGCGCCTGTGGCAGTGTAAGAATTATGTATTAGTTAAATAGGCCATACCCAAACGGGCAAATAACCGGCCTAATATCGGGGTGCTAAGTATAATATCTCTTTAATCGTTTTTTAAAACTAAAAAGCAAGTCACTTTAGGCTTGTTTGTTTTTTATCAACAACTCATTTATTTTAAAAGATAAATCCATCATGATAATTTTTGAGTTTCCATTTCGCTCAATGTGGTAGCAAGCTTCGCTAAATAAGGCAGAAAAGCGTTCGTAGTTTTGCAAACCTACGTGTAGATGAAATTTTTGTAAAAAATCTTTTTCTTCGGTAGTACCCGAAAAGGCAGTGGGCGCGTGTTTGAAAAGCAAACTATTTCGTATAAGGTGTAAGGAATAGAGTAGAAATTGTTGCTGCTTTATTCTCCCTAATTTATCAAAAACATCAATACTCTCAATCACTTTGGAAGCATCAAACTTAAAGCAAGCGCGCATAAATTGTTTAAATAACTCTAAATTTTGTGAGGGCTCTGCTGTTTCTGTTTGTGTGAGCAGCCATGCTTCGCGAGGGTTGTTTTGTGCCAGGTGTGCGGCTTCCATAGCCGCTTCTGAAGTTACGTCACACATAGAGGATATTACCTCGCTTAGTGTTTCGGGGCTGGGCAAAGCTACTTTTATGAACTGAGTACGTGAGATAATAGTAGGCAGCAAGGTATCGCCAGCATTGGATATTAAAAAGAAAAAAGTATCGTTGGGCGGTTCTTCTAAAATCTTTAAAATTTTATTAGCAGCCGTGGTGTTCATTTTTTCGGGCAGCCAAATCAGCATTATTTTTTCGTGCCCCTCGTAGCTGGTATAACTTAGTTTTTTTATGATGCCAAGGCTTTCTTCTGCGGCAATAGCCAATTGCTGTTGTTTTGCTTCAAGTGCATCACCCCAATCGATGGCATTGAGGTATGGAAAATGCAAAACACTTTCTCTAAAAGCGGCCAACGCGTCGTCGCTTACGCGGGTGTTTTTTCCTGGGGTAATAGGGAAAACAAAGTGCACATCGGGATGCGCCAGTTTATTAATTTTTAGACAGCTGGGGCATTGGTTGCAGCTGTCGTCTTCGTTTCGGTTTTTGCACAGTATGTATTGCGCAAAAGCTAAGGCAAGAGGCAGTTGAGCGGCGCCATCAACGCCTGCAAACAACAAGGCATGGGCTACCTGGTGTGTAGCAGCCATTTTAAGCAGGTGCTTTTTTACAGATGGAGGTGCGGCAACTTGTGAGAACAGCATTATTGATACATCACTTCTTTTACTGCTTGTATGGTGCGAGCTACATTAGGCAACGAAACTTCAATTAAAGTAGGAGCGTAAGGCAGGGGCACGTCGGCAGCGGTAATACGGCGTATAGGTGCATCTAAGTAATCAAACGCATTTTTTTGCACCATATACGTTATTTCTGAAGATATGCTTGCCAAAGGCCAAGCTTCTTCTACAATCACTAAGCGATTGGTTTTTTTTACGGAGTTAATGATGGTTTCATAATCAATAGGGCGTACGCTGCGCAAATCAATTACTTCGGCACTGATGCCTTCTTTTTCTAATTCTTCGGCTGCTTTTAATACTACTTTCGTTATTTTTCCGAAGGTGGCTATGCTTACCTGATTACCTTGTTTTTTTATATCGGCCAAACCTATGGGTATGCTGTACTCTCCTTCCGGAATTTCGGCTTTGTCGCCATACATTTGCTCGCTTTCCATAAAAATAACAGGATCGTTATCTCTAATGGCTGTTTTTAATAACCCTTTTGCATCGTAGGGATTAGAGGGTACTACCACTTTTAATCCCGGGCAGTTGGCATACCAATTTTCAAAAGCTTGCGAGTGCTGCGCTCCTAATTGCCCTGCCGAGGCAGTGGGGCCTCTAAACACAATAGGGCAGCTATATTGGCCGCCACTCATGCTGTACATTTTAGCTGCCGAATTAATTACTTGGTCAATGGCTACCAACGAAAAATTAAAAGTCATAAATTCTACTATGGGGCGCAAGCCATTCATAGAGGCGCCTACAGCAATACCGGCAAAGCCCAACTCGGCAATAGGGGTGTCAATTACGCGTTTGCTGCCAAATTCGGCTAACATACCTTTGCTTACTTTGTAGGCTCCGTTGTATTCGGCTACTTCTTCTCCCATTAGCAAAATAGTTTCGTCGCGGCGCATCTCTTCGCTCATAGCTTCACGCAAGGCTTCACGAAATTCAACTGTTTTCATATTTTATTTTTTTTAATAATAAACTCAAGCTCTTTTTTTTGTTTTTAGAGCAACAAAGGTACAGATTTTAATTATTACATGAACGCACTCTGTTTTTTTCGGTAAAAACAAAACACGTATCTTTAGCCGTGCATTTTTTACTTTTATTTATCAGTTTTAGGTGGGTTGATGCTATCGATATTTTTTTGGTGGCGGTCTTGCTTTATCAATTATATCATTTAGTAAAAGGAACCCCTGCCGTAAGTGTTTTTTTTGGCATACTAACTATATATGTGGTAGGCATCGTGGTACGCGCGCTTGACATGAAACTTTTTGGCTCTATTTTGGGTAAGTTTATTGATGTGGGAGTCATTGCTATTATTGTGGTATTTCAGCAAGAGCTACGCCGCTTTTTGTTGTTTATTGGCAGCAACGAGTTTTTAGGGCGCAGCAAGCTAATGGGTTTTTTAATTCAATCGGCTCAACAAGGCTTTACTGAAAGTCAACATAAAATGGATTTTACGCCTTTAGTGCAAGCCTGTTTTAATATGAGCGCCAGCAAAACCGGGGCGCTTATTGTGTTGGCTCGTCATTCGGATTTAACCTTGTATATCAACTCGGGAGAACCTTTAGATTCTACCATCAGCGAACGTATGCTTGAAAATATATTTTTTAAAAACTCCCCTTTGCACGATGGGGCTGTTATTATTAAGGGCAACCGCATTATTGCAGCGCGGTGTATTTTGCCCGTTACCGAAAAGGAACAATTTCCGGCTCATTTTGGTATGCGCCATAGGGCTTTGGTGGGCATTACCGAAAGCACCGATGCGGTGGCTGTAAGCGTTTCTGAACAAACAGGCGCCGTATCTATATCGGTAAACGGAACCATTCGCTCTAACTTATATCCCGAAAAACTAAAACAGTATTTAGAACACGAGTTTACAAGCAAAAAATAACACTCAAGTAATTGATGAGAAAACAATAGGGGGCGCACCCGCATTTGATGCTTGAATTTGCCGATAACAGCAGCATACCTCGCTCCAAAAAAGGATCCACTTTTTTGTATAAACTTACTCTCGAACGAGGCAAAGGACTTTGTATGTTAAAATAGTTTAAGTTGTGGGGGCAGCAAGGTAAAACTTTTTCGGTGGTACAAACAAGCGCCGTGTTTTTTTATATTTTGTCGGTGGTTAGGAGTAGGATATCCTTTGTTTTGGCTCCAATTATACTGCGGAAATTCTTCGTGTATTTTTTGCATAAGCGTGTCTCTATGTGTTTTTGCCAGCAAAGAGGCTGCTGCAATACTCATGTATATAGCGTCGCCTTTTACTACACAAAGGTGTGCTGTATTTTTATAGGGGTTGAAACGGTTGCCGTCTATCAACAAAAAATGGGGAGTAACAGCAAGTAAATCTACCGCGCGGTGCATAGCTAAAAAAGAAGCGTTTAAGATATTTATTTTATCTATTTCGGTGTGGCTTACCTCGCCCACAGCCCAAGCTAAGGCATTTTCTTTTATATCTTCAGCCAGTTCGTACCGCATCTTTTCGGGTATCTTTTTCGAGTCGTTGATAAACTTATTTTTGTAATTAGCCGGTAATATCACAGCCGCCGCTACCACGGGCCCCGCCAGGCAACCACGCCCTGCCTCATCGCAACCGGCTTCTATTTGGTTTTTTTTGTAATAGGGTTTTAGCATGTTTTTAACCTTTTTATAGTGCTTATATACGCTATAATTACCGCTCATCAAAAGTACAAAAGTATTTCGGTATATATAGTTACCTTCGCCCCCTTATTTTACCGACAAAAAACAATGCCTTACCTACCGCAAAAAAACAATCGCCTAATTTGCTTAGATATAACGGCGCAAGCCCTCGTACTTTTGTGCGCCAGAAAATCAACCCCTATATTTTCACGATTTTTTTAACAATATGACACGATTAAAACGCCTCGCCGTAGTTGCCTCTTTGCTTTTTTTACAAACAGCCTTTGCCCAGTTTCCTCAAGGGAAAGGCGGTGGCGGTAAGATGCCCAGCATCGCTCATTTATACGGAAAAATACTAGATGCTAAAACAAAAGAACCGGTAGAGTTTGCTTCGGTGGCTTTGCTTTGGTTTGATAAAGACAGTGCTGTAGCCGGCTGCTTGGTAAAAGCCAATGGCGATTTTTCGTTGGATAACCTGGCCTTTGGCGCCTACCGCCTGCGCATCTCTTTTGTGGGATATAAAACCTTAGACCAAAAAATGTTTATCAATATGCAAAATGTAGATAAAGACCTGGGCGATATTTTACTGCAACCCGATGAAGCTGTTTTAAAAGAAGTGGTAGTAACCGAAGATAAATCGGCTATGCAAATGAGTATAGACAGAAAAATATATAATGTAGATAAAGATATTGCTACACGTGGAGGTACCGGCTTAGATGCTGTAAAAAACATACCCAGCGTAACTATTGACGCTAGCGGAAATGTTTCGCTACGTAACAATTCAGTAGCCATATATGTGGACGGAAGACCTACCACACTTAGTCTTCAGCAAATACCGGCCGACCAAATAGACCGAGTAGAAATAATAACCAACCCCTCTGTGAAATTTGATGCCTCTACTACCGGAGGTATTTTAAATGTAATAATGAAGCACAACACCAAGCCCGGATACAACGGTATGGTGCAAGCCGGCATTGGCACCAACGATCGCTATAACGGAATGGCCAACCTTAACATAAAACAAGGGAAATTTAATTTTTCGGGTATGTATAGTTACAATACCCAAACTAATAATAACGATGGATTTACTTACCGCAATAACATCTTGTTGCCCCCCCCTGTTTTTGGTGTAGTAGAAAAATACTACAATCAAATAGATACGAACCGAAGAAAAAGCACGTTTCAGTTTGGGCGCATTGCGGTAGATTATTATATAAATAACCGCAACACCCTTACCCTATCGGGCAACTACGTGCACGGTGCCTTTACCTCAAACGATTTTCAACACTATAACTATGATGATATAAACGACGTACTTATTAATAAAGGAGTACGCAGAAACGTATCGATCACCTCTTTTGATAATTACACGGGGCAACTCAACTTTCAACACACCTACCCCAAGCAAGGCAAGGAGTTTACTACTACTCTTACCTTTAATGGCGGCACCTCCAACACCACTTACACCTACACTACTTTTTTAGGATACCCCCTGCCCAACGCTGTGCAAACTGCCTACGGAGGCACCCCCAGCTGGATGTACACCTACCAAGCCGATTATGTAAACCCTATAAACGAGCACAGCAAAATAGAAACAGGAGTACGCAGCTATATGCAACGCTCGTTTAGTCAGCAGGCTACCTACAACCAGGATAGTACCGGGCAAATGATTGCTTTTTCTGATTTAACAAACAATTATAACATTACTAATCTAACCAATGCTGCCTATATAAATTACAGCAGCAAAATAGGTTCTTTCAATTACCAAGCAGGTTTGCGTTTTGAAGAGAGCTACTATAAGGGCAACATCACCAATAAAGACCTTTCTTTTTCTTACATGTATCCGGATAATAAATTAAATAAATTGCAGTATTGTTTTTTCCCCGGTGTGTATTTATCTAAAAAATTACCCCATAATCAAGAATTACAAATAAACTTTTCAAGAAAAATAAACCGTCCCAATTTTTTTCAACTGATGCCTTTTGTGTTTTCTTCGGATAATGCCAATATACAAATAGGAAATCCCAAATTAGCCCCCGAGTTTTTGGATATGGCCGAGATCAATTACAACATCAATATCTGGAAAATAAACTTCCTTACCTCGTTATACTTGCGTTATACCGAAAACCCAATCACCAACATAGCCTATCCCGAAGCCTCTAACCCAAACATTTTGGTGAATACCTATCAAAACGGTAAAAATAAAATCATGAACGGCTTAGATAACACTTTAAAAATTACCCCGGTAAAAAACTTAGATGTGATGCTGAATGCGAACATCTTTTATACCGATGTAAGCTATAGCAGCGGCACACAGCTTATTACCAACAGCGGTTTTAGTTGGACAGGCAAAGCCAGTGTAAGTTATAAATTTCCGGCTAATTTTACCTTGCAGCTAAATGGTAATTATCATGCCCCGCAAATTATTCCGCAAGGCACTACCCGCAAAGTAGAGTACTTGGATATCACGGTTTCAAAAACCTTTAAACAAAAACTAACCCTTACCTTGTTGCTGAGTGATGTGTTTAACAGCAAACGCTATGGCACCAACTATTACACTGCCGACTATACCCAAAACTTATCTAACCGCCGCGAAACTCGCTACCTGCGCTTCTCTGTATCGTATATGTTTGGAAAAATGGATTCAAGCATCTTTAAGAAAATGAAACAAATGAAAAAAGATAAAGACAACAACTCATCAGACGACCAGCAAGGAGGCATGGGTTATTAAAGAATGTGTACCTTTGGGCTATTGAATTTTATAGACCTATGACTAAAACCGTTTTAATAACAGGAGCTACCTCAGGAATTGGAGAAGCCTGTTCCCATATTTTTGCTCAAAATAAATATAAAGTAATCATTACCGGTCGTAGAAACGAGCGATTGCAAAGCCTTTCGGCTTCATTACAAAATACGCATCAAACACAGGTGCATACTCTTTGTTTTGATATTAGAAAAAAAGAAGAGGTAAAAAAAGCCATCGCTTCTTTGCCCAGCGAATGGAAAAAAATAGATGTGCTGATAAACAATGCAGGCTTAGCTTCGGGCTTATCCACCATACAAAATGGAGACATAGAAGATTGGGAAAAAATGATTGACACCAATTTAAAAGGCTTGCTTTATATGACGCGAGAAACCGCCCCTTTAATGATTGAACAAAAAAGAGGGCACATCGTCAATGTGGGCTCGGTAGCGGGTAAAGAAGTATATGCTAATGGCAATGTATATTGCGCTACTAAACACGCTGTAGATGCTTTAAATAAAGCCATGCGTATTGATATGTTGCCGCATCAAATAAAAGTTTCTTCGGTAAACCCCGGCATGGTAGAAACGGAGTTTAGTCTCGTACGTTATCATGGTGATGAAGCCCGCGCCAAAAAAGTGTACGAGGGTTTGCAGCCGCTACGCGCGGTCGATATAGCCGAAACTATTTTCTGGGTAGCCTCGCGCCCGGCACATGTAAACGTAAGCGATGTGATAATTACCCCAACCGCTCAAGCCAATGCTACTAATGTAATACGCACAAATTAACCTAATAGCAGCTAAAAAAATAAATAATTAAGACGCATGAAAAAAAGCATATTGTTTAATTCACTCCTTCTTACTCCCGTTTTTTTGTTGGCACAATCGGGTTGGACCTTGCAGCAGTGCATTGATTACGCATGGAAAAATAACCTTACACTAAAACAAAATGCCCTAAGTGCTGATATAAACGCAGTGAACTACATGCAAAGCAAAGCCAACATATTGCCTACGCTAAATATGGGAGCCAGTCACACATACAACAACGGGCAGAAGATAGACCCCTATACCAACCGCTTTGCCAGTAGCACTATTTTATCCGAAAACTTTTACGCCCAAGCACAAGTTACCTTATGGAGCGGCTTGCAACAATATAACAATGTAAAGAAAAATCAATATGCTTATTTATCCAGCAAAGAAACATACGAACAGCAAAAAAATGATTTAGCGTTAAATGTAGCCTCTGCCTTTTTGCAGGTAGTATATAATACCGAATTACAAAAAGTAGCCGAACAACAAGTGAGCATTAGCTCCCAACAATTAGACCGCACCCAAAAATTAGCCGATGCAGGCTCTGTAGCCCTTAGCTCGGTATATGATATGAAAGCGCAATTAGCTTCAGACCAATATGCCTTGGTTTCAGCACAAAACAACAACAACTTATCGGTACTGGCGCTCAAACAATTGCTATACTTAGACTCGCTTAACAGTTTCTTTATAGAAAAACCTGTTTTTGAACTTTCAGCAGCCGACTTAGCAGCGTATAAAGTAGAAGATATTTATCAAATGGCTTTGAAAAGCCAGCATAAAATAAAAAGTGCAGAGTACAGCTTACTCAGTTCCGAAAAAAACGTATCCTATGCACGCGGTAAAATAAGCCCCACCTTATCGCTTAGTGGTACTTTGGCTACCGGATATTCAGGCTTAGACGTTACCCCTGTGGGCACTCCCTATATAACAGGGCTTTATCCTTCGGGCATTACCTCTACCGGCGATACCGTATACGCACCCAATTACCATCAAGATACGAAAAAAACAGCATGGGCTACTCAGTTCAAAAACAACTTAAACAAAAGCATTGGTTTTTCTCTATACATACCTCTTTTCAATGGCTTATCTACAGCCTCTAATATAAAAATTGCCAAATTGCAGATGCTTAGCAACAAGTATAACTACGATATTACCAAACAACAACTGTATAAAACCATTGCCCAAGCCTATGCCGATGCCCAAGCTGCGCTTAATAAATACGTATCGGCTAAGATGGCTTACGAAGCCTCTGCGCAATCTTTTTCTTTTGCCGAGCAAAAATTTAATGCCGGAGCACTGAACTCGTTTGATTACAACAACAGTAAAAACCGTATTTTAAAAACACAAACCGATATGCTGAATGCCAAGTACGACTTTATCTTTAAATTAAAAGTATTAGACTATTACGAAGGCAAATCACTTAGCTTTTAAAAATGTATAGAAAAGATTTTTTAGACCGCGAATTTGAAAAATTAGGCTTATTGCTGGCAACGCTTTTGCAATTAAAAAAATCAGGAAAAACATTTGATGAAATAGAACAAGCCGTACAAATAGATTTAAAAAATATAGTAGGCGATTCCTTCGATTTAAAAACAGCCGAAAACGATATTAATGTATATGCCCTTAGCTCGGACAAGCAACAAGCCTTAGCCAACCTGCTGTTTGAAATGGGTATTTTAGCCCAAGAACAAAACAAACCGGAAGCAGCCTGCCATTTTTTTAAGCAATACCTACACGTGGTAAGCCTTGCCGAAGAAAAAAGTCACACTTTTTCTTTCCAAAATTTATATAACAAAGCTTTAGCCCAAAAAATCATACGCAACACGCCCTAAAAAGTTTGAATAGAATTTTTATATATAATATTTTATGACTACATTTGCAGCCGATTTTAAAAACCGTTAAAAACCGTTAATCTGCTCATGCCGCACCTATCAAGTCTTTTGAACCGCAAAACCCGTACACTGCTTGTTTTTATTGGTGTTTTTGTGTTTTCTGTTTTCAAAGCCTTTGCCTACGAGCCCGAAGAATTGTTAAATACCGATACCCTTTCTACTAAAAAAGCAGAAGAGAAAAAAGGCTTTAATGCCGGGCATCTTATAACAGAACATATTAGCGATGCGCACGAGTGGCACCTGTTTGGAGAAGGAGAGCATGCCGTTTCGGTACCCCTTCCTATCATTATATATGATGAAGCCAAAGGGTGGAGCGTTTTTTTATCCAATAAATTAGAACACGGAAAAACATACAACGGTTATAAATTAGAAGAAAATAAAATTGTAGCTGCCGAAGAAATAGGGGTAGGAGAAGAAGATGTAGTAGAAGATGCCAGCACCAATTCCATTAACAATATATGGGACTTTTCTATTACTAAAAATGTGTTGGCCTTATTATTTAGTGCTTTTTTAATGCTGTGGCTTTTTACTTCGGTAGCCAAAGCCTATAAACAAAGAGGTTCACAACAAGCACCTAAAGGCTTGCAATCATTTATGGAGCCGCTCATTATGTTTGTGCGCGATGATGTGGCGAAAAATTCTATTGGCGAAAAAAAATACGAAAAATACATGCCTTACTTGCTTACCGTTTTTTTCTTTATTTTTATCAATAATTTATTAGGCTTGGTGCCTATTATTCCGGGTGGGGCAAATCTTACGGGCAATATCGCTGTATGCATGGTGTTGGCGGTGTTTACTTTGGTTGTAGTACTGATAAGTGCTAACGGCCATTATTGGAGGCATATTTTTGCCATGCCGGGCGTACCCATTCCGGTACTTCTTATTTTAACCCCTATTGAATTAATTGGCGTAGTGCTTCGCCCCTTTGTGTTGATGATACGGTTGTTTGCCAACATTACCGCAGGGCATATTATTGCTTTAGCTTTTTTTAGTCTTATTTTTATTTTTGGTGAGATGAGTGCCGGAGCCGGCTTGGGAGTAGCCGTAGTATCGGTACTCTTTACGGTATTTATGGGCTTTTTAGAATTACTGGTGGCTTTTTTACAAGCCTACGTGTTTACCTTATTATCAGCCATATACATTGGTGCTGCTATAGAAGAGGGACATCACCAGCACGACGAGCACCATGCCCATGATACCAAATTAAGCGAAGCACAAATAGATATTATATAAATTAAAAATGTTTGCCTGTTTAGAAAAACAGGAATTTGTTTAACTAAAAATAAAAATAAAATGATGACAACAGTGTTATTAGAAGCTGCACAAGCACACGGCATAGCTGCTGTAGGCGCAGGCATCGCTGCTTTAGCAGCCGGTTTGGGTATTGGTAAAATTGGCGGTTCGGCCCTTGAGGCCATCGCGCGCCAACCCGAAGCGGTAAACGACATCCGTGGAAACATGATTTTAGCGGCTGCCCTTGTAGAGGGTGCTGCTTTCTTTGCCATGGTAGTTGCGCTATTGGTAGTGTTTAAGTAATAGAAAGGCAAGCTAACGGTTGGTTGGCTTGCTTTCTTTTTTTAGAAAAAACGAAACAAAAAAAATAAAAAAATGGAATTAGTAAAACCCGATATAGGTCTGATATTTTGGATGGTAGTAACCTTCTCCATCATCTTGCTTCTTCTTAAAAAATTTGCGTGGAAACCCATCTTAAACATGATAAAAGAGCGCGAAACATCTATAGATAACGCCCTAAAATCGGCCGAGCAAGCTCGTAAAGATATGCAGAGCCTAAAATCATCAAACGAAAAGATATTAGCCGAAGCCCGCAACGAACGCGAAAGCATGCTAAAAGAAGCACGCGACACTAAAGAAGCCATCATTAACGAAGCAAAAGCAAAAGCAAAAAGCGAAGCCGAGCGCATGATTGCCCAAGCGCGTGAAGCTATAAACAGCGAAAAAATGGCTGCCATTAGCGAATTAAAAACGCAAGTAGCCACCCTGTCTATTGATATAGCCGAAAAAATTCTAAAAGAACAACTTTCTTCAGACGAAAAACAAAAAATTGTAACCGGAAGCTTAGTACAAGAAGTTACCTTAAATTAGTATGTTAGTAGCTACACGATACGCCCAATCACTCTTGCAGTTTGCTCTTGAAAAATCAGCGCTTGAAAAAGTGTATGCCGATATGCAGTTAGTAGTTGCTACCTGCCAAGATAACAAAGAGTTAAGTGCTTTTTTAAACAGCCCTATTATTAAAACAGATAAAAAAACGGCTGTTATAAAACAAATTTTTTCGGAAAAAGTAAGTGATATTACCTTAGGCTTTTTTACCATTCTTACTCAAAAGCGCCGCGAAAGCTATATAAGCGAGATTGCAAAAAATTTTATTAGTCAATACAAAGAACACAAAAATATCCTTACCGCTGTTATTACTTCGGCTTCAGGTATTGATGCCCATGTGCGTACCCAAGTGCTGAACTTAATAAAACAAAGTACTCAAAGCGAGGTAGAATTGCTTGAGAAAACCGATAAGAGTTTGATAGGAGGCTTTGTGCTTCGCATAGGCGATAAACAGGTAGATGCCAGCGTAGCCCGCAAACTAAATGAACTAAGAAAAACGTTTACAACAAAAATATTAAATTAAAATACAATGGCAGAAATAAAACCCGCAGAAGTATCTGCAATTTTACGTCAGCAATTATCCGGCTTTAAATCAGAAGCTGAATTGGAAGAAGTAGGAACCGTACTCCAAGTAGGTGATGGTATTGTTCGTGTGTATGGCTTATCAAAAGTGCAAAGCGGCGAGCTTATTGAGTTTGAAAACGGCTTGCAAGCCATCGTTCTAAATTTAGAAGAAGATAATATCGGCGCTGTATTATTAGGCGCTAGCGTTGGCATTAGCGAAGGCTCTACTTGCAAACGTACCGGCCGCATTGCCTCATTAAAAGTAGGTGAGGGCATGTTGGGGCGCGTGGTAAATACCTTGGGTGAGCCTATTGATGGCAAAGGCCCTATTGCCGGCACTACTTATGAAATGCCACTTGAGCGTAAAGCTCCGGGTGTAATTTATCGTCAGCCGGTTGCTGAGCCATTACAAACCGGTATTAAAGCGATTGATGCGATGATTCCTATTGGACGCGGGCAACGTGAGTTAATCATTGGCGACCGCCAAACCGGAAAAACAACGGTGGCTATTGATACCATCATCAACCAAAAAGAATTTTTTGATGCAGGTAAACCGGTGTTTTGCATATACGTAGCTATTGGCCAAAAAGGAAGTACCGTAGCCAACGTGCAACGTACCTTAGAAGAAAACGGTGCAATGGCTTATACCGTTATTGTGGCTGCCCCTGCTGCCGACCCCGCCCCTATGCAATTCTATGCTCCCTTTGCAGGAGCTGCTATTGGCGAGTTTTTCCGCGATAGCGGCCGTCCGGCTTTAATTATCTACGACGATTTATCTAAACAAGCAGTTGCGTATCGTGAGGTATCCTTATTATTACGCCGCCCTCCGGGACGTGAGGCGTATCCCGGTGATGTGTTCTATCTTCACAGCCGTTTGTTAGAGCGTGCTGCCAAAATAAACGCCTCTGACGATATTGCTAAAAGCATGAATGATTTGCCTGAATCTATAAAAGGAATTGTAAAAGGAGGCGGCTCTCTAACAGCGCTCCCCATCATTGAAACCCAAGCGGGCGACGTGTCGGCTTATATCCCCACCAACGTAATTTCTATTACCGACGGGCAAATTTTCCTGGAGGGTAATTTGTTCAACGCAGGGGTACGCCCCGCTATTAACGTAGGTATTTCGGTATCTCGTGTAGGAGGTAATGCGCAAATTAAATCTATGAAAAAAGTAGCCGGTACTTTAAAGTTAGACCAGGCTCAATTCCGCGAGCTAGAAGCCTTTGCAAAATTTGGTTCGGATTTAGATGCCGCTACTAAATCGGTATTAGATAAAGGGGCGCGCAACGTAGAAATTTTGAAACAAAACGCAGCTTCTCCGCTTCGTGTAGAACAGCAAATTGCTATTATTTATTGCGGTACCCGCAACTTGTTGCGCACCGTACCGGTAAATAAAGTACGTGAATTTGAAAAAGACTTTTTAGATGTGCTGGAGCGTAAACATAAAAATGTGTTAGATGGATTAAAAGCCGGTCAATACACAGATGAAATTACAAACACCTTGGAAGAAGTTGCAAAAGAAGTTGCGAAAAAATACTAGACAATGCCAAATTTAAAAGAAGTACGAAATAGGATTACATCGGTTGGTTCAACCATGCAAATTACCAGTGCCATGAAAATGGTGAGCGCGGCTAAGCTAAAACGCGCGCAAGATGCCATTACTCAAATGCGCCCCTATGCTAATAAACTTACTTCTATTTTACAAAACCTAAGCAGCAGTTTAGATACCTCAGAAAATAAATATGCTCGGGCTACCGAGGGCAACCATGTACTCCTTATTGTTATATCTTCTAACCGCGGCTTGGCCGGAGGCTTTAATGCTAACGTTATTAAAAAAACGTGGGGACTTATAAAAAACGAATATAACAACTCGCCTAATGTATCGGTATTGTGCATCGGAAAAAAAGCCGACGATGCCTTTAAACGCACCGAACACCGCATACACGGAACTGATTTGCCTCATCAACTGAACGATTTGTTAGATAAACTGAATTTTGACAATGTAGCCCCTATTGCCGAAAAAATAATGCAGGCCTTTGTAACCAAACAATTTCATAAAGTGTATTTGGTGTATAATCAGTTTAAAAATGCAGCCGTGCAAGTGCCGGTGGTAGAACCTTTTTTGCCCGTTGACGCTTCTAAAGCCGCCACACAAGGAAGCCCCGCCGATTATATTTTTGAACCCAATAAAGAATATATTGTAAACGAGCTGATTCCAAAATCGCTAAAAGTGCAGTTTTACAAAGCCTTGTTAGATTCAGTAGCAGCTGAACACGGTGCCCGTATGACCGCTATGCACAAAGCAACTGACAATGCTAAAGACATGCTCCGCACTCTAAAAATAAGCTACAACAAAGCGCGCCAAGCGGCTATCACCAACGAAATTTTAGAAATTGTGGGCGGTGCGGAAGCGTTGAATAATTAGGTCTGTTATTAAAAAACATTTTTTTCTTCAAATTCCTTACCTCTTTTAGAGGCTGTTTTTTCACGAACTGTTTTATTGATGTTTTTTGAAAACAAAGTTTCTTTTTTATAATAATTGTATAAAATAAAATTTTTTTTAAAGCACTGAATATCCGTTTTTTATGTTATTATGGTATAATGCATGAAAAAAACATTTATTTCTTAAATAATGTGAAAAGTATGGAATGAATACATCTATTTTATAGCTTTGCTGCGTTGTGTTTTTACCTAATTATTAACGCCCTTAAAAAGAATAAATAAAACCGAATATGAAAGTTTTTAACGAGCCTTTATTTGAATTGATTCACTCGCTTACCAAAGCAGAGAAACGTTTCTTTAGTGTATATGCTAAAAGGCATGTAGTCGGGGAAAAAAATTTATATTTAAGTTTATTCCATGAAATAGAAAAGCAGCGCGAGTATGATGAAAAAAAACTAATACCCGGATTGAAAAAAAAGGGAATAAAAGTAGAATACCTCTCGCAAAGCAAATACTACCTATATAAGCTGCTGCTACAAAGCCTAAATATCTACCATAAAGATTCTTTTGCTGATGCCGAAATTACCGAATTGATACTGCAAGTAAAAATACTATACCGCAAAGGATTGATAGGGCAATACGAAAAAATTTTGCAAAAAGCCAAGCAATTAGCCTATAAGCATCAAAATTATTTAAAACTCTTTGAAGTACTGGAATTAGAAAAATTAGCCATACTGAGTACGTTAGAAAATCACGCTAACTTTCCTATGGAAAAAATAAAACTTTTGAAAGAGGAAGAGGAAAAATTGATACATATAAAAAGTGAAGTAGCCCAGTTTGAGTGGATGGAAATACGGTTTAACAGACTCATGGTGGAGCATGGCTCTATACGAAATTTAAGCCAGTTAGATGCGTATCATAAAATTATAAACGACACGGAGGTGAATGCAGGAAAAAAACCCGTTTCTCCTTTAGCTAAAATAAGTTATTTTGAAACTTTAGCCATATACAACTCTCTTTCCCGCGAGTTTAAAACAGCCATACAACATCACTTGGAGGTAAAATCTTTATTCCAATCTTCTCCTTTTTATTTAGAAGACAACATTACCTCTTACGTGGCGGTATTAGCCAACATTACGCAATGTGCTATTAACACAGGCAATTATTCCTTAGCGGAATCGCAATTAAATGAGCTTTTTGAAATAAGCAACCGAAGCGATAAAACGAAAGCTAATGTAAAAGAAGCTAAAATACGCGCCTTGGTTTACTACACGCTTTTGTATCTACGTATGTGCATACACACCGGGCAAATAAGTAAAGCTAAGAGAATGCTTTTTAATATGAGAAAAGAGCTTACCGACCTTACCGGCTTAATGGGAAAAAGAAACTCTATGTTGGTAGAGTTTCATATAGCGCAAATTCATTTTATAGAAACCGATTACAGAGAGGCAAACAAGCTGTTAAATAAATTAGTGAATGATTCGTATTTAAAGCTTTCCGTACAGCTTGAGAGTATTGTGAAAATTTTCCAGACTTTAGTGCATCTAGAATTAGGTAATGATCAATTGGCTGAATACCTTCTAAACTCTACTTACAGGCTTATCAATAAAGACAAAGAGCCGCATCGTTTTGAAAAATTATTTTTAAGCGGTTTGAAAAAAGCGTTAAAAAACCCGTTTCAATCGGAAGAGTTTAAGGCAGATCTTATACCACTTCGAAAAAAGCTAATGGAACTGCTAAAAAACCCTTTTGAACAAAGACCGCTGGATTATTTTGATTTTATTTCGTGGATTGATGCCCGTCTTAATGATAAAACTGTATTGGAAACCTTGCGTGCTAAGATAAACCCCGGCGGCAAATTGCCTGATGGAGTGTTGCCTTAAACCGAATTTCTTTTTACATGGTTTTTAGCTCGGCTACCAATTCGGTAAGGGCTTTTTTTGCATCGCCAAAAAACATAGAGCATTTGGGGTCGTAAAACAATAAGTTGTCAATACCGGCGTAACCCGCGCTCATGCTTCGTTTGTTTACAATAATATTTTTGGCTTTATCTACTTCTAAAATAGGCATGCCGTAAATAGGCGATGAGGGATCTGTTTTAGCGGCGGGGTTTACCACATCGTTGGCACCCACTACCAGCACTACATCGGTTTGTTCAAACTCAGGGTTAATGTCTTCCATCTCCACTAACTTATCGTAGGATACGTTGCTCTCTGCTAACAATACGTTCATGTGCCCCGGCATACGGCCTGCCACCGGGTGTATGGCATATTTTACTTCTACGCCGCGCTCTTCTAAAAGCAATTCTAGTTCGTGAATAATATGTTGGGCTTGCGCTACCGCTAAACCATAGCCGGGTACAATTACTACTTTTTTAGAGTAATTCATCATAACGGCTAAGTCGGATACTTGTATGTCTTTTATAGAGCCTGTTACTTCAGCAGCGTTTCCTGCGGCAGCCGAGCCTCCGCCAAAGGCGCCAAAAATAACACTACCCAAAGAGCGATTCATGGCTTTGCACATAACAACGGTTAAAAGCGTGCCGGCACTGCCTACTAAAATACCTCCGGTAAGCATTACTTTATTGTCGTACAAAAAACCGCCAAAAGCGGCAGCCAGTCCGGTAAAAGAATTAAGTAGCGATATAACTACAGGCATATCGGCTCCGCCAATAGGTACGGTAAATAATACCCCGTATAGAAGCGCTAAGGCAAGCAGTATATACACCATAGAGCCATTGGGCATCATCGTAGGCCTATCTAGTTTTACGCCGCCGTAGTACACCATAAGAGCTAAAAAACCCAAGGTAGCCAGCAGCACTATTAAGTTTATGATGTTGTAAGCAGGCAAACGCAGCGGTTTGTTCATCGTGCCGTTTAGTTTTAAATAAGCAATAACCGAGCCCGAGAAAGAAATACTGCCAATAACTAAGCCCGCAAAAATGGCTAATAAAAAACCATGAGGCGGATGAAATTCTCCTGTCATCATACCCAAAAATGCAAGTTTGGGAAATTCAGTATGAACGTAGTGGTTAAACTCTATTAAAGATATTAGGGCTGCACAAGCCCCTCCCATGCCGTTAAACATAGAAACCAGTTCGGGCATTTTGGTCATTTGTACTTTTTTTGCGGTTAGCCAGCCAATAATGGTCCCTAAGGCTATGGCGCCAAAAATTAAACCATAAATCAAGCCGCTTACCTTGCCTTCGTTTAAAAAGATAGTGCCTAATATGGCTATAGTCATGCCGGCTGCGCCAATGAGGTTGCCTTTGCGGGCTGTTTTAGCGTTTCCCATCATTTTTAGGCCTACAATAAACGTGATGGAGCCAATGAGGTAGCTAATTTCAAGAATACTTTGTTGCATATTTTTGTATTTACAAGTTAGTTTACTTTTTTGAATAAGGTGTTTTTATTTTTTCTTAAACATTTCTAGCATGCGGTCGGTTACTACAAAGCCGCCTACTACGTTTAGGGTTCCCAGCAATACAGCTAAAAATCCCAGAACTAAAGCAAGGGTATTGCTCACATCTACTTTTAGCATTACGTATATAGCCCCTACTATTACTACGCCGTGTATGGCGTTGGCTCCGCTCATTAATGGAGTGTGCAGCACGGTGGGTACGCCGCCAATTACTTCTACTCCTACAAAAATAGAGAGTACTACAAAGTATATCATTTCGCGGTTCGTGCTAATAAAGTTTAAAATTTGTTCCATAGTTTTTTGTTTTGAATGTTCAAAGGTACATTTTTACGGCATATAGCAAAAAAAATACAAAAGCCTCGTAATTACGAGGCTTTTGTATTCCGTGTTTTTTCGTTGAGTTATAGGTTAATGATTTTTTGATATATTCTTTCGCCGCGCGAGTTGGTTACATAAATAATCAACACGTTGTTATCGCTGTTGCCTAAGTTTATGTAGGCTTTTTCGGTAGTAACCTGGCGTTGAAACACATCGCCCACTACTTTTTGTCCTAGTAGGTTTTGTACTGAAATAGTGGCATCTACAGCATTTTGGTAATCAAATTGTACGTAATAACCTTGGTTGTCGCGGCTTATGCGCATATTGTTGTTAGATTGTAAGGAGGCGATGCCGGTAGCGGAGCTTTTTACTTTAAGGGTATCAATACGAACATATTTTGAATACATAGCCGTATCATTACAAGATGCATTGATGGCATACAGTTTTACATTAAATATTCCGCGATAGGTATAAGTATGAGGGGGATTCACTAAAGAACTGTTTTGACCGTCTCCAAAATCCCAAAGGTATTGAGTAGCATAAGCGCTGTTGTTAGTAAATGTGATAGTAGCTGCGGTATCACCAATAAGTGAATCGCGTACAGAAGATGGTACAAAAGCAGATGTTACATAGTTAAGAGCTTGGATGGTTATGTTTTGTGAGGCATTGCTACAAGTACCGTTAATACTTGCTTCCACTTGGTAGTTACCCGCTTTTATATTAGATAAAGTATCTGCCCCGGTGCGGTTTAGTGTAGTTTTTATGATCGTGCTAGCTGAATCTTTCCAGTAATAATTGTAAGTGCCGGAACCCTGTACGTTAGCTATAATGAAACCATTACTTGCTTTGGGGCAAGTAGGAGCTTGGTTGCTGCTGGCAATGGTAAGATTGTTGTTGATGTTGATGTTTAAGGTAAAACGGGCCACTTTTTCGGTATCGTTAATAGTAAGGTTAAAAGAGCCTGCACGCAAATCGTAATTGGTATTGGTGTAGTTATCGTGCAGCATGATGCAAGCGCCTGACGGCATGCGTTGCATATCGGCAGTATTAAATTGATACGAACCTGTAGTGCCACAAGTAATGCGCACCGGAATGGAGTAACTGGATTGGTTGTTGGGCAAACTGTTTATGGTGTACCAATCTCCTAAAGAGGAGGTTCCTATTTGTAATAAACCCGGTGTCCTAGAGGTCATATCGGGTAAATCGTAATTTGGGTCAAAGCCTGTGGTTGCATTAGCTTCTAGTCTAACCACGCTTTCATTCATTATGTTGGTAGAAGGATTGGTTACTTGCATTCTAAAATAAGTCATAGGGACTGTATTTGTATTCGCTGTTCTTAATAGAACTTCATTATTTCCAGTTGCTTTTACACTTTCTTGAAACACTAAAGTAGTGGCCACACTAGTGTTTGCAAAAAAGCCCATACCCGCGGGTATAATGTCATCAATTCCGGAACCACCATGAGAATATCCGGGTGTTGAAATGCCTCCTGCATAACCGGCGTTGTCTCCAATAGCAGGGCTATAGGTAAACCAACTATTATTTATGGCCGGATTAAGCGCCCGTAATTTCGTAAAAGAAATGGTAGAAGCATAAGGGTTTGCTACTAGGTTATAACCTTGGTCAGCACCTGAGCCGGAGCTGGTAAGCGGTACAGATACATTGCCCATTACCGGAGTGCCTGTAACGCTTATTAGTAAAGGAGCGGAGGCCGTGCTGGGAGAAGTAGTGCCCATGTAAACCCAATAACCGGTACCCACTGCTATATTAGAGCCGTAGGTAATATCAGGATAGTTCCCTGTCGGTTCGTCGTATGTAGTAATAGATGAAAAAGCTTGTCCGCTTACGGTAGTATATGGGCAGGTGGGGCAAGACATCGGTATTACGCCCGTGCCTCCGGTAGAAGCCGCATTCCATTGAGAAAAAGGTACACCCGATGCGCCAGCCACTCCTATTAAGCGCCAGTCGGTGTTGTTGGTATTAGGCGAGTGATACACTTGCGATATAAAAGTTCCTATATTAAAGGTGCCACTTACTACGCCAATTCTTCCTGTACGACCTACCGTAGTTTGGTCGGCTATTAAGGTTAAAGTAGTACCAGAAGCATCAATAGTGCCAGCAGTAGGGCAAATACTGTCTGTTATATTCAACGGATCAACTACAGAAAGGGTACTTCCCGTACTATTTAAAATAAGGGTGCTTAACATTTTTGTAGTATTGCTAGTTTGATCCATGCATAAATTACCTGAAACATTACCTCCTGCAACAGGGCCATTAAAAATTAATTTGGAAGTAGAAGATCCTGTAATAACCCCACTAACATTATCAGACGGAAGTGCTACAGTGCATGAAGAGTCGCATGTGATGCTGTTTCCATTTAAATTAATACCCCCCATATTCTGAAGCAAATTACTGCCAGATCCGGTACCACCGTCGTTTATAAAGATACTCGAACCTAATGTTACCGAGGTAGCTGCTGTATTAAATTGTACATCAAACATACCAAGAGTATTTCCACCTGCAGCAAAATTTACTGTCCCTATACTTGAACCGCTTCCCCCTAGAAGATATAACTGAGAGGTACTGTTTGCGTCTAAATTCCCCGTACCGGTAATATTTCCATAAGTAGTTAATGCTGCTGATTGAGTCATATTAAGCGTCGCCCCTGAATTTAAAGCCAAGGTTCCATTTACCGTTATATTTCCGTTTGGAACGATTACGCAACTTTTGGAAATAGTAAGGTTTCCATAAGTAATTGATTGAACAGTAGTTGCCGAAGAAAGACTATTATACTGAAAGGTGCTGTTGGCATTGCAAGAGAAGTTCGTAAAATTAGTTTGAGTTGTGTAACCCGGTGTTGTTACAACAAAAGTGGCATTGGCATTTAAGTTAATAAGAGGAGGTGGATTAGCAGCACTTTTAATTCCACCCGCCCCACTTGTTACAGATAAAGTTATAGCCGTAGAGCCATCTCCTATGTTTACAGTAGCTGTAGGGGCAACCGTAAAAATCACATTTAATACGAAAGGCGCTCTGTTTCTTATGTTCCACACGGTGTTAGCAGAGGTAAAACTTGTTGGATTTGTTCCTGAACCATCAGTATTTATCCCCCAACTAGTAAGAGTTGTTATGCTTCCCGTAGCTTTTAAATAAAAAGGACCTTGAGCTAACAAAGAGCCACTGCAAAGCAGGGCTAAAAACGAAGTTGTAATTATTTTTTTCATAACAAAGAAATTTATTGGGGTAAAATTAGAAAAAAATATCAATAAAAAAAGCACATTCGTCTAAAAGTAGGTATTTAGCCTAAAAAAAGGGGTGTTTGAGGCGGCGCAGTCTTCTTTTTTTAACAAAAAGTTTAGGGTTGGGTTAAAAGCAGTACCTTATTTAAGAGATGTCGGTTGCGTTTTCGCTGACTACCTTTTTTATGGGATCTTCCAGCCCTTTAAAAAAACGAACATACTGCTCGGGCGCTTTATCTATATATTGTTTAAAAAAACGATAGGCGTAGCAAAACTGTGTGCGGTCGTTGTAATACAATTTTGAAATATAATACAAAGCCGATGAAAACACGCTAAACACATAATAGGTTTGCTCTTGCCAAAGACTGTAAAGCACTTCAGCACTGTAGGAGGCGCTTTTTGTACTTTCTAACACCGTTGTTTTTAAACCAAGTTGTTGAAAATGTTTTTTAGATATTTCGAGCGATTGCTTGGTTTGAAAAGGGTGTGGCTTTAATATATAGGTGTACTCTTTGGGTTGCGCTATTTTGGACACACATAAATCTATATAATCCGTATAAAAAACATCGGGTACCTGGTACATTTGTACGCTTTCCATCAAAATAAGCACTAATTTTTCATCGCTCAAAAAAGGGGGCGTTGCGGTAAGGGTATCGTTTTCTACAATTTGTTTGGCCAAAGCCGGAAAAGAATGAGTATCCAGGGTATATACGTAATCAAAGGCTTGGCCTGTGTTTTGTAAATGCTCTCGGAATCGCTGGGCAAATACGCAGTAAAATTTTTTAGCGGGCAGTTGTTGTATAAAAAAATAATCGCCCATGCCGTGCTCAAAGTAATGTACTTGCGCCTTTGGAAATACCTGCATTAAATTGGCGTTTATTACCGTTTGAGTAAGCAGGTTAAGTTCAACAACGGAGGCCGGTTCTATAAAAATTTTTTGTAACTTTTGCTGTATTTTTTTGTCTTCTTTTTGTACGTATTTTTTCAATAAAAATTGATAAAAAGGGCGGATAAAAAAAACGTTTTTCCATTTTCTGGTAAGGGCTTTTCGGGTACTTACTTCAAAATCGGTTTCTTCGGGCAAGGTGGGCGACAAATCTATTATATCGTGCCATGCGTATATTTTTTTTGTGTCAAAAAGTAGTTTTTTTAAGGAAGCTTTTTTGGGCGGTGTATCCAGCAGCAGTACGTCGCGGTATGCGCCTTTATTAGTTTGTTGGGCATACAATATCATATACAAAGTACAGATGTGCGAAGTGCTTACAAAAATGCGCGTCATGCGTTTGATAAAATAATTTGAGGCTAAAAATAGTAATTTGTACCTTTAGAGCCATATTATTATGGCATTAAAACAATCGCAGCAACTAAAACTGCAACAAAAACTTTCTCCTCAACAAATTCAGTTGATGAAACTGATACAGCTTCCTATTATTGCCCTTGAACAACGCATTAAAGAAGAATTGGAAGAAAACCCGGCTTTAGAAGAAGAAAACGAACATCAAACCGAAGATGATTTTTCGGGAGAAGATAATACCGATTTTACTTCGGAAGAAAACGATCACGAAAGCAGTGAGGCAGAAGAAAACAGCCGGCAAAACGATGACATTGCGTACGAAGATTATGTGGACGAAGATGAATTTTCTGATTTTAAATATCAAATAAACAATAGCGGAAAAGATAGTGAAACAAGAGAAATACCTATAAAAGACGGTATGGATTTTCATGATGTGCTGGAAGAACAATTGGGCTTACTTGATTTATCCGAAACGCAATACATTATAGGTTTATACCTTATTGGTTGCATTGAAGACGACGGCTACATCAGGCGCGATACCCATTCGTTGGTAGATGATTTGGCCTTTACTCAAAATATCACTGCTACCGATGCCGAGGTGGAAACGCTGATACACACGCTTCAAAGCCTGGATCCCGCCGGCATTGCCGCCCGAAACTTACAAGAGTGCTTACTCTTACAATTAGAACGACACCCCAACAAAACCCGCGAAATTCATCACGCTATTGACATAGTAAAAAATTGTATGGATGAGTTTTCAAAAAAACATTACGAAAAAATTATCCGAAAACTGGCTATCAGTGAAGAAGATTTAAAAGAAGCCTTACACGAAATTACCAAGCTAAACCCCAAGCCGGGCAGCACATCGGGGCAAGCCGCCGAAAACGTGCAAGAGATTATTCCGGATTTTGTACTCAGCAATACCGATGGAGAATTAGAACTGGCTCTCACCTCTCGCAACTTGCCCGACCTAAAAATAAGCGACGACTACCTAGAAATGCTTACCCGATACAATAAAGAAAAAGATAAAACGGCAAAAGAAGCATCGGGGTTTATAAAAAATAAAATTGAAAATGCCCAGTGGTTTATTGATGCGCTGCTGCAACGCAAACAAACCTTATTGATAGCTATGAACGCTATTATGAAATACCAAAAAGAATACTTTTTATCGGGTGATGAAACCAAATTAAAACCCATGATACTGAAAGATATTGCTGAAAAAGTAGGGCTGGATATCTCCACTATTTCCAGAGTAGCTAACAGCAAATATATTACGACACCTTTTGGTACCTTTCCTTTAAAATTTTTCTTTTCAGAATCATTGAGTACGGAAAGCGGCGAAGAGGTTTCTTCGCGCGAAGTAAAAAAAATACTTTCTGATTTTATCCACACCGAAGACAAGAGACACCCCCTAACAGATGATGCGTTGGGTAAAATGCTAAAAGAAAAAGGCTATAATATAGCACGCCGCACCATAGCAAAATACCGCGAACAGCTTGATATTCCGGTAGCACGTATGCGTAAGCAAATATAAACAAGGGGTTGCTGAATGTATTTTAGTTGCGCCCAAACGATATATTTAACTTCAAAGCGAACGAATAACAACTCATTATTTATTCATTTTGGCATTATTTAGTTTTTGCTCATAACGGGTGTTTGTTATGAAAACAAAAAAAAGAATTATCGTCCAAACATTTTGTTGTCTTTATCTTCACGGGTTTGGTCTTCCATAGGATATTCTTTTCTCATAGGGAAAATATCCATTTCGTCCACATTTAAAATTCGTTTTAGGTTGGGGTGCCCTGTAAATTTAATGCCGAAATTATCGTAGGTTTCGCGTTCCATCCAGTTAGCACCGTCCCACAGGTTAGTAGCAGTAGGTATTTCTGGATGGTTTATAGGGAAAAATGTTTTTACGCGTATGCGGTAGTTTTTCTGCATGTTGTGCAGGTGGTAGATGGCGCCTAAGTGTTTTTCATCTTCGGTTTGCACCCCGGTAAGGTCGGTAAGAAAGTGAAAGTTTAGGTCTGCATCTTGTTTTAAAAAGGCCAATACCTCGTGTATTTTTTCTTTATTGATGGTAAACACCGGGAAATCATACAACACTTCTGCTTTTTCAATACTTCCATGAAACTGTTCGTGCAGTTTTTGGTTAATGGTATTTAGTAATTCTTCTTGGTTCATGATGTTTTTATTCTATTCCGTAGGAGTTTAGTAAACGTTTGTATTCAGGCGAGTGGCGGCGGCGGCCATCTTCATTTTTTACCAACTCTTGAATTTTTAAGATGCCTTCTATTACTTGTTCGGGGCGGGGTGGGCAGCCGGGTATATACACATCTACCGGAATAATCCGGTCTATGCCTTGCAGTACGCTATAGCTGTCAAAAATACCGCCGCTGCTGGCGCAGGCACCCATGCACAGCACCCAACGGGGTTCGGCCATTTGTTCATATACTTGGCGCAGGGTAGGACCCATTTTTTTAGCGATGGTGCCCATTACCATAAGCAAATCGGCTTGGCGTGGGGAAAAGCTGAGGCGCTCCATACCAAAGCGGGCTAAATCGTAATGCGAAGCCATAGTAGCCATAAACTCAATGCCGCAGCACGAAGTGGCAAAAGGCAGAGGCCATAGCGAGTTGGCACGGGCAAGCCCGATGACATCGTTTAGCTTGGTAGCAAAAAAACCAGGTCCCTCAAGCCCATCGGGGCTTTTAGCCATTTCTAATTTAGTGCGGTGTGCAATTTCTTTACTCATTTTTTATGTTTATCAAAGGTCTGTTTTTTTTAATCTTCCCAAACTAATGCTTTCTTGGCTATCATATAATAAAATCCGATTAAAAGCAAGGCTACAAAAGAAAACATTTCTACAATACCCAGCCAACCTAACTCTTTAAAGTTTACAGCCCAAGGGTACATAAAAATAACTTCTATATCAAACAACACAAACAAAATGGCTACCAAAAAATACTTGATAGAAAAAGGCATCCATGCGTTTTCTTTTGATTCGATACCGCACTCAAAGGTGTTCAGTTTAATTTTTGTTTTTCGTTTTGGGCCGATAGCATGGGTTAAAAACATGGTAAAGGCAACAAAACCTGCGGCTACTATAAACATGATAACGATAGGCAGGTAATCAATAGGTGAACTGTTCATAATAATACTATTAAAAATATGCCCACAAATTTAGCATCAGATTTGATTTGTGCTAACTTTTTTAAGTAAAAAACACGTTGTTTTTTTAAAGAAGTGGGTTTTTGTGTGTGTCCCTGAGCGTTAAGTCAAGAAAAACGGCGATTCTATCGTTAAAAAAGCTTAATTAGCCTTAAAAAAACGATTCATGCCGCATTATTTCTTTAAACTCATTTTGTATGGCTTGTGTTTTGTCTTTGGCATACCACAGGTGCAGGGCGGTAACAAAATCCTGATGTGATGCGTTTGGATTTGCTTTTTTATATTCAATTACCTTATCTTGTATGGTTTTTGGGCGCGGCCCCCAGCTAGCAAGCACTTCTTCGTTTTGTATAAAAAGCAGCTTGGGTATGGAGCGTGTGCCGTTGGTTAAAAAAGCATCCATAATAAGGAGGTTTTCGTCTCTTAAAATGATATGCAAGCTAATGTTTGAATTTAATTCCGCCATTTTAGCTATAACGGGTATTAGTTGCGCTCCGTCGCCGCACCACGACTCAGTAAGCAGCAGCCAAGTATGTTTTTTTGTGAGAGATTGGATGTCTTTTTTTAAATCATCGTTTATCACGCATTGCTTATCTATTCGTTTCATACGCTGCGCGTTAATAATGGTGGCTTCTATACGCTCCGGTGTTTTTTCGCCGGTACAGGTTTTGTTTTCTGCTAAGGAAAGCACCAAATCTTTATATTCCGAATAAGAGTATAAATGCGCTATTTTATTAAGATGAATCGGCTCCATATTTTTTTTGCAAAGGTTGGATTTTATTTTTGTGTGAGCAATGATTGCAGTCATAAGTTTAAAATAGGCGAAGGCGGCAAAAGCCGCCTTCTATTTTTAATCAAAAAACGTAAACCTAAACAAAAAATATTCTCAAAATTTTAATGCCCGTACTGCTGTTTACCAGAAACGAAACATCAGAATTTTCTTGTTTTTTGATTAAAAGTTTTATTTCGGGAGTAGCACATCGTTTATTACATGAATAACCCCGTTAGAGGTAGGTATAGAGGCGATGATTTCCGAATTGTTTACAAAAAACTTCCCTTCTTTTTTTGTTATTTTTACTTTCCCTCCATTTACCATTTCTAATTCTTGCCCATCTTGCATGTAATCTGTTTTTAAAGAGCCTACGTAAGTGTGGTATTCCAAAATGTTAGTCAGAGATTCTTTTTTATCAGGCTTTTGCAAACCCTCTATTGTGCCTTCGGGTAATTTGTAAAAGGCAGCATTAGTTGGTGCAAAAACGGTAAACGGACCGGCATTACTCAACGCATCTACTAAATTAGCTGCTTTTACTAAGTCCACTAAAACAGAGTGTCCCTTACTTGCTACAGCCGTTTGTACAATGTTGGGTTCAGATGTGGCATCTTGCACCCCCGATTGCCCAACAGTAGGGGCACCTGTAGCGGTTGTTTCAGCGCTGGGTTGTTCTGCTTTTTTCTCGTTTCCGGGGCTGCAGGCTAAAATTCCGGCAGCGCTCGCCATTAAAAGATATTTTGTTGTTGTGTTCATATTTATAGGTGTTTGTTTTTCGTTTTTAATAGAAGGGTATAGGTGTAAAAATTTTTGTAAAGGTACGCTAATAAACGCTACCCGGTTATGACCAAAATCATATATCAAAAAAATAAAACAGGATAGTTTTGTCCGAAATTAAAAATGTGTTTTTTATGAGCGAAAAAATGAAAACGCTTACCGAGCCATTTAAAATAAAAATGGTAGAACCTTTAAAGATAACGAGCGAAGCTTATCGAAAAGAAGCGCTAAAAAAAGCAGGGTACAATACCTTTTTACTAAAATCTAAAGATGTTTTTATTGATTTACTAACCGATAGCGGCACCGGTGCTATGAGCGATACACAATGGGCAGGAATGATGATGGGCGACGAAAGTTATGCAGGAGCCAAAAGCTGGGAACACCTAGAAGCGGTAGTAAAAGAGCTTAGCGGCATGCCCCACATACTGCCCACCCACCAAGGGCGTGCCGCCGAAAGAATTATATATGGTATCCTAGGTGGCAAGGATAAAGTGTTTATTAGCAATACCCACTTTGACACCACGCGCGCCAATATTGAATTTACAGGGGCCACCGCTATTGATATTGTATATGACGAAGCAAAAAACCCGGAAATAGACTTACCTTTTAAAGGAAATATCCATCTAGAAAAATTAGAAAAACTTATTACAGAATATGGAAGAGAGCGTATTGGAGCAGTGGTGATTACCGTTACCAACAACTCTTCGGGAGGACAGCCGGTAAGCATGGCTAACGTAAAAGCCTTGAGAAAAATATGCGATAGATATAAGTTGTTTTTAGTAATAGATGGGTGCCGCATAGCAGAAAATGCCTATTTTATAAAGCATCGAGAGGAGGGCTATGCAAATACATCGTGTAAAGAAATTGCTCAAGAGATGCTCCGCTTGGGAGATGCTTTTGTAATGAGTGCAAAAAAAGATGGAATGGTAAACATGGGAGGCTTACTTACCATAAAAGAAGAGGCTCTTGCATTAAAATGCAAAAATCTTTTAATTATTTCAGAAGGTTTTACTACTTACGGCGGGCTATCCGGTCGTGATATGGAAGCCTTAGCTATTGGGCTAACCGAGGTGTTTGACGAAGACTATTTGCATTATAGGATTAAAAGCACAGCTTATTTAGGAGAACGACTAAAAGCAAAAGGAATCCCCGTAGTATGGCCTATTGGCGGGCATGCCGTATATGTAGATGCCAAACAATTGTATAAAGAGATTCCTCTAAACCAATATCCCGGCCAATCTTTAGTTTGCGATTTATATATAAAAGGAGGGATTCGCTGTGTGGAGGTAGGCAGCTTAATGTTTGGAAAATACGATGAGCAAGGAGCTTTAATCCCAGCGGTAAATGAATTAGTTCGCTTAGCCATTCCACGAAGGGTATATACTCAAAGCCATATTGATTATGTGTTGGATATTTTTGATGATATATTGGAATTAAGAAATAAAACTACCGGGTATAAAATTACCTACGAACCTCCTTTTTTGCGGCATTTTACAGCACAATTAGAAAAGATTTAAGAAATAAAACATATTAAAAGCACACGAATAACAATAAATAAAAGGATATGAAAACAATAAAAAAACGCTCATGGGCAGAGCCCTATAAAATGAAAATGGTAGAATTATTAAAAATGACTACCAAGCAGCAACGTACTAAAGCGATTAAGGAAGCAGGCTATAACACGTTTCTTTTACGGTCGGAAGATGTATATATTGATTTGCTAACAGATAGCGGAACCAATTCTATGAGCGACCGCCAGTGGAGCGCTTTTATGACCGGTGATGAGGCGTATGCAGGCAGCAAAAGTTATTATTTTTTAGAAGAAACCATTCAAAAGTATTATGGATATAAATATGTAGTGCCCACACACCAAGGTAGGGCAGCAGAAAACATATTATCTCAAATTTTAATTAAGAAAGGAGACATTATACCGGGTAATATGTATTTTACCACAACCCGCTTGCACCAAGAATTAGCAGGGGGCATATTTGCTGATGTGATTATAGATGAAGCACACGATCCGTTAAATGAACACCCTTTTAAAGGAAACGTGGATATAGCTAAGTTAGATAAGTTGGTAAAAAAATATGGAGCAAAAAAAATACCCTATGTGTGCGTGGCTACTAACGTAAACATGGCAGGCGGCCAACCGGTAAGCATGGCTAATTTAAAGGAGTTGAGAGCTTATACTAAAAAACACGGTATTCGCATCATTCATGATATGACGAGGGTGGCAGAAAACGCTTATTTTATTCAACAGCGTGAAAAAGGGTACGATAAAAAAAGCATTAAAGATATTGTAAAAGAAATTTGTTCTTATACAGATGGAGCTACCATGAGCGCCAAAAAAGATGCTTTGGTAAATATTGGTGGGTTTATGGCTATTAACGATTGGAATGTGTTTGAAGAAGCTAGAAATTTGGTAGTAGTGTACGAAGGCTTGCATACGTATGGCGGTTTAGCAGGCAGAGACATGGAAGCCATTGCAGTAGGTATTGTCGAAAGTTTAAACGACGATCATCAGCGTGCGCGCGTGGGGCAGGTGGAATATCTTGGTCAAAAAATGCTGGAGTATGGGTTACCCATTGTAAAGCCGATTGGCGGGCATGGTATTTTTGTAGATGCTAAAGCCTTTTTACCTCACCTAACGCAAGACCAATTTCCTGCTCAAACGCTAGCTGCCGAGTTGTATATTGATTCGGGGGTAAGAACAATGGAAAGAGGTATCGTTTCTGCCGGAAGGAAACCGAATGGCGAAAATTATTACCCAAAATTAGAATTGGTTCGTTTTACCATTCCCAGAAGGGTTTATACGCAAGCTCATATGGATGTAGTCGCCGAATCGGCGGCTTCTGTTTACGAACTAAGAAAATCTATTAAAGGATTGAAAATGATTTATGAGCCAAAATATTTACGATTCTTCCAGGCAAAATTTGAAAAAATGTAAGATAAAATTATTGCATGAAAATAAAAGCACGACATACTTTTTTGTTTTTAAGCATATTATTTTTAGCATACTCTATAAGCATATATATGCAGCCCTTATCAAATACAGGCAATACGTCATTCAATAAAGAAACGGCGGCGCAAGGTAGATTGGTGTGGCAAAAATACAACTGCCAGTCTTGTCACCAATTATACAGTTTAGGCGGGTATTTAGGCCCCGACTTAACCAACGTTATTTCGCAACCCAAAAAAGGAGAGGCATTGGTGCGCACTATGGTAAAAACGGGGATTAAACAAATGCCTGCTTTTACTATTTCAGAAATGGAAATGAGTCAATTGGTAGAGTTTTTAAAATCGGTAGATGCTAGCGGAAATGCCGATTTACGCAAGTTTAGAAAAGATAATTTAGGTATGATAGAAGCGCATGAAAACAAATAAAATAGGCGCCGGAAATTTATTTTTAATAACAGCTCTTTTTATGTTGTTGTTTGGCTTGTGCTTTGGTGTTTTGGCGGCTATTACCTATATATACCCTGAGTTTTTAAAAAGCACACTTGGGTTTATCTCTTTACGACCGCTTCACGTTTCTTCAGCCCTGTTTTGGATTATTTTGGGAGCAACAGGCTGCGTATATAACGGCTTGCAAGCTATTACCCAACAAACTATAAATAAAAATATAGCATGGGCTCAATGGTTGTTGTGGGTATTTTCTATCATAGGCATCTGCACCTCTTATTTTGCACATCAATTTGGCGGAAGAGAGTATTGGGAATTTAACCCTATATGGGCTTTGCCTATTGCCCTTGCCTGGTTGTTGTTTTTGGTTAATTTTTATATACATAGCGAAAAAATAAGAAAGTGGCCGGTATATGTGTGGATGTGGCTTACAGGGTTGGTGTTTTTCTTTTTCACCTTTTCTGAAAATTACTTGTGGCTTATCCCGTACTTTAGGCAACACTTCATTACCGACACCACCATACAATGGAAAGTAAACGGGTCTTTAGTTGGCTCTTGGAATCAAATGATATACGGTACCGCTTTTTTTTTAATGGATAAAATAGCTAACTCCAAAAAAGTAGGAAAAAACAAAATAGCCTTCGCTATGTATTTTTTAGGGCTGTTTAATTTAATGTTTAATTGGGGGCATCATCTTTATACCCTGCCTACCGAAAAATACATTCGCTACATAGGCTATGCTGTGAGTATGACCGAATGGATTTTTTTTATTAAAATTATTTATACTTGGAAAGAGGCGTTAAATACGATTCAAAAACACGAACATTATTTTCCCTATAAATTTATTATGGCCTCTGATATATGGGTATTCATAAATATGGGGCAAGCTATTTTGATGTCTATACCCGCTATTAACCTTTATACGCACGGCACGCACATTACTGTAGCGCACGCCATGGGCACCACTATAGGCATCAATAGTATGATTTTGTTGGCGGCCTGCTTTGAATTTTTAAAACCTTGTAGGCATCAAAAAATAAAATCAAAAAAAATACTTGTATCTGCTTTTTGGGCATTACAAATTAGTTTGCTGATATTTTGGGTTTCGTTGAATATAGCCGGGGTTAAAAAAGGAATATGGCAATTAAGCACACCCCAAGCATCGTACTCACAAATGATGAGCACCCTACAGCCTTATTTCATTGTTTTTACTTTAGCAGGCATCGGCTTGTTTTTTTCATTTGTTATTTTAATTACCAGTCTATTGAAGCCTTTCATAAAAAACGTTACCATAAAGCCATCGTATGAATAACACCATTGATTTACAAAACACAAGAATTGCGTTTCAACATAAAAGTAACAGCGATTTAAAACGAAGCTACCTCGTTTTTAAAATTTTGCAAAAACCGTATGTGCTGCGGGTGTTGAAAGCAGGTGCAAACGGCATCATAAGATACCGCTTACCGTTTAAGTTTTTTATAAAAAAAACTATTTTTAAACTATTTTGTGCCGGAGAAACCTTAGATGAAGCTTTTCAGCAAATAAAAAAAATAAATCAATTTAAAGTAGCAGCCGTACTGGATTACGTATCGGAAAGCGAAAAAACGGAAGCTATTTTTAAAAGCAACACAGGTACTATCGTTACTAATATTAAACGATTGGGAAAAGAGTGTCCAAATAATTATGTAAGTGTAAAAATAACCGGTTTAGAAGATTCTGTTTTTTTAGCAGCGTGTAATGCCAATCATTTTCCTACAGATGAAAAATCAAAATTGCGTTTTGAAAAACTATATAACAGAATAGATTTAATTTGCCTTACGGCTAAAGAAAACAATGTGGTGGTATATATTGATGCTGAAGACCGGTTTATGCAGGATATTATAGATGCAATGGTAGAAAACATGATGGAAAAATACAACACAGAAAAGGCAGTTGTGTTTAATACCTTGCAGATGTATTTGAAAGACCGTATGGAATATTTACATAAGTTAATAGCATCAGGAAAACAAAAACAATACATTGCAGGGATAAAATTGGTGCGCGGTGCTTATCTCGAAAAAGAAAGAGAAACAGCTTTAAAAGAAAAAAAAGAATCGCCCGTTTTTGATACTAAAGAGCAAACCGATCAGTCATTTAATACCGCGGTAGAATTATGTTTAAGTAATCATAAAAATGTTTCAACATGTATTGCTTCGCACAACTACGTAAGCACACAATTAGCTATTGATTGTATTAAAAAATATCAAATTAAAGATATAGAAAATAAGGTGCGGTTTTCGCAGCTATACGGTATGTGCGATAGTCTTACTTTTAACTTAGCCTCCGGCAATTATAATGTTTCAAAATATTTGCCCTATGGTGAAATAAAAAAAGCCATACCCTATTTAATTAGACGCTCGGAAGAAAATAGCTCCGTAAACGCACAAATAGTAGATGAGTTAAAAAAAATAAAAACAGAATTAAATAACCGAAAAAAATAAACATCATGGACAATTACATTCTTTTATCTATCGTGTGGGTGCTTTTGTGCCTTGCTATTGGCCTTTATATAAATGGCTACCGCCTAAAAGGCGAACAACATTACCGAGTGGGTTTTGCTATTATAGGCGTTTCGTACCTAATCGGGATATGCTTATTGGTTGGGGTTATTATTGTTTTGTAAAAAAACGACGGCAATAAAACTACATGCCTTGCCAATGTAGCAGGCGGCGCTCGCCTTCTATATTTTTTAAATCGCTTATGTCTTGAGACATTTCGATTACTCCTCTATATTTTTTTTCGGCATCTCGTACCGCAAAATATCTAATGTAAATAAGCCGCCCTTTATAATTAATCCAAAAGGAAGCTTCATTTTGTTGCCCCGTTCTAAATTTTTCTAAAATTTCTAAAACAGTACCTACGCTTTTGGGTGGGTGGCAAAATTTTACTTCGCGCCCTATAATACCCGCACTTCTTGGAAATACGCGCTCTTGCCCTCTGTTATAAAAAATAACGCGATCGTTCTCATCTACAAAAGTAAGGTCTATAGGTAATGTTTTAAATAATAAGTTTACTTGTTCTATGGATAAATAGCCTTCGTCGTAATGTGTGTTTTTTTCAAAAACAGGCTCTGCCTCTAAAGAACTCTTTATTTCTTTTTCGTTTTTTTCTCCTAAATATACGGGGGGAGGCGAAGCAAGCATCCAGCCTGTTTCTTTTTCTCCTTTGCTGATAGCTATCCAATCTTCTTCTTGCAAAATAGAAAGGGCTTTTGGAAACAAAATAGTTTCTTCTATTTTCATTAAATTTAAAATTCCGTTTATTAAATGCGCTATATCCTTATCTACTTGTTGATACTGTTTAGCGTCAAAGGCTTTTCGTATGATGCGCATTTCCTCTCGCAGTGTGTCATGAAAAGACCACATTCCTTGTGATGGGCCGTGCCAACCTCTTTTTTCTAAAAAAGGAAATAGTTGATTCTCTTTTCTTACAAATCGATTTTCAATAGTTTGGAGTTGATTAAAGAGATTGTAAAATTTTTGAAAATCAGCGTGCGCCTTTGTTTCCTGTAGCTCTTGCAATAATTTATGTAATACGCTGCTTTCTTTTAAATACGTTTGCACCGGATGTCCTTCTGTCAAATGCAATGTGTTTTCTGTATCCATATTCTTTATTTTAATAATCTAGCTTTCAAGTCGTTGTTTTTTTCTTTTGATGGCAGCGGCATATTGTTTTTTTTCTACGCTCGTTACGGGTTTTAGCCCCTTTATTTCGCAAGGAGTCCCATAATCATCAATAGCAACAAAGGTAAAATAGGCTTCGTTTATTAAATAGGCTTTTTGACTTACCACCTTTTTTGCCCAGGCTTGCACAAAAATTTCCATAGAGCTGTTGAAGGCGCGCGTCATCTTTGCTTTTATAGTAACAATGTCTCCTATTTTTGCCGGTGTTTTAAACAGTACACTATCTATAGAGGCTGTTACACAAATATGTTCGGAGTGGTTTTGTGCACATACTGCCGAGGCAATATCCATCCATTGTACTAGTTTCCCTCCTTGTAAAATACCCATAGGGTTTGTATCGTTGGGGCACACCACTTCGGTTACCGTTGTTTCAGAGTCTTTTGGTGTTTTTGCTTTTTTTGTTGTTAAATTCATGCGTGTTATATCGCTTCTGTGTTTTACACAAAGATAGTCCGGATAAAAAAATAAGTTTATGATTTTAGTCAGCTAAGGCGATTATATTTTGTAAAAGCAGGCCTATAAGCCGGGTTTTGTGCCGCTTGCGCGGTTTCTATCATTTATCTAGTCGGCCTACCCATTGCAGTGTTCTAAATTTCTTTAGAACGTTAAACGAGCTATTTTCAAGCTGCAATTTATTTGGCGTTTCAACTCTCAAGGTTTTCCTCACCCAGCATTACTGCTGCGTGCGTGAGCTCTTACCTCGCGTTTTCACCCTTACTCTGCTTTGGCAAAGCGGTATTTTTTCTGTGGCACTATCTGTTACGCCTGGTTATCCGCGGCGCACCCTCTTTTTCAAAAGGTGAGATGCCCTATGTTGTCCGGACTTTCCTCTACAAGTATTCTTGCAGCGATAGAACGGCCTGCTTGGTGCAAAGGTACGTTTTTTTTCTGTTATTTTTTTAAAAAGGATACCCTATACCAAAATTAGGGATAAACGACCTAAAGAAGTTTCCTCCTCCAAAAACCCAACGTTGCCCTTCGGGGTATGTAGGGTTATATACTTTAAAGGCGCCATCAACCCGCAAAATAAAATAAGTGAAATCGGCTCTAATACCTATGCCGGTTCCTGTGGCAAATTCTTTATAAAAACGATTCAGTGCAAAATCGGCTCCGGGGCGTGTAGGGTCTTTTTGGCGCATCCAAATATTACCGGCGTCAATAAAATAAGCGCCATTCAGCCATTTATATATTTTAAATCGGTATTCAAAGTTTAACTCTATTTGTATATCGCCTATTTTGTCGTTGTATTTATCATGCAAAGGGTTTGAACTTCCGGGGCCTAAGCTCCGTGCTGTCCATGCTCGCACATCGTTTGGCCCGCCTCCATAAAAACTTTTTTCATAAGGCATGGCGTTTAGGTTTTGTAAGGCGTATCCCATTCCTCCCATCATTCTAAAAACAAAACGGCCTAGTTTTTTTACCGATTTATATACCCGGTAATCCACGTCAAATCGTAGGAATTGAGCAAAAGGCACGTTTAAAATTTCGTACTGCCCCTGTGTGTTTTTTTGTGCCCCTGCTAAATTGTATAAGCCGCGCATAATGTTTCCTGAAGATTCTATATCGGCTTTTAAAAAGGAAAAAGCTTTATACATAGAAGCTATATCGCTGGTTTGGTTGTTGTATATAAAAGTGTAGCGCGATACGGTAGTTAAGTGGCTTTTAAAACTATTACTAAGGTAACGGTTGCTATCTAAAATTAATTGTTGCGCAAAGCCGTCGCTTAAAAGAGCCTTTATCAAGTTTACCTCAAAGGGTACGATGCTGTGTTTTATAAATCGTTTTCCGTTAAAACGTAAGCCATAGCTAATACTGGTTAAAGCTCTTGAATACAAGCTGTTTTGCTGATAATTAAAAGAACTGCTGGCAATGGTAGTGGGGGCCGCATTTTTATAAAATTTAATTAATGAAAAAGGAAATAAGGCTTTAGGAAAGTTTAAGTTTACTTCCGGCCCAAATTGAACGGTATTAAAAGCTTGTAAAAATTTATTGTATGTGGGTGCGTTTTCATTGCTTTGTGAAGCAAAGTTTTTCTGGGCAATTAAACCGCCTTTTAATTTTATTTCTAAAAGTTCAGAGCCTTTAAAAATATTTCTATTTTGATATACTACACTAAGCTCAGCCCCTAAGTTTCCTGATGTGTTGGTGCCGTCGGTTTCTATCGAAAAGTTTTGTTTGTAGTTGGGCGCCATCAATACATAACTATTTATTTGGTCTGTTTTTTTTTCGTCAGGCTTAAAATCGAGCGTTACACTTTTGAAGGCTTTCATGGAGGTAAGGCGCGAATATGTTTCATCTACTTTATCATTATTAAAAAGTTCTCCCTTGTAAAAAAAGATCTTGTTGGCGATATCCTTTTTCTTAAAAAATAATTTCTTGTTATATAAAAAACGGACATCATTTAAAGAAGAAGTATCGGTATAGGATTTATTTCTGTTAAAAATATCATAGTCGGTAACTACGTAAATATGGTTGATGTAATAGCGGGTATGATTGCTGTAAATAGAATTTCCGGCGCTATCTTCTCCTTTTGTATTTCGTTTTATGTTAATGGTTACATTTACATTATTGCCGGGTAAATTGGTATCTACCAAAAGCAGTACAAACCCGGTGTTTAGCCCATAATACCCATTGTTTCTTTGTTGTTTTACAAGGCGCTCTCTTTCGGCACTCAGTACGTCGGCATCGTAGCGCATGCCTCTTTCTATTAGGCAGTTTACAGAGTCTTGCAGTACATAGTATTTTAATAAAGGGTCTTCTATTTCGTAGCGTATGGCGCTTATTTGATGCGGAATTCCCGCGTGTAGTTGGTAATATACTTTGGCTTTTTTTCTGTGCTTAAAAAGCGCTACGCTGTCTTGTATTACAGCATTAAAATATCCTTTTGTAAAAAGAAATTTTTTTATTTGTTCTTTGCTTGTTTTTATCAATCCCGAATCTAAAAGAGAGGGCGGTTCGCCATTTTGAATCCAACTTTCGCGCCAGGTTAATTCGGTCTTATCTTTCAGCTTTGGTTCTTTCGTTTTTTTTCCTTTGGCTATACGCGCTCTATTTTTGGCCTCCGCTTTAAAAAGCCGTTTTGCATTTATTTTGTCGTATTTAGCATCTCTTTTTGCTTTTACCTGAGCCATTTTAGCGGAGTCAATAGAATTGTACAGCCACAAATAATATGGGAACCAACGAATACCCAACACGTTGATAGTTACCAGGCGTCTGTTGGGCTGCTGCCTAATGTAGGGCGCTATATCGGATGAGGCTATTTCGGAGGTATTGTGCTGAATGATGTTTTGATCTAATAGGTATTGCCCTTCTTTTAAAGAATGAGTAGTTTTACAGGCGGATAAAAATAAAAACAGGGCCATACAAGCGGCCGTTCCTTTTTTTAGTATTTTGTGGGCTTTTATCACCTTTGCAAAACTACGCATGATTAGCAAAAATCAAATAAAACATATAAATCTGTTGCACCAAAAAAAATACAGAAAAGAATTGGGCTTGTTTTTGGTTGAGACGCCTAAGGTAATAGATGAGTTTTTGCATTCAGCCATAAAAATAACAGAAATTTATGGGCTTGAAGAGTGGATAGAAAAAAATAAATTAAAAGTGGATTGTGAATGGCATCTTGTTAGCCCATCGGAGCTGGCTCGCCTTAGCTCTTTGCAGGCGCCTAATCAAGTACTGGCTGTATGCAAACAGCCTCTTTTTTTAGAAGATACCATAGATGTTCAAGCCCCTTTATTCTTATATTTGGACGGCATATCCGATCCCGGCAATTTAGGCACCATTATCCGCATGGCCGATTGGTTTGGGTTGAAACAAATTTTTTGTTCGCACACCTGCGCTGAGGCTTTTAACCCTAAAGTAGTACAAAGTACGATGGGTTCTTTAGCCCGTATATCTATTTTTTACAAAACCTTGCCGGAAGTTTTACACCTTACTAAGGCCAAGCAGGTAACGGGTACTTTTTTACAAGGTGAAAATATATACACGCACCATTTTAAAGATAAAACCCTACTGGTAATAGGCAGCGAGGCGCATGGCATAAGCCCCGAAAATCAAACCTGTATTACCCATCGCATTACCATACCGCAAGCAAAAACCAGCAATACCGAGTCGCTCAACGCCGCTGTAGCTACCTCTATTGTGTTGTCTGAAATTTTTAGACAACAACATCACCTCTAAACAGAAAAACTATTCGTTTTTTATTCCTGCCAGCGCATCTAATATAGACGCCGTAATAGATAACACAAAACTAAATAGTAAAGCAGTAAAGAAACCGCTTACATGAAACCCGTTTACTAAATGTTCGGCCAATAAAATAATGCCCGCATTGATAACTAAATAAAAAAAACCTAAGGTTAAAATGGTAATTGGAATTGTTAAAAAAACCAAAATCGGTTTTAATACCGCGTTTAAAAAAGCTAAAGCAACGGCTATCATTAAAGCGGTAAAAAAGCTGTTTCCTTCTACACTTACCCCAGGCAAAAGCCAAGCCGTAATTAAAACTGCGATGGCCGATAAAATTATTTTTACAATAAAATTCATGGTTGTTTATTTTGTAATCTGGCTTAAAAGTACTAATTTAGTTGAATGATTAAACGCTTTTTTATTTCTCTTTTATTATGGTTCTTTTTTTATTCATCGTATGCACAGATGAATACGGCTCTCATCAAGGCGCTACATCAAAACCAACAAAAAGAATATGCCGTTTTAGTTCAGGGAAACGTGGCAGCAATAAAATCTTGTGTGAAAAAAAACGGAGGCATTTTTAAATATGCTTATGGCACTATATGTTCGGTAGTACTTAATGAGCAAGCCATTCGGAGTTTAGCCGCCCAGCCCAACATAAAACGCATCGAGTATTATGAAAACAAAATACGGCCGCTAGATGATACCTCTATCATTAAAAATAATGTACTAAAAGTACACAATGGCGCTGCGCCCTTACCACAGGCCTACGATGGCTCGGGTACTATTTTTGGTTTAATAGATACGGGTATTGATTATACGCACCCCGATTTTAAAGACAGTACCGGGAAAACCCGTATTTTGTGGTTATGGGATCAAACAAAAGCTACAGCCACCAATACGCCCCAGCCTTTTAACTATGGCCAACAGTGGAACAATCAAGAAATAGACAGCGGCTTGTGCACACACAAAGATATGTATGCCTTTGGGCACGGCTCTCGTGTGGCGGGCGTAGCGGTAGGCAATGGTAACCACAACCCCATCTACAAAGGCATTGCTACCCAATCAAGCATTATGTGCGTGGCGGTTAACTTTAGCAGCAACGGCCCTGTAATTTTAGATGCCATGCATTATTTATTAGAAAAAATGATTCCTCTAAACAAACCCTTTGTTATTAATCTTAGCTTAGGTGATTATTACGGCTCGCACGATGGGAAAGATTTGCAAGCGGTAGCTATGGATAGCATGATGGCCAACATTCCGGGTAGGTGTTTGGTAGCCGCAGCAGGAAACGAAGGAAATACCGCCTTCCACTTGCAATACCACCTTACGGCTGATACCAATTTTACTTGTATGAGAAGTACTACCTCCGGCGCTTTTGGCTACGGTTTATTTGCCGATACAAATAATTTTAACCATGCGTATTATACGATAGGCGTATATGATTCTACTCATTTTCAATATAAAGGCAACATCGGCTTTCGAACGGTTTTATCTTGCTTAAACACTGTAAAAAACGATTCCATTATACATAACGGAAAGCGTATTGGCCGCATTCAAACAAGTGCTTCTATCAACAACGGTACCTACGAATTAGATATTACCATCAACCCCGATTCTATCGGTTATTTTTGGACTTTGGAAACTACAGGCGCTGGCTTTTTTGATGCTTGGGATTTTGAATACGTGCCTCAAAACGCACTACCTACAGGGCTTGCAGCACTTCCGCGAATGACCTACTACAAAAATACAGACATTCAACAAACTATTTGCACCAGCTATCAATGCAGTAAAAACGTACTTACAGTGGCCAACTACAATGAGCGCAGGGGTTTTACCTCTTTAGGAGGCGTGTATTCTCCACAGGCGGGCCCTTACGATACCCTTTCGCTTTCTTCAAGCGCAGGTCCTACGCGCGATGGCCGCATAAAACCCGATATTGCTGCTACAGGAGATAACATCATGGCGGCGGCTAACATTTATTTATGCCATTGGAATGCGGTAAACTATCCTCATGCCGGCATCATCTCGCAAGATACGATGTATATGATTTTTAACGGAACTTCTTCCGCAGCTCCGGCTGCATCAGGTGTGGCTCTGTTGTACTTACAAAAATACCCTACTGCTACCAGCACACAAATTATACAAGCCATTACCTCTTGCGCCAAACAAGATTATTATACCGGAAGCGCTTTACCTAACAATAACTGGGGCTACGGAAAGCTGAATGGCTTTGGTGCTTTAACTTGTAGCATGACAAGTGGCATGCCTCTTTTGCACAATGAAAAAGTAATACTATATCCCAATCCGGCGCAACAACAAATTCAATTTTTGTTTAATGAAGAAACAAACGCTGATATTACCATCTATTCTTTACTAGGGCAAGAAGTATTGCGCAGTCATTGCAACGGAACAACCTACGTGCTTCCGATTCAGTCGTTATCAAATGGGCTCTATCTATATAAAATAACAAAAGAAAACACAGCTTTTGCCGAAGGAAAATTTATAAAAAACTAATATGACAATTAAAAAAAAGATTATTGAAAAAGTAATAAAAACATCTGAAAAATTAAATGCAAAAAAAACCACTTTTGTAAAACATCAAACTAAACTAAAAGAAGGCGACCTTGCTCCTTTTTTTGAAGGGATAGACCAAAACGGAAAAATGGTTTCTTTGCATGATTTTACTAAAAAAACGCTGGTGTTGTATTTCTACCCTAAAGACGATACACCCGGCTGCACAGCACAGGCTTGCAGTTTACGCGATGAATACCATTATTTAACCAAGAAAGAGTATGCTGTGGTAGGCGTAAGTAAAGACAGTGAAAAGTCGCATCAAAAATTCAGTAAAAAATTTGATTTGCCTTTTTCTTTATTGCCCGATGTTGATTTAAAGATAATAAAAGACTACGACGTGTGGGGTAAAAAAATGTTTATGGGACGTGTGTTTGAAGGAGTGTTGCGTACCACCTTTGTTATAAAAAATAAAAAAATAATACGTGTTATTTCTGAAGTAGATACCAAAGAGCACGCTAAACAGCTAATGACAGAAAACGATTAAAAAAACATTACGCTTTTTGCTGCATCAGTTTTTCAATACTTGAAAAAACGTGCATTACGTCGGCAACCGAATTTATCTGCTGTATGTTAATATAAAAACGAGTACCCTGTTCTTTTAATAAACATTGATTGGGATTTTTTTGTGCGTATAATAAAATGCTTTTAAAAGCATCAGAGTTGTAATACTCGCTATTAGAATTGCTAATAAAATACGCCAACATTTTTCCGTTTTTTAACACTACTTTTTCAAAACCTAAATGCATAGCGCGCTTTCTCATACGCATAGCTTCGAGCAAATGCAGCACTTGTTGGGGCAGCACGCCAAATCGGTCTTGTAGTTGGTTTTGTACTTCTTGTAGCTCTTCTTCGGTTTGTACCTCATCAAGTGTTTTATAGGTATTTAATCGTTCGGTAATGTTTTCAATATACGTATCCGGAATGAGTAATTCAAAATCTGTTTCTAATACCGTTTCTTTTACAAATACCTTTGAAAAAGTGGTTTTTGCTTCGCTATCCAATAGCGTATGCTCTTTATTTTGCTCCTGGTACCAGCTCTCTTCTTTCAATTCTTCCACGGCCTCATTTAAAATCTTCATATAGGTATCAAAGCCCATATCGTTGATAAAACCGCTTTGTTCGCCTCCCAACATATCGCCGGCACCGCGTATATCCAAATCGCGCATGGCTATTTGAAAGCCGCTTCCCAAATCGGTAAATTCAGTAATAGCCTTTAGCCTTTTTTTAGCGTCAGCAGTAAGTATAAGTAACGAGGGTACTAATAAGTAACAAAAAGCTTTTTTATTGGAGCGCCCTACACGTCCGCGCATTTGATGTAAATCGCTTAACCCAAAATTTTGAGCTTCATTAATGATGATGGTGTTTGCATTGGAAATATCCAAGCCCGACTCTACAATCGTAGTAGCTACCAGTATATCTGTTTTCCCTTCTATAAAATCGAGCATGATGTTTTCTAATTCATCGCCTTTCATTTGTCCGTGCCCCACGGCTACTTTAGCTTCGGGTAGCAAACGTTGTATAATGCCTGCCACTTCTTTAATGCTTTGCACTTTGTTATGAATAAAAAAGGCTTGTCCGCCTCGTTCTATTTCAAAACGAAGGGCATCGCGCACCAATTCTTCATTAAAAGGGTGCAGCTCTGTTTGCACCGGGTGCCGATTGGGAGGTGGTGTAGCAATGATAGATAAATCGCGGGCACCCATTAATGAAAACTGCAAGGTGCGGGGTATAGGGGTGGCTGTAAGGGTAAGCGTATCTACATTTTGTTTTAGTAGTTTTAGTTTGTCTTTTGAGCCTACGCCAAATTTTTGTTCTTCATCAATAATCAGCAGGCCTAGGTCTTTAAATTTTATTTGATTGCTTAGCAGCTTATGTGTACCTACTATGATGTCAATTTTTCCTTCGGCTAATTTTTGTAAGGTTTCTTTTTGCTCTTTTGTTGTTTTAAATCGGTTTATAAAATCAACCTTGCAGGGCAATTCGTTAAATCGCTCTGAAAATGTTTTGTAATGCTGTAAAGCTAAAATAGTAGTAGGCACTAGCACAGCGCTTTGTTTGCCATCGCAGGCAGCCTTAAAGGCAGCACGAATAGCTACTTCTGTTTTTCCAAAGCCCACATCGCCACACACCAACCTATCCATAGGATATGGTTTTTGCATATCTTTTTTTACATCGGCGGTCGCTTTTTCTTGGTCGGGGGTATCTTCATAAATAAAAGAAGCCTCTAACTCGTGTTGTAAATAGGTGTCGGGCGCAAAGGCGTATCCCTTAGCAGCCTTGCGCTGAGCGTATAGTTTTATTAAATCAAAAGCAACTTGTTTAACTTTTGTTTTTGTTTTTTGTTTTAATGTTTGCCAATGGGCAGAGCCCAACTTATCTATACGCGGTACTTGCCCTTCTTTTCCAGTATATTTGGCAATGCGGCGCAGCGAGGTGATGCTTACATATACCGAATCGTTATCTTTATAAACTAATTTGATAGCTTCTTGTATTTTATCGCCTACACGTATTTTTTCTAAACCGGCAAAACGCCCGATGCCATGGTCTATATGTACAATATAATCTCCCGGATTTAAGTTTTGTATGTCTTTTAGGGTAAGGGCTTCGTTTGTTTTTTGAAACGATTGGGGTGATTTATATTTATGGTATCGTTCAAAAATTTGGTGATCGGTGTAGCATGCTATTTTGTTTTGATAATCTATAAAACCTTCGTGTATGCCTAAGTGTACTGTTTCAAAAAGGTTTTCTACTACGCGGTTGGTTTTAGAAACGTCGCTTAAAATTTGTCGTAAGCGCTCGGCTTGTTTTTCGGTGTCGGTAAATAAAAGGTTTTTGATTCCTTGTTGTTTGTTTTCTAGTAAGTGTTTAAACAGCAAGTCAAAGTTTTTATGAAAAGAAGGTTGCGGTTGTTGGTTAAACAGTACCACATCGTCAGCAAATATAGGTGTGGGGCCTGTTTCTATCAATTGTTGTTTTTTTATTGCTTGCGTAAGTTCCTCTGCATTACAAAATAAAGAGGCCGGGTTTAACGAAATTTTTTCTACTAACTTTTGGTAAGCCTCATTTGCTTTTTCAAAGAGTTGATCCGTTTTTTCTAATAGATATTTTGTGTTAGAGCAAAAAACAAGGGCGTCTTCTATGGTGTCTAAAAAGCACATTTTTTTAGAAGAAAAAGCATCGTTGTTTATATTAGGAGTAATGTGTATGGTATCATAACGCGCAACCGATAGCTGAGAAACCGGATCGAAACAACGGATAGACTCTACCTCATCGCCAAATAATTCCATGCGATAGGGCATATTTGCAGAGAACGAATAAACATCAATAATACCGCCCCGTATAGCAAATTGTCCGGGGTTTGCTACAAAATCAACACGTTGAAAGTGATATGAAAACAAAAACTCTTCAAGAAAGGGAATAGATAATTTTTCTTTTACTGCAATTTTAAACGTGTTTTCATACAGGGTGTTTTTTTGAGGTATTTTTTCAAAAAGGGCTTCTACGTATGTAACCACCAATACAGGATTATTAGTAGAGGTCATTTTTTCTAAAGTCTCAATACGCTGCTGTTGTGAAGCGGTTTGTGTTTTTTCAAAATCGTATGCATGAGCATAACTATAAGGTAGGTATACTACCTTTTTGTTTTGAATAGCTTGCAGATCGTTCAAAATATACAAGGCATCTTCGGCTTGGGAGCAAACAATGACTATATTCTTATTTAAAGAAGCAAAGCTTTGAGCATATAAAAAACTCCATGCCGAGCCGCACAATCCTTTTACAGATAACGGTTTTTTTGTATTCGTTTTCTCAAAAAAAGAATTAAAAGATAAAGTAACAGCGGCGTTCATATTTTTAATTAGCGCGCAAAAGTCGGCATTATTTTTTTATATTGAGCGTACTTTTTTGATGATTTACATAGGCAAATACCGCAAACAACATAAGCGCATATACCCATACCTCTCCACGCGGGGGGACTACATCACTTAAAATATAACTGTGCATAAAAAAAGAAAGAACACAAATAAAAACAAGCCCTGCTCCTAATGTTAAAAAAGAGGGGTTCCTTTTTTTTGTAAAAACAATACGGACATCTAAAAATAATAAAAACAAAAATAGGACTACCAAGCGAACCGGAATCAGTTGGTATTGCAATATAGGAAAGGCAAAAGAATGTACTGTGTTTTTAAGTGCTTGCAATAAAGCAAAAGGAGGGAGGGTGTTCATTCTAGAAGCATACCCACCTGATAAAACATTTATAGTTAATGAAAGTGAAATAAAAAAAAAAGCACCTATTATATTTTTTATAGAAGTTTTTTTTAGCAAAATGTATTTTGAATAAAAAAAACAAATGGATACCAGCAATGCGCTGCATATAGCATTTACTTCGTTTAGCCCGCCAAGTGCTAAGGATAATACACAAATGATAATGGTGTGCCGCGTGCTGTTTTTGCTTAATAAAAAAGAAATTAAAAAAACACCTAAAATAACGCTTAATAAATGGTTGTTTACAGAGCTTACCCAAGCCCATATCTCTTGCCGCCCATCAAATAGCAAAAAATACAAAGTACTTGTAAACATAAGCGAAAAGCCGCAAGATGATAGCGAAGAGGGTGCTTGATTGTTGTAAAAAAAAGAATACTTTTTGTGTAAAAAATAAATAGAAAAAAGAAATAAAAGCAGCATAAACGTTACATATAGTGCGTACGCGGTGTAATTGCTTTTTAAAAGACTAAATGTATATGCCGTAATAAAATGACTGAACCAACGCCCGTTTATTTCTTTTAAAAAAAGCTGGGCAGCCGGTATGGGCGAAAGCCGTTCAAGAGTATGGGCATTAAATGTGTCGTCGATGTTGCTTTTGTAATGAAACGCATCATAAAAAAAGAAAATAAAAAAGCTACAAATCAATACACTAAAAAATATGTTTTTTACAATCTGCATATCTTGTTTTAAGCGATAGTACCTTCCAAAATTTTATTGGATAAAAATACACTTTTTGTTTATTATGGTTTTTTTATGGAAATAAAGCGGTATTTTATCTATATAAGATACTATTTTTATTATGATTACAGTCATAATTAGTAGCCCCTTCTCTATGTTAATTTTGTCAAAAAATAAAACCATGAAAAACCTAATCATTATCACAGCCGTTTTTGCTGCGGCTTTTTTTAGCAGTTGCGGCAGCTCAGAAACAAAACCCGCGAGCAATCAAACCGCTCCGGCCGAACAAGCTAAAGCTGAAACAAAAGACCCCAATTCGTACGACCCTAAACGAGGGGAGGGTAAATTTACCTCTGAGTCTTTAGCATTGGAAGACGAATTGGATAAAAATATGGCAGCTGAGGGCGAAAAAATAGCCGGTGTAAAATGTGGATCGTGCCATAAATATACCGATGAAAAATTAGTGGGCCCAGGTTGGAAAGGGGTAACTACTCGCCATCAACCCGAATGGATTATGAACTTTATTACCAATCCAGATCCTATGATAGATAAAGACCCAGCCGCACAAGCTATGTTGGAAATTTGTTTGGTGCGCATGCCCAATCAAAACCTATCGGATGCTGAGGCTCGCCAAATTTTAGAGTTTATGCGCAAAAACGACGGTATAAAATAAAAAACAAACACAACAATAACATATATGAACAACAAGTTAGTTCTCTTAGCTGTTAGCGGCGCATTTGCTGTAACAGCACTGCAGTCATGCAAACCACAAAACACCAGCAGCGTAGTATCGGGCAACGCCTCTGTAAAAGCCTACGTGGCGCCCGGAAAATACGACGAAGTATATAACTTTTTAAGCGGCGGCTTTAGTGGGCAAATGAGTGTGTATGGTTTGCCTAGCGGCCGGCTGTTTCGTGTAATTCCTGTTTTTTCGGTAGATCCGGAAAAAGGTTGGGGTTACAGCGAAGAAACCAAACCCATGCTCAACACTTCTCACGGTTTTGTGCCTTGGGATGATTTGCACCACGTACAGCTATCGAAAACAAACGGAGATGCTGATGGGCGCTGGGTATTTGGTAATGCCAACAATACACCCCGCATTGCGCGAATTAATTTAAAAACGTTTAAAGCGGAAGAAATTATTGAATTACCTAACAGCGCAGGAAATCACTCCTCGCCCTACCTTACCGAAAATACAGAATATTTAGTGGCCGGTACCCGATTTAGTGTTCCACCCGATAATGCTAACGGAGACGTTCCTATCAACACCTACAAACAAAATTTTAAAGGCTATTTAAGTTTTGTAAGCGTAGGAAAAGAAGACGGAAAAATGGACATAGCTTTTCAATTAGAATGCCCCGGTGTTGATTTTGATTTAAGTCGCGCAGGTAAAGGGGTTTCGCACGGTTGGTTTTTCTTCTCTTGCTACAATACCGAACAGGCCAACACTTTGTTAGAGGTAAATGCTTCGCAAAGAGATAAAGATTTTATTATGGCTGTAAATTGGAAAAAAGCAGAAGAATATATTAAAGCCGGAAAAGGAAGGAAGGAAAAAGTAAAATATGTACATAATGTATATAGTGAAGCAACGCACTCCGCCTCATCTGAAATGAAAACAGAAGTAACTATACTAAATGTAAAAGATTTTCCGGACCTGTGCTACATGATGCCTTGCCCAAAATCACCCCATGGTTGTGATGTGGACCCTACCGGAGAATATATTGTGGGTAGCGGAAAATTAGCAGCGCTGCTCCCCGTGTTTAGTTTTAGCAAAATGTTAAAAGCTATTGAAAGCAAGGCGTTTGATGGAGCATACGATGGCATTCCGGTAATAAAATACGAAGCAGCTTTGTATGGAGAAGTGAAAAAACCCGGACTTGGCCCTCTTCACACCGAATTTGACGGAAAAGGAAACGCTTATACTTCTATGTTCGTTTCATCTGAAGTGGTAAAATGGAACATAAAAGAACTAAAAGTAATTGACCGCGTTCCTGTTTTTTACTCTGTAGGGCATTTATGTGTAGTAGAAGGAGATTCTAAAAACCCAACAGGAAAATATCTAATAGCATATAATAAAATCACAAAAGATCGCTACCTGCCTACCGGTCCTGAGTTATGCCAAAGCGCCCAACTGTTTGATATAAGCGGCGAAAAAATGGAAATGATTTTAGACTTCCCAACCATTGGCGAGCCTCACTATGCGCAAGCCGTATTAGCAGAAAAAATACAAAAAAATTCTCAGAAAATTTACAAAATAGACGAGAACAAACACCAATATGTAACAAAAGGAGAAAAAGAATCTAAAGTAGTGAGAGAAGGAAACAAAGTGCATGTGTACATGACTTGCGTACGCTCGCATTTTTCTCCGGATAACATAGAAGGAATAAAAATGGGCGATGAAGTGTATTTCCATGTTACAAACCTAGAACAAGATTGGGACGTACCCCATGGTTTTGCTGTGAAAGGAGCTGTAAATGCAGAACTGCTTATTATGCCCGGCGAAACACAAACCCTGAAATGGACTCCGGAAAAACCGGGTATGTGGCCCTTTTACTGTACCGACTTTTGCAGTGCCCTGCACCAGGAAATGCAAGGATACGTAAGGGTATCGCCAGCCAGCAGCAATACGCCACTTGTTTGGAGCCTGGGAACCAACCTACCAAAGGCTGAGGAGCCTGCCTCTAAATAAATAGGGTAAACTATTTTAAAAAGGGGCAGTAAACAAAACGCTGCCCCTTTTGTATTTATTTAAACCATGTTATGAATAAAAATAAAATGTCGTTGCTTTCTAGAATAGGAATAATCGTAGCTGCAGTATTATTAATAGGTTCTACATTTGTTCCTATTTGGCAAATTGATTTAAACGCACCCCAGTATCCCGAAGGGCTTACTCTAAAAATTTATACAGATACATTAGGTGGAAATGTAGATATTATCAACGGACTTAACCACTACATAGGGATGAAAACATTGCACACCAAAGATTTTATAGAGTTTTCTGTGTTAAAGTATATTATTTACTTTTTTGCCGGGTTTTCTTTATTAGTGGCTTTTGTTGGAAATAAAAAAATACTGTACACCTTATTTTCTTTATTTGTATTATTTGGGGTAGTAGCTATGATCGATTTTTGGAGATGGGAATATAACTATGGGCATGATTTAGATCCTCATGCCGCTATTATTGTTCCGGGCATGGCTTATCAACCGCCCCTTATCGGTTTTAAGCAATTGCTTAACTTTGGAGCCTACTCCGTACCTGATACAGGAGGTTGGCTGTTTGTAATAAGCGGTGTACTCATGTTACTTGTTGTAATAAAAGAATTAAAATTTTCAAAAAATGAAAACAAATAAAAAAATAACGACTTTGTGCGGATTAGCTCTTTTCCTTTTCTTAAACTCATGCAAACCATCAGGCCCGGAACGTATTAATTTAAACAAAGATAATTGCGACAACTGCAATATGTCTATTTCCGACTCTCGTTTTGCTTGCGAATTAGTAACCGAAAAAGGGCGCGTGTATAAGTTTGACGATGTGTTGTGCATGATTAATTATAAAAAAGATAATCAAGATAAAGCAAATGAGGCGCGATTTTACGTTAGCCATTATCTTTCTAATAACGAGTTGCTTTTATCCGATAATTTATTTTTTGTAGAAGGAGAAGCGGTAGCAAGCCCCATGGGGGGCAATACGGCCGCCTTTTCAAATAAAGACAGCGCTCAAGCATACGCTCATAAATGGGAAGCAAAAATAATAAGCTGGAAAAATATTAATCCATAATATGACACGGTGGCTCCATATAATTTTTTTATGTTTTTTCTTTTTTCAAACATACGGAAGAACCCTTTATGTGGGCGCAGGAAAAGAGTTTGTTTCTATTAAAACGGCGATTCAAAAAAGCAAAAATGGCGACAGCATAGTAGTATGGGGTGGCCTCTACAAAGAAGAAAACCTTGTGATAGATAAATCCATCACGCTTATTGGAAAAAAGGAAGCGACATTAGACGGACAAAAAAAATACGAAGTGCTTTCTATCAAAGCGAATTATGTAGTAGTGTCGGGCTTTAAAGTACAACGTTCAGGATACGCTACCCTTACCGATCCTTGCGGTATAAAAGTGTACGACAGCCATCATGTAATTATTACCAACAACATCTTAGAAGATAATTTCTTTGGCATCTATTTGCAATATAGTAAACATTGCATTGTAAAGGATAATAAACTACGCGCCTACGGTACAGAAGAGCAGCAAATAGGAAACGGTATTCATTGCTGGAAAAGCGATAGCTTACAAATTATTGGTAATGATGTGTCGGGGCATAGAGATGGTATTTATTTTGAATTTGTAACCAACTCTGTGATATGGCGCAACTGCTCTATAGGGAATATTAGGTATGGGTTGCATTTTATGTTTTCTAATAACGATGCTTATATCTCTAATATATTTAAAAACAATGGGGCAGGCGTAGCCGTAATGTTTACCCAAAAGGTAAAAATGTTTCACAATACCTTTGAAGAAAATTGGGGCGATGCCGCTTATGGCTTAATGCTTAAAGAAATTTCGGATAGTTATATTCTTGGCAATACATTTAAAAAAAATACAACCGGAATTTATATGGAAGGAACAAATAGAATAAATGTAGAAAAAAACAGTTTTATATCAAACGGCTGGGGGATGAAAATACAAGCTAGCTGTATGGATAATACAATCACTAAAAATAATTTTTTAGCAAACACCTTTGATGTAAGCACTAACGGAAGTCTTGTATTAAATACCTTTGATGCTAATTATTGGGATAAATACGAGGGCTACGACCTAAATAAAGACAATATAGGCGATGTGCCCTATCACCCATTAAGTATTTTTTCAATTATTGTAGAAAAAACCCCACCTGCTATGCTCTTGTTTAGGAGTTTTATGGTGGCCTTACTGGATAAATCAGAAAAAATAATACCCAGTCTTACTCCCGATAATTTTATTGATAACAAACCAGCTATGTGCGCCCTCTTTTTATGATAGAAATTACAGATGTAAATAAAAGTTTTGGAAAATTAAAAGTGTTGAATCGCGTTTCATTATCTTTTAAGGAAGGAGAATGTGTTGCCTTAATTGGCCCTAATGGCTGCGGAAAAACTACCCTTATAAAAAGCATTTTAGGAATGGTGATACCTACCAACGGCGAAATAAAAGTAAAGGGGCAACTTGTTTCAGAAGATTATCAATACAGAAAACAAATCGGTTATATGCCGCAAATAGGGCGATACCCTGATAATATGACTATAGGGCAAATTATATTTATGATAAAAGAATTACGAAAAAGTTCACAGCGTTTAGATGAAGATTTGCTACAACAGTTTTGTTTAACCGAAATGTTTGACAAGCCGATGCGCACCTTATCCGGAGGCACGACACAAAAAGTAAGTGCTACACTCGCCTTCCTTTTTAACCCGGATATTTTAATCTTAGATGAGCCCACGGCAGGCCTGGATCCGCTAGCCTCTGAAATTTTAAAAGAAAAAATACAAACCGAAAAACAAAAAGGAAAATTGATACTAATCACTTCGCATTTATTAAGCGAATTAGATGATTTGATTACACACCTTGTGTTTATGCAAGATGGAAATGTAAAATTTCATAAACCGGTTTCTGCATTAAAAGAAGAAACAGGGGAAGACAAGATATCAAAAGCTATTGCTAAACTTTTAAGAAACAATATGTATGAACCGCGTTACTAAATTTATTATATTAGATATTCTAAAAAATAAAATCATACTGATTTATACCCTACTGTTGTCTATACTTTCGTGGGGTGTGTTTAGTGTAGAAGATAATAGTACAAAAGGCATTTTAACACTGCTCAACGTTATTTTACTCACGGTTCCCTTGGTGTCTGTTATTTTTTCTACCATCTATCTATATAATAGTTCCGAATTTATAGAATTGCTGTTAAGCCAACCGATACCCAGAGAAAAAATTTGGAGAAGCCTTTTTTTTGGACTGACATTTTCACTACTTTTTGCTTTTTTTGTTGGAGCAGGCATTCCTCTTTTAGTATATACGCCTAACGATGTAGGCCTTATGATGTTGTTAGTAGGGTTGTTTATTTCAACCGTGTTTGTATCTATTGCATTTTTTAGCTCCATCAGCACTCGCGACAAAGCAAAAGGCATTGGCATCGCTATCATGCTGTGGCTGTTTTTTGCTTTATTATTTGACGGGCTGGTTTTGTTTTTGTTATTTCAATTAGCAGATTATCCTATAGAAAAAATAATGATAGGCATTACCTCATTAAACCCTATAGATTTAGCACGAATTTTAATTTTATTGCACATAGATGTGTCGGCCATGATGGGATATACCGGTGCTATTTTTAAAGAGTTTTTCGGAACGGCCTTAGGAATTATTTTATCTTTTGTAATTTTGTTTCTTTGGATAATAGTACCGTACAGCATATCTCTAATAAAGTTTAAACAAAAAGATTTGTAAGCATGAAAAAAGATATTGTCAATAGAAAAGATATAGAAAAACTAGTAGATGCGTTTTATGATAAGTTAAAAAACGACGCTACTCTCGGGCATTTTTTTAAGGAAGTAGTAAATGTAGATTGGGAAAAACACGCCGGTGTTTTGTATTGTTTCTGGGAAAATGTATTGTTTTACACGGGTAACTATAATGGAAATCCCATGCAACAACACATACTAATACACGCAAAAAAACCGTTTACTATACAAGATTTTACTCAATGGACTCTCTTGTTCAATGAAACGGTAGATGCTTTTTTTGAAGGAAAAAATGCAGAATCAATAAAGCAACGCGCGCAAAGCATTAGTACCATCATGCAGATAAAACTATTTAAATAGTTGCTTTAATGCTTTCGTATTCACAGTGGTTACATGTCAGTTATAAATAACAGGTGAATGAAACACCCATGGATACATAACGTTATAGAGAGAAACTCTCTCTGAAAAGGTATAGAGGGCTATTATATTTACAGCTATCATGAAAAAAATAGAATAATTCTGGAGAGGATAATTCGTTATTGATTAGTGTCAACATTTCGGGAAAAAGCACTCATGTTGACTGTTCCTGTAAAAAAATCCTGTTTTTACAGCCAATATTTTGGTGTTGAGAGAAAAAGCAACTGTGCTAAAAACATGTATGTGTTGGGTGTCATTTTGTTTTTTAAGAAAAAGTTATACCTTTGTAGCTTGAATGAGATTATTAGCTATCATATTGAATTTCCATATTTTGTTCTTGACTGTTTTTCCTATGGTTGGCACTGTTTCTCTTTCTTTTAAAAAATCGGTGTGTGCTGAGTATAGTTGTTGTACTAAAAAAAAAGTGTCTAATAGTGCCTGCCCTATCAATAAAGATTGTGGTATGGGCAGTTGTAATCCTTTTATGATGTGTTGTAACTGTAATGCACTAACATCACAGATAAATCTATTTTCAGCATTTTTTGTGTTTACAGAACAAAAATACTATAGTATAGAAGAAGTATTTTATTTCTATTTTCAATCTGATTGTTGGCGCCCTCCCAAAAAGCAATTTTATTATTTTCTAGTATAATTTAAATCAACTAAAATTTTAAAAAAATAAAAATGAAAAAAATAATTTCAGTATTAGCTGTTATGCTATGCTTTTTGGTACTAAATGTAAAGGCCATTAATTCAGTATATAACCTTAAAAAAGGCGACCCAACCGAATGTTCATGCTGCAAAAATTGCAAAGAGGATAAATGCAAAGCACTTTGTAAAAAATGGTGTAGCATGACTGCTGATGAAAAGAAAAGTGAGGCGGGTAAAAAAGTAAAAAACGAGTGCGTAAAAATGTGCGAAGAAAAAAAATGTTGCTCGGCTGATGGTAAATGCGAAGGTATGATGGAAAGTAAAAATTGCTGCAAAAAGAAATAATCCGCGGCAATTAACTACGAAGAGCGCCCCGAAAAGGGCGCTCTTTTTTTGTAAAACAAGCCCTTTTTCTTCCACGTATTTCGGATAACTAATATCTCTTTTTTCTCGTTATTAGTTGGGCATACTGGGTCATTTACTTATGTTTTTTTTAAAGAAGGTTGAATCTAAGGATCAAAAAATTGAAAAGGGCGCATTCGCATGTACAGCACAACTGTTCGTAATAAAATAAATTCCAGCAAAAGGATAAATGGCGTTGGTGCGGTGGTATATAAATACTTTTTTGTACTTTTGAAACATGCGAAAAAAAATAGTAGCCGGAAATTGGAAAATGAATAAAACACAAGAAGATGCTAAAAATCTTGTGGAAGCGGTGTTATCTTCTTGCAAAGATGAGGCTGCTGTTACCAAGATATTTTTCCCACCTATGCCTTTTTTAGGTATGGTTTCTTCTTTAGTTCAGGGCACTTCTTCTTTTTCTGCAGGAGCACAAAATTGCCATTACGCAGAAAGTGGTGCGTTTACCGGAGAAACCAGCGCTGCCGCCATAGCCTCTTGCGGGGCTTCTTATGTGCTGGTAGGGCACTCCGAAAGGCGCCAGTATTTTCTTGAAAATGATGAACAATTAAAACAAAAAATAGATAGAGCCCTGGGCCACTCTTTGTCTCCTATATATTGTGTGGGCGAGCAACTGGCAGAGCGTAACAACCATCATTATTTTACGGTAATAAAAAACCAATTACAAAACAGCTTGTTTCATCTATCAGAAAGCGCCGTTTTGCGTACTGTTATTGCGTACGAACCGGTATGGGCTATTGGTACCGGCCTTACTGCTACGCCCGATCAAGCACAAGAAATGCACGCTTTTATTCGCTTAGCTCTTACTGAAAAGTACGGAATTGCTGTTGCGCAAAAAATAAGTGTTTTGTACGGGGGTAGCTGCAATGCTAAAAATGCTAAAGAATTGTTTGCTTGCCCCGATGTGGACGGCGGACTAATAGGAGGGGCTTCGTTAATAGCCGAAGATTTCGTAAAAATAGCACATTCTTTTTAGTGCCCCTTGTATGGAATACGGTTTTGTAAAGAACGCCCTAGCGTAATCTCATCGGCATATTCTAACTCATCGCCTACCGAAACACCACGCGCCAACGTAGAAATAGTGATTGAAAAAGATTGTAATTTTTTAGAGAGATAAAATGCGGTAGTATCCCCCTCGGTGGTGGCACTTAAAGCAAAAATAATTTCGCTAACCTTATTTTCTTGCACTCGTTTTAGCAGCACATCAATAAATAAATCAGAAGGGCCAATGCCTTCAATAGGCGAAATAAGGCCTCCCAGTACATGATACACCCCTCTGTACATACCGGTATTTTCAATAGCCATAACATCACGCACGTCTTGTACCACACAAATAGTGGTTTGTACACGCGATAGGTTTAAGCAAATTTCGCAGACATCGGTATCGGATATATTGTAACATTGTGCGCAAAATTTTATTTGAGTACGCATGTTTAAAATAGATTGCGCCAAGCTATGCGAGGTGTGCTTTTCGTTTTTAAGCAAATGCAAGGCATAACGCAAAGCCGTTTTACGGCCCACGCCCGGCAGGCGAGAAAATTCGTTCACGGCGCTATCTAATAATTTTGAGGGTAATTCCACAAGAGCGAAAGTACGGATTTCGCCTTTTTAAAAAGTTCTTTTTTTCATATTTTATTAAACGCTTACTGTTTAATAAACTTTTTTACGGCGTTTTCTGTTCGAATAAAATAAACTCCATTGGGCAAAGCAGATATATCAAACACGTTTTCTTGTCCTTTGTTTTCTAAAGGTACTTGCATAAGCTCTCCTAAGGTATTGAGTATTTGTAGTTCATTTGTGTTCATAGCCTCTGGTGTAATTACATACAATACGTTATGAGATGGGTTGGGAAACACTTGCATCAAAGTTGTGTTGTTTTTTATTTTAGCAATATCATAAGTACCTTTTAAAATTTGGTCGGCAATACAAAAATTAGGAATGCCGTATCCTTTTAATGAATCCGGATGGCTGTACTGCGAAGCACTTTGCTTAATAGCCTGTATAATTTGCATATTGGTTTTACTGGGGTTGCCCTGCCACAAACAAGCGGCTAAACCAGCTATTGTAGGCGAAGCAAAAGAAGTTCCGTTGCCGGTAGCAATGCTGTTGGAGGTAAAGCATAAAGCGGTATTCACTCCTTGAGCCGCCACATCGGGTTTTATGCGCCCATCGGCGGTGTTGCCCACCGAGCTGAAATTGGCGTAATTTCCATTAGAATCGGTAGCCCCTACCGCTAAAATACTGTCTGCATCGGCTGGTACCGATATTTTTCTCCAGGCGTTGTTGCCTTCGTTGCCGGCAGCTACACAAACTATCATGCCGCGCCGCGCGGCTAAGGTAGCCGACATGCTGGCTACCGAGGTTCGTCCGTTTAAATCGGCCCAGGTATGATTCATAAAGGCATCATCAAACTGGGTATAGCCTAAAGAAGAATTTACTACATCAGCTCCGGAGCTATCCGCATATTCAATAGCTGAAACCCATTGGTATTCTTCTACTAATTTTTCGGTACTGTCTATCTCGCTGCGTAATAAATAATAGTGGGCGTAAGGAGCCGTACCTACTAACTGCCCGCTAAGGTTAGAAGCCATGCAGGACAGCACCTCCGAACCATGCCCGCCTTCGGTGTAGGCCAGGGTATCGCTATCGTTAAAAAAATCGTGCGAAGCCAGTACCTGATGGTTATGCCACAAACTATCAAACACACTCATGGTGGGCGAGCCGATAAAACCATCGTCAATCACGGCTATTTGCATACCCGAACCGTTGTAGTTTTGATTGTGCAAACATTGGCCATTCAGTAAATAAATTTGTCCTTGACTGGCACCATAGTTAAATACATTGCTTTGTGTTGCCTCTGTTCGCTCATTTGTGTTGCCTTGTACGGCGTAAGGAATGTGAGGTTTGGACGGTAATGTTTTTGCTAAGGGTTTGGTATTTTGTACGCAACTTAGCGCCTGCACCGCCAGCAGCTGGGCTGAGTCGCTAATGCGGATTACTACTCCGTTAAACCAACGACTGCGACACATCACTAAAGCGCCGGTGGCGCGTACCTGTTGTATATAATTAGGATTAACCGGAAAATCTTGAGCAGTGATGGAAAAACCCTGATGCGTGCGGCGGTTTATAGCACGTTGCGATAAAAATGATAAAGGAGTTGATACGCTATACGGGCTGCCGTTTTTGTCTGTAAAGCCCACCCAGTAGCGCGAAAAAGATACTTGCGAAAAAGCAGAGATGTTGCATAAAAACAGAAAGCCAACCCATCCTTTTTTAAAGGAAAAAAAGGCGTCGGTATTTTTTTTATTATTCATTTCCGTACGAATTGATGTTCATGACATAGTATTTACCTCCTATAATTTTTCCGGAATCTAAAGGAAAGGTGTTGGGGTAGGTGTAGCTTACTTGATATTTGCAAATAAGACCTACTCCGCGGGCATACTGCTCGTAAAAATTTTGATAATATAATTTGTTTCCGGCATACAATTGGTTTACCGTAAGCGATTTGCTAAAATAGTTTCCGTTTAAAGTAAGGGGCACATCGTAGTTGGCATATATATAGTTTTGTACCGGTGTGCTATCTGCCCAAGCCAATCCGTTCCATTGTTTGCCGGCCCCTGCGGGGAAAGCCAATTTGGTGTATCGTATATTTTCTTCTACTACTTCTACATCGGTCGTGTTTTTATTGGCTACCCATACACGCTGCAATATCCAATTGGGGCTGCTGTACTGGCGCTTGTATCTAATAATTTTGATAGTAGGGCGGTTTTGATTGTCGGTTATTAGCGAGTCCATCACCTCTTTTATCTGAAAATGAAAGCTAAGTGTGTCGCCCTGTACCTGGCGGTAAATAATAGAATCTACATCGTAGATGATATAGCTTTTTATGGTTCCGGGATAGTAATTATAGCCCAAATCGGGTGGAGTTGCCACTACATCTTTTTTGCAAGATAAAATAAAGCCCAAGCAGAAAGCTATAAGCGAAAGGAGGATTTGTACATTTTTTTTTTTAGCCGGCACTTTTTATGGAGATTTAACAGGGTAAAAATACAAAAAAAAGAAGAAACGAAAAAGGTAATAAATCTTAAAAAAACGAAAAAATAGGCAAGAGGGCTTAAAAAGTCGGTAGGATTTTTTGAGGCAAGCCTTTTGATTTGCTACCTTTGTGCTGTTTTTAATGAAAGAAGCATGGCAGATGTATTTTGGACGATTGTAATTGTGTGGCTTGTGTATAGATTGTACAACAGTTTGGTATCTCCTGCTGCGGGCAAGGGAAAATCTTTTTTTTACCAAAACCAACAAAACGTGCACCAACACTATTACCATCAAAACCGGGAGGGCGAAGTAAAAGTAAAAGATACCCAGGCCGAGGTTCCTCGCAAGCCCAACTCAGATAAAGGCGGCGAATACATTGATTTTGAAGAAATAAAATAAGGCGACCTTTTTGAGTATTAAAATAGTTTGTTTTATGCAAAATTTATCTGCACTTTAAGAAGCATTACTTTTTTTAACAATTATTTGTTTTTTAACTCGCTCTTTTTATTATACCTTTGTAATACATCATAAAAAAACCTTATGAAAAAAGCACGTATTTTTATCGTATTGCTGTTTGCATACACCATTGGTTGGTCTCAATGCAATTTAGTAGTAAACTATACCTATACCTTAGGGGTTTCGGGTCAGATTAATTTTACTAATACCTCTTCTAATTTACCTATTAATACACATTATACATGGAATTTTGGAGATAACACCACTAGTCTAGTAGAAAACGCTACACATACGTTTGCTTATAATGGTACGTACTCGGTTTCCCTTACCATAACGGGCGATTCTTCTGTATCAGATACTTCTATGAGTTGCCATAGACAATTTGTTCAAGCTATTACTATTACCAATGCCAGCCCCTGTAATTTACAAGCACACTGCACATACACATTAGGCGCTAATGGACTAATTACTTTTTCAGACGCATCAGTAGGTACCTCAACCAACACCGTGTACAGTTACTTTTTTTTCTCTAATCCAAATTATCCATACGATACGGTTAATGCAGCTACCCACGCTTATATCTTTCCTAATAACGGCACCTACACGGTTACGTATCAAGCTATTGATACAAATGGGGCTTGCGCCAGTACTTACACCACTACGTTTACTATTGCCAACGCGTATTCTTGCAGCACCCCCCAGGCTTCTTTTGTGTATTCACTAGGAAATAATGGTATCGTCCATTTTACAAGCACTTCTACAAATATACCCGCTACAACCAAGTATAGCTGGAGTTTTGGCAGCTCTTATTTACTATCAGCTACGTACACCACTACTCCTAGCCCAACGGTTCAATATCCAGCTAATAGTTCGTTCCAGGTTAGTTTACAGGTATATGACTCCCTACACCCCTCTTGCTCGGCTACAACTCATTCTTTCGTTCCTATATCAAACGCTACGGGATGTTCTATTCTGTCAAACGTAACTTATACAGTAGGAGCTGGTGGAGTTGTTACTTTTTCTATTTCGGCAACAAGCCCTAACCCTTTAGATACTGTTTTTTATTACGAGATTACTTATGGATACGGGCATCCTACTTTTATAGATAGTGTACACGCATCTTCTTTATCAACTTCTCATACTTACACGTATTCTACAACCGGTTTTTTTTACGATTCAGTTATTGTGTTTTGTAACAATACGGCTTGTATAGCTAGAAAATCTTTTCAAATTAATATAAATTCGCCTTGCCAGCCTCCACAAATTAGTTTTTCTCACACTTCGCTATATCCCGGGTATTGGCAAGTAGTAGCAACATATTCTAATGTTTCAACTGCTAGATGGAATTGGGGCGATGGCACTTACACTTATGGTTTATCGCCTTCACACACTTATACAGTTCCGGGGTTGTATCAAATATGTGCTACAGGCTGGGGTATTGGAGGTTGCAATGATTCGATAGAGGTTTGTCAGAATGATAGTGTATATAGAACACAAAGTGTCATACATGTCCAGGTGATAAATAGCACTATGGCAGGCATTGAACAACTAACCAATAACCAAAATTTAGAGCTGTACCCTAATCCTGTTGCTTCTATTTTGCAAGTGACGTTAGGAGAAAAACCACTTGAAAACGTAGCTGTTTATGATGTAATTGGGAACAGGGTAATGGATAAACAAAGTTCTCCTATTGATGTTTCTACGCTACCAAATGGTGTATATTTTATAAGAATAGGTGCTATTGTTAGGAAAATAATGGTACAGCATTAGTTGTATAAGTTTTACACCCTAACCCCCAACAAGGTTACATCATCGGTTTGCTCTATGTTGCTGCGCCAACTAAAAAAAGCTTGGGTAAAAATAAGGCGCTGCTCTTCTATGGTTTTGTGAGCGTTTTCGGTCATGAGTTTTTTTAGGGCTTTGCTGCTAAACTTTTTGTTGTTATCGCCGCCAAATTGGTCGGCATAGCCATCGGTAAGCAAGTACAAGGTATCGTTTTCATTTAAAACAAGTTCTTGCTGGGTAAAAGGCTTTTCGTTTTCATACTGACCAATGGGTTGTTTGTCCGGCTTGAGTTCTTGCAGTTCGCCTTGCGCATTGCTTATGTATAGCGGCCTGTTGGCTCCGCTGTATTGTATGTGCTTGCGGTTGTTTTTGTTGATGCGTATCAGGCAAATATCCATGCCGTCGCGTATTTTTTCTTCGCTTTTGCCTAATTGTTCTAATACCAAACGACGGGTAGCATCTAATATGGCATGGGTTTCGGTTTGTTTTTCTTCTAACACGGCTTTGCTAAGGGCGCTGCTGCACACCACGCTTACCATAGCGCCCGGAACGCCGTGGCCGGTGCAGTCGGCAGCGGCAATGTAGAGGTATTGTGCGGTTTCTTCTAACCAATAAAAATCGCCGGCTACAATATCTTTGGGTTGATACAATACAAAACTATGAGGCAGCAGTGTTTGCCATTTTTTGGGGTTGGGCAGTATGGCGTTTTGTATGCGTTTGGCGTAGGTAATGCTATCCGTTATTTCTTTGTTTTTTATTTCTAATAAGGTTTTTTGTTGTACTACCTCGGCGGTGCGCTCGGTAACTTTTTGTTCCAGCATTTCGTTTTGTACAGATAAAATATGTTGTTTTTCTTTTTCTTGCTGAAGCGATTTTTCCGAAAGTTGCTCTACTTCTTCTAGCTTACTTTGCAAATGGATGTTGGTACGAGCAAAGTTACGCGCCAAGTAGATACTCATAGAAAGGGGAACGCTAGTAATAGCAATTAGTAAAACTAAAAGTATGACAACTCCTTTAAAACCATTAACCGCTACGTCAATATCCCCGTCAGAGAGAATAGCTATGATTGAAAAGTAACTAATGATTACAACTAAAAAAACAATAACTCCTATCCCTATTATTTTTACACCTTCTTGTTTTCTCCTAAATCCTACTATAATAGCACGCATACACTCTACACAGGTAAAAATAACGAGTATAAACCATGCGGAAAAATCAAGTGTGGACAAAGCTGAGATATGATCTGTAAACCAGGTAAATAAACCTAAGATGCAAGCTATTACAAAAACTACTTTTAGATAAGGAGGAGTAAACAGTATCTGCATACAGGCTATGAGTGACACCAAAGCCAACATAGGAAATACTAAGCTGTGGTAGGTATAAAAAAGGTTTAAGAAGGGGTTGGTTATTACGCTAAACGCAAAGGGTTTTATCATTACAGATGAAAAACAGAACATAAACACTGCAAAATAGGCGTTTTCTTTTTGTTTGCGATAAAACAAATACAATAAAAAATGTATTAAGCCTAATGTAAATAGAAATCCAAATAAACATAGGGAAATAAATGACATGGTTCCGCTTAATGAATTTTCTTTAATAGCCTTGTAAGGATTATGATATAGTTCGGCCGTAAAACCTCCAACAAACTCCTCGTATTTATTGCGATACTCTACGGCTCTGTTATTAAAATAACGAATAGCTAATACATGCGGCAAGGTATCGGCTAATGCAAAAATAATAGGCATATCGGGAATAAAAGCGTAACCATCTTTTTTTTGAGGAGCTATTTTGCCAAATTTTCTTTGCAATTTTCCATCAAGGTATATTTCAGAAGCACCGTAGTGTTTTATATTTATGGCTAACACTTTTTTTGTGAGTGAATCGGGTATTTTAAAAAAACACCTAAACCAAAGCACTTTATCAAACAAGGCATGCGGTACCGAGTCGGGGTTTAGTTCCGGGTTTGTATTTTTCCACAAGGCATCGTTATAGGCGGGCAAGGCATACTGCGTGCTGTCGTAGGGGCTGTATTTCCATTCTGTAAACGGGTTGCTTTTTTTTATGTATTGTATGGAGGTAACTTTAAAGGCTTTATTATCGGGCTCTGTGCTTTGAAACATATTTTTTAGCACGGCCAGCAGCGAGAAAAAGAGGAAAAACCCGATAGAAAAGTACAGGGCTGTTTTTGTTTTCTTGGAGATAGACATGAAAGCAAAGGTAGTTTTTATTATTTAAGAAGCTGTTTTTAAATTTTCAATAAAAACCCTTCCACATAATGCTTTGCCTTTTCATGGAAAAATGCAGTTCATTTGCTTTTGTAGAATCGGAACTCCATGCTTTTAGCTTTTTTTAGCATTTGCAAAAAATAAATGAATGCACATACGGGTAAATGTTGTACCTTTATTGTGATGAAGAAACGCATTCTGGTATTGTTGCTGTTTTTTGTAGGTGTGCTGCAAGCACAGCAGGTCGCTTTTTCTATTAGCGAACAGGAGAAAAACCATTTTATAGCAAGACAGCAAGCCCCTGCGTCTTGCGCTATCAGCAATACGTATGATGTAACCTACTATCGTTTTTGCTGGAACACTAACCCTTCTATCAATTATATTTCCGGAAGCGTTACGATGTTTTTTATTCCTCAAACTCCTATTGATTCCTTACAGATGGATGCGTCTATTTCGTTAAGCATTGATAGTGTTTGGTATCATCACACGCGCACTCCTTTTTCCCAACAAACAGGCGATGTATTGCAAATAAAATTTGCCAGCACTTTAAGCGCCCCCGATTCGCTTACTGTTTTTTACCACGGCGTACCACAGGCTACAGGCATGGGCTCGTTTAAACAAAGTACGCATGGCTCTAATAACAGTCCTGTTATTTGGACCTTATCAGAGCCTTACGGCGCCCGCGACTGGTTTCCGTGCAAAATGACTTTGAATGATAAGGCCGACTCTATAGATACCTACATAACCGTTCCCCTAGGAAATAAAGCCGCCGGCAATGGAGTGCTGAAACAAATTATACCACAGGGCACCAACCAAACCTACCATTGGAAACACAAACACCCCATTGCGGCCTATCTTATAGCGCAGGCTGTTACTAACTACGCTTCTTATGAAGATACGGTGCCGCTGCAATTAGGAAAACTACCGGTACTTTATTACGTGTATCCCGAAGATAGCCTTGCATCTAGGCAAACCGATGGGGCTTTGCTAAAAGCCATTCACTATTACGATAGTTTGTTTGTGCCTTATTCTTTTTCCGATGAAAAATACGGGCACGCTCAGTTTGGCTGGGGCGGTGGCATGGAGCATCAAACAATGAGTTTTGTGGGAAGTTTTGATATTTTACTCTTAGCACACGAGTTGGCGCATCAATGGTTTGGCGATAGAATTACCTGTGGCACCTGGCGCGATATATGGCTTAACGAAGGTTTTGCCGTGTATTGCTCGGCTTTAAGCCTGACGATGCTACAAGGAAAAGGGTATTTTGACACTTGGAAAACAGCCACCATCAATAGCATTGTTTCGGCACCCGATGGTTCGGTTTACGTAGATGACACAACCAATGTGGCTCGGATTTTTGATGGCCGACTTACGTACAACAAGGGCGCCTACTTGCTGCACATGCTGCGTTGTATGCTGGGCGACAGCCTTTTTTTTAGCGGCATACGAAGCTACCTAAACGATTTAGGACTGGCTTACTCTTTTGCACAAACAAGCAAATTGCAACAACATTTAGAAAGCGTTTCTGGTATATCCTTGAATACCTTTTTTACACAATGGTTTTATGGGCAGGGCTATCCCTCTTATTTATTGCTATACAACCAAGATGCGAATAACCACATGAAAATAACCTTGAATCAAAGCACCTCACACCCTTCGGTTTCTTTTTTTAGTATGCCGGTGCCCGTTAGGTTTAAAGGCCAAAACAAAGACACTACGATTGTTTTAAATCATACACAAAGCGGTCAGGTTTTTAATTTCAATTTTTCTTTTCAGGTAGATAGTATTTTTTTAGACCCGCAGCTTAGCCTCATCTCAGCAAAAAATAAAGTGATGAACGAGTATGCCTATTTGCGCAGTCTGCAAAAGGTAATAGCCTATCCAAACCCCAGCAGTACACAAATAAATGTAGAAGTAAATAATTTTTCTACTTTTCCGCAAAGTGTAGAATTATATAACGTGTTAGGACAAAAAATACTAAGTTTTACTCCGGCTGAAAATCATTTTTCCATACCGGTTCAAGAGTATGCGGCAGGCACCTACTACCTAAAAATAATTTCAGAAACTCATGTTTATACGCAGAAAATAATAAAAGAGTAAAAGATTGGCTTAAAAAAACAAAATAATAAAAAAAATAAGTACCTTTATTGTTCCTTATTAACATGCGTCAAAAAAATATCTTTTTATTTATTCTTTTTTATTTTTGTTTGAAGTTAAGTGCTCAACAAAGCAATACCCTTATACGCTTTACCGAAAACAAACACCAATGGCAAGATTTTATTTTGTACCGAGCCCAATTAGATGGAGGTGCTTTATACGCCGAGAAAAACAAACTTACTTACGGTTTTTATGACAAAGAAACGTATCGCAAGCAGCACGAAAACCCAAACCCCAAAGTGTTGGGGCAGATAAAACAAACCGGGTTTAATGTGGTATTTGTAAATGCAAACAGCACAAGCGATGTGCGCTCAGAAAATCCATCTAAAGATTACAACAACTATTTTATAGGCAACGACAAAAGTAAATGGGCTAGTGGCGCGCGCAATTTTCAAAAACTGTGGTATAAAAATGTATGGCAAGGGGTGGACTTAGAAATACTAGGGCAAGAAAATAGTATAAAATATAATTTTTACGTGAAACCCAACACCGATGCGGCGGCTATACAATTACAATATAATAAAACAGAAAAAATATATTTGAAAAAAAACGAACTCTACATCAAAACCATTCTAAATGAATTGGTAGAACACGAGCCTTATGCATACCAGGTTATTGAAGGAAAAAAAGTAGAAGTGCCTTGCAAATTTCATTTAAAAAAAAATACAGTTTCTTTTTCGTTTCCAAAAGGATATGATAAAAAATACGAACTTATCATCGATCCGGTATTGGTGTTTTCTTGTCAGTCGGGCTCTTTAGCCGATAATTTTGGGATGACGGCCACCTACGACAACCAAGGTAATTTATACAGCGGCGGCACCGTTTTTGGAAACGGATATCCGGTTGTAAATGCCTACGACAGCACCTTTAACGGAACGGTTGCCTATGGAATGACCGATGTAGTCATTACCAAATACGACTCGTCGGGTATGTTTTTACATTACTCTACCTACATTGGCGGGCCTAGCAGCAGCGAAATTGTAACCAGCCTTATTGTAGATGCTCAAAACAATCTGTATCTATATGGTGCTACCGGTTCGCACGATTTCCCTATAACGGCGGGTGCGTACGACAACACGTTTCACGGAGGAGATACCATTACCTTTATGTTTAATGGTACTTATTTTTATCACGGCACCGATATTTATGTAGCCAAATTAAGTTCGGGTGGCAACCAGCTATTAGCCTCTACTTATATGGGCGGCAGCGGTAATGATGGGGTAAATACCAACGTTATCAGCACTTACACGCTTAACTACTTAGGTAGCGGTTCTATTTATACGCTTACCGAATCAAAAGCAGATTCGTTGCAGTATAATTACGGAGACCAATATCGAGGAGAGATACAATTAGATAACGTTGGAAATCCTGTTGTGTGCAGCTCTTCGCGCTCAACAAATTTTCCTACCAAAAACGCGTTTGATAATACCTTAGGCGGTATGCAAGATGCGGTTGTTTTTAAACTCAATCCCAACCTTTCGCAACTTTTATACAGTACCTATTTAGGCGGTAGCAACAACGACGCCGGCTATGCTTTGTTTTTAACGCCTAACAACGAGGTATATGCTACCGGAGGTACGCGCAGCTCTGATTTTCCGGCTACGGCAGGAGCCTATAATACCAGCTATAACGGAGGCAAGGCAGACGGGTACATAGCTAAGATAAGCGCTAATGGAAGTACCTTAATGGCGGCTACGTATTACGGCACCAATAATTACGATCAATCGTACTTTGTGCAATTAGATGATAGCCAGCATGTGTATATCTATGGACAATCGTTAGGGAACATGCCGGTATTGAATGTAGGCTACTCTAATGTAAATGGAAAACAATTTGTAAGTAAATTTGATAGCAGCCTATCTACCCTAAAGTATTCGACCGTTTTTGGCAACGGACAAGCTCTTATCAATATTTCGCCGGCGGCTTTTTTAATTGATTGTTCTGAAAATATCTACCTTTCAGGTTGGGGCGGAAATATCATCTATGGCCCCGCTTTATTCAACATGCCGCTTACTTCAAACGCATACCAAAGCAGCGATCCCGATGGGTTTAATTTTTATTTGATGGTGCTCTCAAAAAACGCGCAACAACTTTTGTATGGAACTTATTTTGGCGGTGCACAAAGCCATGAGCACGTAGATGGAGGCACCTCTCGTTTTAATAGAAAAGGCATTATTTACCAAAGTGTGTGTGCCGGTTGTGGAGGTTATTCTTCTACCACCATACACCAAGATTTTCCTATACATCCGCCTAATGCGTGGCCGGGCACGCCGGGCACGCCCAATCACAACAATCAAAACTACAACTGCAACAACGGTGTTTTTAAATTTGATTTTGAGTATAATGCCCCCAAAGCTATTATTACCGATAACTATTCGTCGGGCTGCGCGCCTCTTACGGTTCAATTTAATAACAACAGTGTTTCTTACGGTTCATATCAATGGAATTTTGGTGGAAGCGACACCAACTCTACGGTTTTAAACCCGGTAAAAACCTATACCGCTGCCGGCACTTACACGGTAACCCTTTTAGTAAAAGGCGCTTGTGTAGTGGGTTTTGATACTACCCGCACGGTTATTACTGTATTGCCTAAGCCACACGCAGCCTATACCGCGGTGTATGATTCTTGTAAAAACAGCATTACCATACTGAACGCCTCTTCGGTAAGCAGCGGCACCATGAGTTATAATTGGAATTTTGGTAACGGACAAACCAGCACCCTGGCTAATCCACCTAATGTTTTATATAACGCGGGTAGTTACACCACTTCCTTAGTCGTATCAAATGGCGCCTGCAGCGATACCGCCAAACAGGTAGTAGCTTTTACCATAAACCCCATGCAAACCAAGCCCGATACGGCTTTTTGTGCGGGAGGCAGTGTGCCGTTAAGCGCTAGCGGAAGCAGCACCTCTTATACCTGGCAACCCTCTGCGGGACTTAGCAGCAGCAGCATCAGCAACCCGGTGGCTACGCCTAGCACCACTACTGTTTATACGGTAACCATGCAACAAACCGATGCTTTGGGGCACCTATGTAATTTTAATCTTACGGATACGATAAAAGTATTTCCGAGGGTAGTAGCCAATTTTTCGGATAGCGTTAATGTATGTGGCAACACAGTAATGTTTACGGATTTATCGTACGCCAACATTACAAAATGGCACTGGAATTTTGGAGATACTATCGTTGATTCTATTAAAAACCCATCACATTCATACACACAGGCGGGCACCTACACTATTAGTCTGTGGGCTACCAATCAGTACGGCTGCCCGGATAGCACGCATAAAGTTATTACACTAAGCGGTTTTAATCCCATCAGTATTTCAAGAAATACTACGGTTTGCAGCGGCAAACAAGTGCAACTAAATGCCAGCGGGGGTATTAGTTATACTTGGACTCCTCCTTACAATCTTAATAATGCCAATATAGCCAACCCCATAGCTACGCCTACGGCAAATACCAATTATACCTTGTATTTAGCGCAAACTAATAGCGCCGGAAACACCTGTATTTCTACGTTGCACACCAATATTATAGTGCCCGCTTATTCTAATTCGGTACTTACTACGTATGCCCACCCCGATACGATTACAGAAGGAGCCAGCTCGCAATTGGGAGCCTACGCGCCTAATGGTTATATTGTTTGGTATCCCGATTATAATTTAAGCAGCGACAGCAGTTTAAACCCTACCGCTGCACCCCACCATACTACTACGTACAGCGCTACCTATATTGATGCTAACGGTTGCCCTTTTGTGATGAGTAAAGTAACGATATATGTAATAGCGGCTGCTTGCAACGAAAGTACCGTTTTTGTGCCCAATACGTTTACTCCTAACGGAGATGGGCGCAACGATGTGTTGTATGCCCGAAGCCCCTTAGTAACCAACGTGCATTTTGTGATAGCCGACCGCTGGGGGCAAATTGTTTTTGAAACCAATGATATTAATAAAGGGTGGGATGGTATTTTTAATGGCAAACCTTGTAACCCCGATGTGTTTGGATATTTTATTACCTATACCTGCAACAACGGACAAGAATCTTTCAAAAAAGGAAACGTTACTTTAATACGATAACGGTTTTAATGCAACCTTGTTTTTTATGACAAATCCGTTCCTGCAATGAGTTCATTATTTTTTTAGCACAAAAAAACGCCAGTGCCTGCTAGAGTAGAAGCATTGTAGTTTTGCGATAAAAGGTGGTTTGTTAGTAAAAGAGAAAAAAGAATTTTTTTTATCACAACAAATTTTATACAAATATAAAAATATATCTTTACAACCAATTTGTGATTTATACTTTTGTTTGTGTTAATGAATGATTTTGAAACAACTAACTGTTTGATATGCGAAAGTAAAGAGTATTTTCTTTACACAAAAAGGGGGCAGTTTGGGATAGAAACAAATGTAGGCATCTGTAAAGATTGTGGTTTTTCATTCTTAAACCCTCGTTGGACCAAAAAAAGGTATCACCACTTTTATTCTCAGGAATACGACACATACTACCGCCCACAGGTTTTAGCATCAAACCATTTAGATAGCAAATACAGCACCGTAAAAACTATAATAGACAGAACACCGGGTTGGTTTGATTTAAAAAAACCTCATATTTCTATATTAGATATAGGAGCCGGCATGGGAGATAGCTTGATATACTTAAAAGAAAAAATAAATAGTCAAGCTCAGTATTACGCCATTGAATCGTCGCAACACTGTATAGAGAATATAAAAAGAAACGGAATTAATGTTATTACCAATGATGTAGATGGCGATTGGCAAATACACAATAAAGAAAAATTTGATTTTATTGTTATGCGCCATGTATTAGAGCATTTTTTGAATCCTGCAGATGTTTTAAAAAAAGTACGCGAAGTCCTGAAACCTAATGGTGTATTGTATATAGCAGTTCCTAATTCGAAAAAACCGATGAAACCTTTATTGGCTTATTATTTTAGAGTAGTGCATGTAAGTTATTTTTCTGTAATATCCTTAAAAAATTTATTTTCTATTACTGGTTTTAAAAATTTACAGATGATTGAAGGAGATGAGAGTGATAAAAACGAGTTATTTTCTTTTTGTATCAAGGCCGATGCAAAGCCTTTTATTGCAGATAATATGGAGTGGATACAGCAAAAAAACATATACGATACTTGCAAAAAAAACGAATGGTATCATGCTGTAAAACATTATGTTACTCATGTTTTACTTCCCTATTTTAAGAGATGGGCAGCATAAAAAAACAAGGTCTAGCCAACACGGTTATTTCATACGTGGGAACTTTTATTGGGTTTCTTAATTTAGTGATTTTACAACCTTTTATGCTAAGCCCTCAAGAGCTGGGTTTAACTAGAATTTTGTATTCATTCACCATTCTTGTTGGAACGGTATTCCCTATTGGACTGAATTTTTTAACAATAAAATTTTTCCCCACGTTTAAAAATAAAGAAAACGGCCATAATGGCTATTTAGGGTTGCTTTTAATAGTAGCTTTTGTGGGATATTTTATTGCTTTTTTTAGTATTCTGCTTTTAAAAAGCGCGATAGTTAGTAAGTACCACGACTCACCTTTGTTTGTTGAGTATTTTAATTATGTGTTTCCTATATCTTTTTGTGTTGGATTTGTTTCTATTATTTCAGGATATTGTAACGCTCTTTTTAAGTCAAGCATACCTAGTTTTTTAAATGAAATATATTTACGATTGTTCGCAACAATAATTGTTGTTCTTTATTTTTTAAAAATCATTTCTTTTGATGTTTTTGTGTTTCTTTATTCGTTTTCCTATGCGCTACAACTTATCTTTTTGCTTCTATACGTATTTTATTTAAGGCAATTTCATTTAAAAATTAATTTTTCTTTTTTCCAAAAACAAAATAAAAAAGAGATTATTACCTATACTGCTTTTTTGGCGGTAGGATCGCTGGCATCTATAGGTATTAGAAATATTGACATTATGTTGGTAGGTAGTTATTTGGATTTGCATTATGTGGCCATATATACATTAGGCATGACTATAGGAAGCCTAATAGAAATACCCATTAACTCTTTAGGAAGAATAGCTGATGCTAAAATATCCGATGCTATACAAAGAAATGATTGGGATATGGTTTGCTCCGTATATAAAAAATCTATTGAAAAGCTCACACTTTTTGGAGGCTTTTTACTGATTATGCTGTACGTTAATATTAACGATGCTATAACATTTATTAATGCGCAATACGCTACGTCAAAAAATGTTATTTTAATTATTTCGTTTAGTGCATTTGTAAATATGGCAACAGGATTAAATACTTCTATTATATACTACTCTCATAAATATATTTTAGGCACCTTGTTGCTGTTGGGAACTATTTTAGTGTCTATATTTTTGAATGTAATTCTTATTCCATTATATGGCATTGAAGGCGCTGCTTGGGCTACATCAATAGCCATGATACTATACAATGTAGCAAAGTTTTTTTTAATAAAAAAATATTTTAAAATGCAACCCTATAATGCCTCTTTTTTAAAAATCATAGGGAGTATTTTTTCTTGTTTATTATTTTCTTTGTTCTTTCCAAAAATAGATAATAAATATATCAGTATGATATTAAACAGTGTTTTTACCTCCATCACCTACCTATCCTTATTACTTGTGTTTAAAATCATTACTACCCAACAAATAAAAAAAGAAAGTGAAAATTTGAAAAAGTATATGGGTATAGGAACTAAAAGCAGCTGATATATAAGATGGTGTTGGCCTTAAGCCGTTGCTATTTTCTCTTCCTGCTCTTGTTCTTCATGGTCGTACACCTCACGACTAACGCTTAAAATAATACCTATGGCAATACTGGTAAACCAAATAGAGGTACCTCCCATGCTGACTAAAGGCAGCGGTTGCCCCGTAACGGGAAACAAATTTACGGCTACCGCCATATTTATCATAGCCTGAAAAACTAAGCTAAAGCTAAGCCCCACGGCCAGCAGGCCCCCAAAGGTTTTTTCGGCATGGCGCAAAATACGGATACCTCTAAAAAATAACACTAAGTACAAAAACAATAAAAGCAAACCCATAAGGGTACCGTACTCTTCAATAATAATAGCGTAAATAAAATCGGAGGCCGCTTGAGGTAAGAAGTTTCGCTGAGTGCTATTGCCGGGCCCCACTCCGGTAGGAAACCCATTAGCAATAGCTATTTTAGCTTGCTCGCTTTGATAGTTGCTTTGCGAATCGCCATTAAAAAAATTTTCTATACGCGCCTTCCAAGTAGCACCCCGCCGCATAATGTCGGGTTTCACATAAATAATAGTGGCAAAAACAAGACCAACTAACAAGCCACTTCCTACTATAGCACCAATAAATTTTAGAGGAACTCTGCCTACAAACATAATTAAAAGGCAGGTAACAAAAATTAAAGCAGCTGTGGAAAAGTTGGCCGGAAAAATTAAAACACATATAATCCCTACAGGAAGTATAATGGATTTTAAAATGGTTTTAAAATCATTCAATTGTTCCTGCTTAATAGTAAGGATGCGCGCTACATATACAATAAGGGCTAGCTTGGCAAAATCAGAGGTTTGAAACGTTAAACCAATACCCGGCATTACAAGCCATCTGTTTGCTTCGCCCGCACTCACTCCTTTTAACAAGGTAAATAAAAGGAGCGGCACCGAAAGAATTAATCCGATTTGAGAAAGGCGCGAAAAAATTTTGTAATTTATTTTATGCACCCAATACATAATAACAAAACCCATCAAACAAATCATGCTGTGTTTTATTAAAAAGTACTCGGTATTACCTCCTTTTGATTTTTGCGCTAACGCATTGCTAGAGCTGTACACCACCAAAATAGAGATAATGGTAAGCAAAAATACTACTACCCAAATTACTTTATCGCCCCGTATGTAGCTGCTTAGCTTCATGCGGCTACAAAGCTCTTACGCAAGATTTGAATTGCATACCTCTATCTTCATAGTTTTGAAATAAATCAAAGCTGGCGCAAGCAGGCGATAGCAACACGACATCGCCTTTTTTTCCTAATTTGTATGCGTAGGCTACCGCTTCGTTCATGCTTTGTGCTTCTATCAGCGTTTCTACAGCCGACGAAAAATTTTCTTTCAGCTTGCTGTTATCTACGCCTAAGCACACAAGGGCTTTTACTTTTTCTTTTACTAAATCGTATAATTGGGTATAATCATTTCCTTTATCCACTCCTCCCATAATAAGCACTACGGGCTTATTCATGCTTTCAAGAGCATACCACACCGAATTGATGTTGGTAGCTTTAGAGTCGTTTATAAACTCAATGCCATTTATGGTGGCTACTGTTTCTAGTCGATGTTCGATATTTACGAAATCGCTTAAACTTTCTCGAATGGTTTCTTTTCGCACATCTGCTATTCGGGCAGCAATGGCCGATGCCATTGAGTTGTACACGTTGTGTTTGCCTTGTAGGGCTAATTGTTCTATTGTCATGGTTATTGGGTTTTGGTTTATATTGATGTTTATAAGGGTTTCATCTGTCAGGTAAGCACCATCGCCTTCTACATTTTGTTTGATAGAAAACGGATAACGGGTTGCTTGTGGGTTTACTTTATCTATATATTTCATAATACCCTCATCGTCTATGCAATAGATAAAAGCGTTATCGGGTGTTTGGTTGTTTGTAATACGAAATTTTGATAAAGCGTAATTTTCAAATTGGTATTCGTAGCGGTCTAAATGGTCGGGAGTGATGTTAAGTAAAATGGCTATCTCTGCTTTAAAGTGATGCATGTCATCTAACTGAAAACTGCTTAGCTCAATAACATAATAATCAAAATTTTCTTCGGCTACTTGCCAAGCGAAGCTTTTACCTACGTTGCCGGCTAAACCTACGTTATATCCCGCTTTGCTCAGTATGTGATGCGTTAGCATTGTAGTAGTCGTTTTTCCATTGCTGCCTGTAATGCATATTTTTTTTGCATGGGTGTATCGGGCGGCAAATTCAATTTCAGAAATAATGTTGATGTTTTTTTCTTTTGCTTTTTTAATAATATCTGCTTTGTTGGGAATTCCGGGACTTTTAATAATTTCAGTAGCATTCAGGATTTTTTCCTCTGTATGAATTTTTTCTTCAAACAGAATGTTTTTTTCTTGTAGAATTGTTTTATACTTTTCTTTTATTTCTCCTTTGTCGGATACAAACACGTCAAAACCCTTAGCTTGCGCCAAGATAGCCGCTCCCGTTCCGCTTTCGCCTGCACCTAATATGACTATGTTTTTATTTTTTGACATAACTTTTTAGCAACCAGTTGTTCCGTGTATTTTTAAATTTTTTGTTTTATCTGCGAATTTGATAACCATGGTTCCTATATCGTATGAGCCTTCATCGTATTGTTCAACTATATGAGTATTGATTTCGATAGTAAATGAATTAGACAACCATATCTCTTTATTCTGATTTTTATCCGTAGTATCTCTCTTAAATGAAACATCATTTCCATTTATATTTACAAATGCATTTCCGGAGAAATCTGACACAAATACATATTTTGCATCTTTACTTATAGAATCAGTTTCGTAAGTATAGTATTCCCCACAACCATCTTGTATTGTTTTTACGTAACCTATTTCAAAATCTTTTTCGGAAGAAGCACACGAAGTCAAAACGAAAATCATCGTCAAACAAAAAAATATAGGTTTAATGAATTTCATTTTTTATCTCAATTTCAAGGTTACAATAGTTAATACGGCCAGCATAATTCCTACAATCCAAAAGCGAGAAACAATTTTACTTTCATGTAAACCGGTTTTGTGGTAATGATGATGCAGGGGCGCCATTAAAAACAGACGATGTGTTTTTGCGTAATCCAACCCGTGTTTCCTTTTTCGTATTTTGAAAACAAAAACCTGAAGCACAACCGATAAATTTTCTACTAAAAATACTCCACATAAAATCGGAATTAAAAGCTCTTTGCGAATAGCAATAGCAAACACGGCAATAATACCACCTAAAGCCAAGCTGCCGGTATCGCCCATAAACACTTGTGCCGGATAGGAGTTGTACCACAAAAAACCAATGCAGGCCCCCACAAAGGCAGCTATAAAAACTACCAGTTCGCCCGAGTTGGGTATGTACATTATATTTAAGTAATCAGCAAAAACGGTGTTACCACTTACATAAGCCAATATGCCCAGTGTGGTACCAATAATAGCCGAAGTGCCCGTGGCTAAGCCGTCCATACCATCAGTAAGGTTTGCTCCGTTAGAAACGGCCGTTACAATAATAATAACTATGGGAATAAAAATAATCCAGCCCCATTTACTGCAATCGTTGCACACCCAGCTTATTAAGGAGTTATAGTCAAATTCATTGTGCTTTAAAAAAGGAATGGTCGTTTTTAAACACTTAGTAGCGGCGGCTTGATACTTAGGTATTTTCAGCATTTGTTGCTCTTTAGATACTTCTTGCCCTATGGCCCAATCTTGGCTGGCGTTAGAAACTACGCGCTCTTTTATAGTTACTTCCGAATTAAAATATAAAGTAGTTCCTACAATGAGGCCAATACCTATTTGACCTATAATTTTAAAACGCCCTTGTAAACCTTCTTTATTTTTTTTAAATACTTTTATGTAGTCGTCTAAAAAACCTAGTAAACCCAGCCAAATGGTAGATACCAGCATTAGGATGATATATACATTATGTAGTTTAGCAAACAGTAAAGTAGGAATGATAATAGCGGCTAATATGATAAGCCCTCCCATAGTGGGCGTACCTGCTTTTTGTTTTTCTCCGGCTAAACCTAAGTCGCGCACGGTTTCTCCAATTTGTTTGTTGCGTATAAAATTAATGATGCGTTTGCCCAGCACCATTGAGATAAGGAGCGAGGCAATAACGGCCATAGCCGCCCTAAATGAAATGTATTGAAACACTCCTGCGCCCGGTAAGCTAAATGCTTTGTGTAACCATGTAAATAAATAATAAAACATTATGTATGTAGCGTTTTAAAGGTTTCTTTCAAAAGTTCAAAATCATCAAAAGGATGTTTTACTCCATTTATTTCTTGGTATTTTTCGTGTCCTTTTCCTGCAATTAAAATAATATCACCGGTTTTGGCTAAGGTGCAGGCAGTGCGTATGGCTTCTTTTCTATCGGTGATACGGAGTGTTTTTTTTGCGGATATAGGGTCTATTCCTTTCTGCATTTGGTTCAAAATTTCTTCCGGGTTTTCGCTGCGTGGGTTATCGCTGGTAAGTATGACTTTGTTGCTTAGCTCGCATGCAATTTTTGCCATTACGGGGCGCTTGGCGGCATCTCGGTCGCCACCACAGCCTACTAAGCTTATTACCATTTCGTTTCCATTACGAATGCCTTTTATGGTTTCCAATACATTTTTTAAGGCATCGGGTGTATGTGCATAATCTACAATACCAATAATTCCGTTTTCTGATTTAATGTATTGAAATCGTCCCTCTACTGAGTTTAATGTGCTGAGTGCGGTAAGGATATTGGTAGTGTCTTGTTTTAATAGTAAGGCTACGCAGTAAACAGCTAATACATTGTACGCATTAAACTGCCCGATAAGTTTTACCCACACTTCTTTATGGTCTATGTTTAATAGTAGGCCATTCAAATGGTTTTCTACAATGCGGCACTTGTGGTCGGCAGGCGATTTTAGCGCATACGTAATGCGATGTGCTTTTGTGTTTTGTAGCATAATCATGCCATTAGCATCGTCTTTGTTTGTAAGCGCAAAAGCATCTTCGGACAATTGATCGAAAAACATTTTTTTTGCTTTAATGTATTCGTCAAAAGTTTTATGATAATCTAAGTGGTCGTGTGTGATGTTGGTGAAAACACCTCCCGAAAAATGAATGCCCGATACGCGGTGTTGCACAATAGCATGAGAGCTTACTTCCATAAAGGCGTACTGGCAGCCTTTTTCCACCATTTTTTTAAGTAATTCATTTAAGGTAATGGCATCGGGTGTGGTGTGGGTAGCGGCTATTTCTTCGTTTTGAATTTTATTTTTTACCGTGGATAAAAGTCCAACAGTATATCCAAGCGATTTGAATAAATGGTATAAAAGGGTAACTGTAGTTGTTTTTCCGTTGGTGCCGGTAACCCCTACTAATTTTATTTTTTGAGAAGGGTTGTCGTAAAAATTAGAAGCAATAATTCCTAAAGCATAATTAGCATTTTTTACTTTTATATAGGTAATGTTTTGCTGTATATGTTCGGGTATGGTTTCACAAACTATAGCAACAGCACCGCTTTCTACAGCTTGTGTAATAAATTGATGCCCATCAACACTGGTGCCCTTTGTAGCAATAAATAAACCATCTTTTTTTACTTTGCGAGAGTCGAAAGAAATAGAAGCTACTGCCACATTAGTAGTGCCTATTATTTCTTCTAATCCGGTTTTGTATAATATATCGGTTAGTAAACGCATTTAGCCTAGGGTTAAAATAATTTGTGTTCCTTTTAAAAATTTAGTGCCTGCTCCAATCGACTGTTTTTTTACTTCGCCAAAACCTTGTATTTTCACGTTTAGCCCATTATTTTCTAAAAGATATAGCGCATCTTTTGCGGATAAACCTAATAGGTTGGGTATGGTTCCTTTTTTTAATTGTGTTTCTACATCTACTCCTTGCAGGGTTATTTTTGTAGAATCGGTATGCGTGTTTGCTATCCATAAGGCATTTCCGGCAGTTTCGGCGTATGGAATATGGAGGCTATGCAAAACAAAATTGATATCTTGTTGTTTTCCTTTTATTACTTCAGGGGCTTTGCTTAGTAAGGTAGGTTTTGTATTTATTTCATGATGAAAATCTAAAGAGCCTGAATATACTTTTTCGGCTACTTCCTTAAACACGGGGCCTGCTACTAATGCTCCGTAATAAATTCCGTTTGATGGAGAGTTTATTACTACAATGCAACTGTATAAGGGCTTATCTGCCGGAAAATATCCAACAAAGGAGGCTTGGTATGTGTGGTTGCCATCTGTCCCGTAGCCGTGCTTATCGTTTGCAATTTGAGCGGTACCTGTTTTCCCGGCCACTTTAAAAGCCGATACATTTAGTGTTTTTCCCGAGCCTCTTTCTACCACGCCTTCCATCATACGTTTGGCCTTTTCTACCGTGCTGGGCTTTACAATTTGTTCGTTTATAATTTCGGGATCAAATTGTTTTATTACGATTCCGTTGTTTACTATCTTTTTTAAGAAGTGGGGTTTTACCATTTTCCCTCCGTTGGCAATAGCATTGTATAGGGTGAGGGTTTGCAAAGGAGTAATAAGCACTTCGTAGCCATAAGCCATTTGCGGAAGCGATAAGCCAGACCAGTGTTTGTCGCGCACATTTTTTAATAGCGGAACTCCTTCGCCCGGAATGCCTAACCCAAGCTGTTTACCAAGATTAAAAGTAAGCAGCTTGTCCACAAATTTTTGTGGATCTTTTGAGTAGTAGTTGTTTATAATTTTTGCAGTACCTACGTTTGATGAAGTTTCAAATACTTGTTGCACGGTTATATTGGGAGTTGCCGGCGGGTGCGAGTCTTTTATTTTTTTATTGTAACAAACATATACTCCATTACCTACGTTTACCTTATCATCTAAATCTATATAACCATCATCTAAAGCCACTAAAAGAGAGGCTAGTTTAAAGGTAGAGCCGGGTTCAGTAGGATAGCCCATAGCGTAGTTTAATACTTCGCTGTACATGCTAGAGTCGGTTCGGGTAAGGTTGGCAATGGCGCGTATTTCGCCTGTTTTTACTTCCATTAACACTACGCAGCCATGCGAGGCATTGTTTTTTATTAAAGATTTCATCAAGGCATTTTCGGCTACATCTTGTATGTTTACATCAATAGTGGTATAGATATCGTTTCCATCTTTTGGCTCTACTTCATTTTCATCGTTAATGGGGCGCCATATATCCGCTGCTACTTTTTGCATCAAACGTTTGCCCCCCGTACCTTTTAATACGGTGTCATAGGCGCCTTCTATGCCTACTCTAAAGTCGTTGCGTGTATAGCCAATGGTGCGCGCAGCTAATGTTTTAAAAGGAAGTTCTCTCCTGTTGGTTTGCAGGCACACCAGTCCGCCTCGTTTTCCCTTTTTTAATAAAGGAAATTTTTTCATTTTTTGTAAATCTTTGTACGAAACGTTGCGATGTAGTACAATGTATCGGTCGTTGGTTTTGCGGGCTTTCTGTAAAAGTTTTTTAAATTCTTTTTTTGATTTTTCTGGAAACATAGTAGCCAATTTTTCAGTAAGCGGACCTATGTATCTATTAAATGTGTCGCGGGTAATGGAGGGCGCATTTACATCCATTCCTACTTCGTAGTATGGAAGTGAGGTGGCTAATAGGTTTCCGTTTTCATCAAAAATATTTCCTCTAGAGGCTTCAATATTCATATATTGCGTGGTAAGTTGTCTTGATTTTTCGCGCCATGTATCTCCTTGTATTACTTGCACTTGCACAATGCGATATACAATAGCCATAGAAAACAAGCACATAAAAATGTACACTAAATAGGTGCGCCACAGTATGTCTTTTCGGTTTTCCAAGGTCTATTTTTTTTCGTTTTTGGTTTCTTTTTTTGTTGTGTCTATTCGTATTTTCATAGGCGGGGTAATGGATTCTTTCAGCCCCAATTTTTCTGCTGATTTAGCCACTTCGCTTTGCTTGCTTACAAACATGAGCTCTGATTTGGTAGATATGTACTCGCTTCTATAATCTTTTATTTGTGCACTTAATTTATTTACTTGCCGCACTTTATCATCGGCCCAATACCCATTAGCTATATACAAAATGGCTATTACGGATAAAAACAAAATAAAAGGAATGTGTTTTAACGCATTTTTGTTGCTAAGAAAAGTTCCGCTAAATAAGATATTTAGTGATTTTATGATGGCACTTTCTTTTTTTCTTTTTAGAGGTGGCGCTTCACTTGCTGTAGTTTTTTTATTTGCTACAACGGGCTCTTCTTTTTTTATCTCTTTAAATTTGTTAGCCACTATTTTCGTTTCTTTTTGCTATTTATTGTTTTTTGTATTTATTTTTTTTCTGCTATTCTCAATTTTGCGCTGCGCGACCGTGTATTTTTATCTTGCTCTTCTTCTTCGGGTACTATGGGCTTTTTTGTAATCAACTCAAACGGACGACTAATGTTCCCATAAAAATCTTTTTGCATTTCTCCTTCCCAATTTCCGCTTTTCATAAAGTTTTTTACCAATCTGTCTTCTAAAGAGTGGTAACTCATTACCACTAATCTTCCTTTGGGCGCCAGCACTTCTAACGATTGTTGCAACAATGCTTTTAGCGCTTGCATCTCGTCGTTCACCTCAATTCGCAAGGCTTGAAATACCTTTGCTAAATACTGATGGTCTTTAAACTTAGGCGTACATGAGGCAATGCTTTTTTTTAGTTGCTCGGTTGTGGTGATGGCTTGTGCTATGCGCGCATCAGCAATCAACTTTACCAACTTATTTGCGTTATCAACCTCTCCGTATTCTTTAAACATTTTTTTTAAAGCAGACTCGTCGTATTCGTTTAAGATACTTGCAGCTGTTTTTTTCGAAGCTTGGTTCATACGCATATCCAGATGGGCATCAAAGCGAATAGAAAAACCGCGTTCTGCTTCATCAAATTGATGAGATGAAACGCCCAAATCGGCCAATACGCCATCTACCTGAGTAGCCCCGTTTACACGCAAAAAATTTTTCATATACATGAAATTTTGCGGTACAAAAGTCAAGCGCGCATCTTTAGGTACGTTTTGTGCGGCATCTTTATCTTGGTCAAAAGCAAACAACTTCCCGCTTGCATCTAATTTTTGCAAGATAGCCCTGCTATGACCGCCGCCACCAAAGGTAACATCTACGTACACGCCGTTGGGCTTGATACACAAACCTTGCAGACATTCTTTTAAAAGAACGGGTTGATGATAACTCATTCCTTATCATCATTAAAATCAATCCCCTCAAACACATCATCGGCTAGTTTAGCAATGTCAATATCTTGAGATAAAAACGTTTCATACAAGTTCTTATCCCATATTTCAATAATGCTGTTACTACCCAATATTTTTATATCGTTTTTTATGTTGGCATATTCTGCCAATGGTTTGGGAATTAAAATGCGCCCGGTATTGTCGGCTTCGCAATTGGTTGCGCCCCCGGTAACTTTTCTAATAAAAATATCTACGTCTTTTTTTAATCGGTTTAGTTTTCCTAATTTTTTATTGAGCTTGTTCCACTCCTCAAGAGGATATAGGGCTAAGCATTTTTGATGTAGGTTTCTGTTTATTACAAAACCTTTTTCAAAAGCCTGCTCCAGTTGCTTTTTTAGGTTAATGGGAAACATAAAACGCCCCTTTGCATCAACCTTGCATTCAAATTCCCCTATTAAACTGGTAGCGGCCATTTTTTTATTTGAAACAGGACAAAAATAAACGATTTTTACCACTTTTTACCACTTATATACACTTTTTGCCACTTTTGTTGAAAAGTTTTTGCTATTAACTTTTTCTTATATCTTTAAAATTGGCGTACTTAGCAGCTCGTAAAGCTTGTTTTTTCAATGCTTTTAAGGTTTTTTTTTAAAAAAAATGAAAGAATGAAAAGGTTCGTAATAAACAGGATATGAACAGATAATAAAAATGACTTTTAGCACCAAAACCGTAGATATTGAGCAAATAATTAAAGAAAAAAACGCTTTTTTATATCGTTTCTTGCCTCGCTTTATACTTCGTTATTTAAAACGAAAATTGCATGAGAAGGAAATAAACGAATGCATTGATCTTAATAAAAATAAAGTGGGGTTGGCATTTAATGAAGCCTGTTTGCAGTATGTGCAAGCCAATATATCCTGCCAAAACATAGAGCGTTTGCCCGTAAGCGGTGGCGTTATTGTGGTAGCGAACCACCCTTTGGGCGGTATAGATGGCATGGCGCTTATACAGGCTGTAGCAACCGTTAGAAAAGATGTACAAGCTACGGTTAATGACATTCTTACTTATTTAAAAAATTTTGATTCGGTTTTTGTGGGGGTCAATAAGGTAGGGCACGCGTCTATAAAATCTTTAAAAGCAATAGAAGATTTTTACGCTTCAAATGGCGTATCTATTGTTTTTCCGGCGGGCTTGGTTAGCCGTAAGCAAAATGGTGAAATAAAAGATTTGGAATGGAAAAAAAGCTGTGTAAGTAAATCTGTTTTATATAATAAACCCATTTTACCTGTTTTTATAGAAGGAAAAAACTCTGATTTTTTTTATAATTTTGCTTTGTGGCGCAAGCGTTTGGGCATTAAGGCTAATATAGAAATGTTTTTTTTACCCGAAGAAATGTTTTCATTAAGGAACAAAAACATTACATTAAAATTTGGCGAACTTATACACCCTGATACTTTTGATAAAAGTAAAACATACACGCAGTGGGCTCATTTTTTGAAAGAAAAAGTGTATGCGTTAAAATAAATTTTAAATGGTAAAATGCTGCTGGAAGTAGGCTTGATTTACGATGTATGAAGTGGTGTTAAAAACAACTTCTTCCTGCTCTGTAAACAGTAACACATAATCGGCATAACGGGTTAAAAAATCAACATCGTGTGAAGAGATAAGGGTGATGCCTTTTTTTTCATAGGTTTCTTTTTTCATCAAATGAAATAAATTTTTCTTTGAGCTATAATCTAAAAAAGCGGTAGGTTCGTCCAGCAAAATAAGAGGCGTTTGTTGTGCCAGCACTTTTGCTATACACGCTTTTTGCCGCTCGCCGTCGCTTATTTCAAATATGTTTTTTTGTTGCAGATGTTCTATTTTTAATATAGAAAGTGCTTGTTGCACGGTGTTTTCATCATCAACACTTAATAAAGCCATCTGATGGATGTATGGGTAGCGCCCTGCACTTACAAACTCAAGCACGCTTATCGGAAATACATCTTGTGAGGAAGAAAGCCCTAGGGATACTATCTTTGCCCATTCGCTATTTGTATAGTGGTTTAATTCTTTTTGATTGAATAAAATACGCCCATCTATTTTTTTTTGAATACCGGATATGGTTTTTAATAGGGTCGTTTTTCCTATTCCGTTATTGCCTACTAAACCTATTAGGCAGGGGGCTTGCACACAAAAAGAGATAGGATGTAACAAAGGTTTTTTATACCCTATGGTAAGATTTTCTATTTGAAGTGTGTGAGGTGTCAAGATGTTTTTTTGTTTTTGTACTCTTCGTATAATAGGTGTATGATGCCATCAGAAAGTCCTATTTGGGGTACATATATGCGTTCTATATCGGCGTGCTTCATAGCCGTTAGAATTATTTTGGCTGCAGGTATAATTACATCGGCGCGGTCGGGTTTTAGTCCTAAAACGGTAATGCGCTCTTCGTAGGAGTATGCGTTTAGCATGTCGTGCATGGCTTTTAGTTTTTCGTACGAGAGGTGTTTGGTTTCTTTTTTTCCTCCCATTTTAAATAGTTTGTTGATGTTGCCTCCAGAGCCTATGGCCTGCAAGGGTTTTATTCCTTGGGTGTGTTTTTTTATCCATTGTTTGTAGTGCTCCCATTCTTCTTTTTCTATTTTGCCAAATAGCATACGAAGTGTACCTACGTTAAATGATTTTTGTTCTATTATTTTTCTTTCAGAAATGAGGGTAAGCTCTACGCTTCCGCCTCCTACATCAATGTATAAATACGATTTTAAGGGGTCTAAAAAATCTTCGGCATGGTTAGAAAAGATAGTAGCCGCTTCGGTTTTTCCATCAATAATATCGATGTGGATACCTGCTTCTTCTTTTATACGATGAATAATTTGCGTTCCGTTTTTCGCGTCGCGCATGGCGGATGTGGCAAAGGCTTTATACGCTACAATATCAAAAACTTTCATTAATTCTTTAAACCCTTTCATAGCGGCAAGCAGTTTATTTGATTTTTCCGGACTTATTTCTCCTCGCAAAAACACATCTTCGCCCAGCCGCACCGGCATTCGTATTAGTTCTTCTTTTTCAAAAAAAACGGTTCCTTTTGATTCATATACGTGGCTAAACAGCAAACGTACTGCGTTGGATCCAATATCTATAGCTGCAAAAATCATACGTTAGAAAGAATAGGTTTTGTTTTTTTTGAAGATTTGTTTATACTTGTTTTTTGTTCGTTTGTTTCAAGGCCTGTTTCTTTTTGTAGGTAGGTATATATGGCATCTTGTGCGCGTATTTTAGCTTCTTTTTTTGTAGATTGTTTGTATGTGTTGCTTAGGTTGTGGTCTAAAATACGTGCTTTGATATTGCCTAATAATTGTAGGCGTAAGATCTCTTTTAATATTTTTTGAATGTGTGGGCTTTGCACGGGCACGGCTACTTCGCATCGGTGATCCAGGTTGCGCGTCATCCAATCGGCCGAGGAAAGAAATATCTTTTCATCGCCTCCATTAGCAAAAACAAAAATGCGCATGTGCTCCAAAAATTTATCTACAATGCTCACTCCGGAAATACGGTCGCTAATATCTTTTACTCCACATACCAAAGAGCAAATACCTCGTATGATTAATTTTATTTCTACTCCAGCCTGCGATGCTTGATACAAGTGATTAATAATTTTTCTATCTACCAGGTTGTTCATTTTTAAAATGATGTAAGCGGGCTTGCCTGCCTTGGCATGCGCTATTTCCTTATTGATAAGGTTGGTAAATGTTTTGCGCATATTAAAAGGAGATACGGCTAAGTGTTTGTAATGCCCTATCTTAAAGTTATCGGCAAAAAAATCAAATACGCGGCTTACTTCTGTACATATTTTTTTATCGCAGGTCAGCAGGCTGCAGTCTGTATATATTTTAGCTGTTTTTTCATTAAAATTTCCGGTACCTATATGAGCATATTGTACTATTTTTCCGTTTTCTCTAGAGGTAATTAAAAAAAGTTTGGCATGTACTTTTAGGTTAGGTACACCGTATATGATGGTGGCTCCTTCTTCTTCTAGCTTGTTGGCCCAGTATAAATTGTTTTCTTCATCAAAACGGGCTTGCAGTTCTACCACTAAAGTTACTTTTTTCCCGTTTTTTAGCGCATTTATCAAAGCGTTGGCTACTTTAGAGGAGTCGGCCAAACGGTAAGCCGTTATTTTTATTTCTTCTACAGTAGGGTTCATAGAGGCCTCGCGTAGTATAGAAATGATATGATCAAAAGTATGATAAGGATATACCAGCAGTACATCTTCTTTTTTTATAGCCTGCAATAAACTGTTTTTGTAGTTGGCAAACAGCTTATGCTCTAGGGTTTTTATTTTTTGATGAAGGAGGTCTTTTCTTCCTAAGTCGGGAAAATCAATAAAATCTTTAAAGTTATGGTAACGCCCACCGGGTATAGGCGCGTCTTTTTTGGTAAGGCTTATTTTTTTTAATAAAAAATTCTTCATGTCTTCCGGTAGGCTGCCGTCAAATACCAGGCGTACGGGCAATCCTTTTTTTCGTTGCTTTAAGCCTTTAGATATTTTTTCTACCATGCTGTGCGAGGCTACATCGTTATCTAAAGAAAGTTCGGCGTCTCGAGTAAGTTTGATGTTAAAAATATCGGAGGCTTTTAGCCCTAAGACAGCAAAAATTTCATCGGCACAAAAACGAATCACATCGTCTAACAAAATAACACAACGGCTATCGCCCTCTTTAGGTAAAACAAAAAAGCGCGACATGTTTTTAGTGGGCACTTCTACCAGGGCAAAGCTTTGTTTTTTTTGTTCTTTGTCTAACAGACGAATAAATAAATAGCTTGATTTATCTCGCAGAGATGGAAAGGGTTTTGCCTCATCTAATAAAATAGGAAATAAATTAGAAAGTACTTTTTCGTGAAAAAACTCGCGAATTACTTTTTGCTGAGAGGGGCGCAATTGCTTTTCGTTTAGCAATAAAATTTTTTCTCGTTTTAGTTCTTTTAATAGGTGTTGGTATATTTCTTCAAATTGGTTTTGTTGATGTATTACTCTATTTAAAATGGTTTGTAATAAATCGTTTGGGTGTGCTCCAATTAAAGGGATAGCGCGCCTCCCTAGGGGTATCATACGTTTTACGGTGGCTACTCGTACCCTATAAAACTCATCACGGTTATTAGAAAAAATAGCTAAAAATTTAATACGCTCTAATAAAGGGGTGCCGGGGTCTGCGGCTTCTTGCAACACGCGCTCATTAAAAGATAGCCACGCTATTTCTCTATTTATATAGGGTAGGTATTTAACTGCCATAATTACTTAAATTCTTTTGGGTAAAGATAAAAATCGTTTTTTAGTTTGAAGTTGCTTATGTTTTTCCAATATTTATCCGGATAAATGAGGTGCACCACACCGCCCGCCGGAATGTTGTCGGCATAAGAGTCGGATATATCGTTAAATAAATCGGTTAAACCCGGGTTGTGCCCAAACAAAATGACGTTTTGATGCTTGTCGGGCAGGGCACTTAGTATTTTTTTTAAAGTTTTGAAAGGAGCTTCGTATATATTATTTTTTATTTGAATGTTTTCTGTTTCGTATTTGAATGTGTTTGAAAAAATGAAAGCCGTTGAGTAAGCTCTGATGGCAGGGCTTGTAAGCCAATAAGTGGGCGGCGGTATTTTTTTTACCAGTTGTTTGGATATAAGGCCGGCATCGGTATATCCTGTTGCGTTTAGTGGTCGGTAGCAATCGGCTAAGCCTTCGTTCCCCCATTCTGATTTAGCGTGTCGTACTAATGTAAGTGTTTTCATGATAGCAGTATAGTGGATTAAACGGCGATGTTGTATTCTCTTAATGTTTCGTTTAACGATGTTTTTAAATCGGTACTTTCTTTTCTTTTTCCGATAATAAGGGCACAAGGTACTTGAAAGGCACCGGCCGGAAAATTTTTTGTGTAGCTACCGGGTATTACCACACTTCTTTCGGGCACAAAGCCTTTGCTTTCTATGGGTTTTTCTTGCGTAACGTCTATTATTTTAGTTGACTGTGTTAGGCAAACGTTAGCGCCCAGCACCGCTTCTTTGCCTATGCGCACCCCTTCTACCACAATACATCGGCTGCCAATAAAGCAACCATCTTCTATAATAACAGGGGCAGCTTGTACGGGCTCTAACACGCCGCCTATACCCACGCCGCCACTTAGGTGTACGTTTTTTCCTATTTGGGCGCAACTGCCTACGGTAGCCCAGGTATCTACCATAGTATGGTTATCTACATAAGCGCCTATGTTTACGTAGCTGGGCATCATAATAACGCCGCTGGCTAAATAAGCGCCGTAGCGCGCCACAGCGTGAGGCACCACGCGCACTCCCATAGCTTGGTAGCCCGTTTTTAATTTCATTTTGTCATAAAACTCAAAAGGGGCTAAGTCAATGGTTTCCATTTTTTGTATAGGAAAATATAAGATAACCGCTTTTTTTACCCAATCGTTTACTTGCCAACTGCCATTGCTTAGCGGTTCTGCTACGCGCAAAAGCCCTTTATCCAGTTGCTCTATAACCGCTCGTATAGCATCTTGCGCAGAGGGGGCCTTTAGCAGCTCTCTGTTATCCCAAATTTGTTCTATTGTTTTTTGCATAATCTGTTATATAAACCTTTGCAAGTTAAATAAAATATGTATATTTGCGCTCCATTTTTAATGGTTTCGTAGCTCAACTGGATAGAGCATCTGACTACGGATCAGAAGGTTTGGGGTTCGACTCCCTACGAGACCACTTTAAAAAACACAAAAGATAACAAAACCCCCATTTTTTGGGGGTTTATTATTTACGAATCTTGTAAATCTAAAAATAGATGTGTACCTTCGCCTAAAATTAATCAACTATGAGCATAGAGCAAAAAGGATTAGGTATGGCGAAAGAAAACTACAAATTTTTTGTAGCGGGCATTGCCTTAGTAGTACTTGGGTATTTATTGATGATGGGGGGCGGAAGCGAAGATCCTAATAAGTTTAGCCCCGAAATTTTTAGTACACGTCGTATTACCGTAGCCCCTTTGGTTTGTTTGGCCGGTTTTATTACCGTTTTGGTTTCTATTATGCGCAAGCCAAAAGCTAAATAAGCCGCTATGAGTTGGTTGCATGCCTTTATTTTAGCACTTGTTGAAGGCCTTACGGAATTTTTACCCGTATCCAGTACCGGACACATGATTATTGCTACAGGCCTTATGGGTATGCCCTCCTCCGATTTTGTAAAACTGTTTACCGTAGCCATTCAGTTAGGTGCTATAGCGGCTGTAGTGGTGATGTATTGGAAACGTTTTTTTCAAACATTTGTATTTTATATCAAACTATTGGTAGCTTTTATTCCGGCTGCCTGTATCGGTATTTTGTTGGGTGATGTGATTGATAACCTGCTTGAAAGTCCTTTAGGAGTAGGTATTTCTTTATTCCTAGGAGGAATTGTTTTTTTGTTTGTAGATGCTTGGTTTCCCCCTGAAAGAGCGTCCTTATCTAATGAGGTATCTTATGGGCAGGCGTTAAAAATTGGTTTTTTTCAGTGTATAGCCTTAATACCCGGCGTGTCGCGCAGCGGGGCTACTATTGTGGGAGGTCTCACTCAAAAACTAAGCAGAAAAACAGCCGCTGAGTTTTCTTTTTTCTTGGCCGTACCTACTATGGTAGCAGCTACCGGAAAGAAATTGTATGATTTTTATAAGCACAAAGGTTTGCCTTCTTCCGAAGAGATAAAAGTATTAGCAGTAGGAAATGTAATAGCTTTTGTGGTGGCTTTGCTAGCCATTAAATTTTTTATTGAGTTTCTATCAAAGCATGAATTTAAATGGTTTGGCTGGTATCGCATTGCGATAGGAGCCCTTATTATTTTGCTATATATTTTTAAAATACCGCTTTCGGTGTTGTAGAGATGGTAAAGGCACTAGGCTCTGTAAAAAAATAGTTGGGTTAACAATTATGGTAATGAAATTTTTGTAGCATATAGAAAAAAGAGCGATTTTTTGCTAATGCATCACCGACAGACGACAATATGAGTACAGATAAAAATCAAAATCCTGAACAAATAGCTCGAGACAAAATCGACTTGATGTTGAAAGAAGCGAGTTGGATTGTTCAATCAAAAAATGAAGTGGACTTGGGAGCAAGCAAAGGTGTTGCCGTGAGAGAATATCAAGCCGCTTCGGGCTTTGCCGACTATGTACTGTTTGTGGACAAAAAACCCGTGGGAATAATTGAAGCCAAAAAAGAAGACGAAGGACATAAACTCACAGTTGCTGAAGACCAATCTATTGAATATGCCAACGCCAAACTGAAATACTTAAAGAACGATCCTTTGCCTTTTGTGTTTGAAAGTACGGGAACAATTACTCGTTTCAGAGATACACGAGACCCAAAGCCAAGAGGACGAAACATTTTTTGGTTTTACAAACCCGAAACCTTGGCGGAATGGTTGCAAAAAGACAAAAGTTTAAGAGGAAGATTGTTAGATATTCCTGCTTTAAATGAGGCAGGGCTTCGCTCTGCTCAAATTAAGGCGATTAAAAACTTGGAGCAATCTTTTAAAAAGAACAAACCCAAAGCCTTAATACAAATGGCTACTGGTGCAGGTAAAACCTTTACGGCTGCTACATTTGTGTATCGCTTATTGGAACACGCCAACGCCAAACGCATTTTGTTTTTGGTGGATACCAAAAATTTGGGCGAACAAGCCGAACAGGAATTTATGGCTTTTGTACCCAACGACAGCAACCGCAAATTCACAGAATTTTATAATGTACAGCGATTGACTTCAAGTTATATCGCTTCCGATAGTCAGGTGTGTATTTCTACCATTCAACGAATGTACGCCATTTTGAAAGGTGAAGAATTGGATGAAGGTGCAGAAGATACCAACCCAAACGAATCAACTTGGATGGAGCAACAGCGAAATCAAAAACAGGCTATCCCTGTGGAATATTCGCCAAGAGTACCCATTGAGCAATTTGATTTTATTGTGATTGACGAGTGCCACCGTTCTATTTACAACCTTTGGAAACAAGTATTGGATTATTTTGATGCTTTTCTGATTGGCTTAACCGCCACACCCGACAAAAGAACTTTTGGTTTTTTTGAGGAAAATGTAGTCAGCCAATACACCTATGAAGAATCGGTGATTGATGGCGTAAATGTGCCGTATGATGTGTATAATATCGAAACGGAAATTTCGCAAAAAGGAAGCGTCATAAAAGCAGGTTGGTTTGTGGACAGAAGAGACAAACTCACCCGAAAAAACCGTTGGACACAAGAAGACGAAGACACCGAATACCTAAGAAACGATTTGGATAAAAAGGTGGTCAATCCAAGTCAGATACGCAATATCATCCGCCAATATAAAACGGCATTGGAAGCCGAAATTTTCCCCAACCGAAAAGACGAAAATGGAGAATATGAAGTACCTAAAACCTTGGTGTTTGCTAAAACCGACAGCCACGCAGACGATATTATCAAAATCATTCGGGAAGAATTTAACGAAGGAGACGACTTCTGCAAAAAACTCACTTACAAAATTCAGGAAGACCCCAAATCGGTATTGAACCGTTTCCGAAATTCATACTATCCACGCATTGCCGTTACGGTAGATATGATTGCTACAGGAACAGATGTAAAACCGTTGGAAGTATTGCTTTTTATGCGTGATGTGAAAAGTATCAACTACTTTGAACAAATGAAAGGCAGAGGCACACGTACCATTAACAAAGATGCTTTGCAAATGGTATCGAAAACCGCTAATGCCAAAACTCATTTCATTATTGTAGATGCCATTGGCGTAACTAAATCTAAAAAAACCGATAGCCGACCTTTGGAACGCAAACCCACCGTAGCACTCAAAGATATTTTGGGAGCCGTTACAATGGGTGTAGCTGAAGAAGATTTGTTTCTTTCCTTGGCTAATCGCCTTATCCGTTTGGAAAAAGAAATTACCGACAAGGAAAAGGAAAAATTATTGGAACACAGTAAAGGCAAAAACTTGAAACAAATTAGTAAAGAATTGCTATCTGCTTTTGATGAAGATGCCATTGAAGAAGAGGCAAAACCAATCATTGAAGCAATACCTGTGCAAGACCGCACGCCTGCTTTGATAGAACAAGCCAAACAAGAAGCACAAAAAGAATTGATTGAAACGGCTGCTGCTACCTTTAATGGTAAGCTGAACGACTACATTGAAAAAGTACGCCAAGAACACGAGCAAATTATAGACAGCCACAATATTGATAAAGTAACCAAAGCCGAATGGGACACTACCTCGGTGGACAAAGCCAAGGAAATTGTAAAAGATTTTAGCGAGTATCTGCTTGCTAACCAAGATGAGATAAAAGCACTCACTATTTTTTATAAGCAACCCTACAACCGCAGAAACATTACTTTTAAAATGATAAAAGAAGTGTTCGATAAACTAAAATTGGACAAGCCCGCCCTTGCCCCAGATTATGTTTGGGCGGCATACGCTCTGCTCGATAAAATCCCAAATGATGCACAGACGCACGGCCGTGCGTCTCTGACGTTGCTGGTTTCTTTAATACGCAGGGCTTGTGGCATTGACAGCGAACTAAAACCTTTTGATAAAACCATTGACGATAATTTTAAAAACTGGATTTTTAAACAAAATGCAGGAAAGCACAACCGCTTTACTACCGAACAAATGGACTGGCTGCGAATGATAAAAGACCACTTGGTCAATTCGTATCATATCGAAAAAGAAGATTTTGAATATACGCCTTTTGATGCTTTGGGCGGTATTGGTAAATTTTATCAGTTGTTTGGGGCGGACTACGAAAACGTAATTACAGAACTAAATGAAACATTAGTTGCCTGATATTTATGGAAAAATTTAATGGCAAATATCGAATAGCGTCTAATAGGTTGAAAGGTTGGGATTATTCCAGTAATGGGGCCTATTTTATCACCCTTGTAACCCAAAACAGAGAATGCAATTTAGGTAATATCGTAAATGGTGAAATGATTTTATCCGATTTTGGTAAAATTGTTGATTCAGAATGGTTAAAATCATTTGAAATCAGAAATGAATTGTTTTTGGATGAATATATAATAATGCCCAATCATTTGCACGCGATCGTTATTATTGATAAAACGAACGACGATATGAACGGTGCGGATGGAATGGATGGTGGGTTCGTGGTGGATGAAACGCATGGTATGGATGAAACGCATGGTATGGATGAAACGCACGGTATGGATGAAACGCGCGGTATGGATGAAACGCGCGGTATGGATGAAACGCACGGTATGGATGAAACGCATGGTATGGATGAAACGCACGGTATGGATGAAACGCATGGTATGGATGAAACGTACGGTATGGATGAAACGCATGGTA
>JAFDYI010000024.1 GCA_018267475.1 Bacteroidota bacterium | reverse complement strand
AGAAAGTATAAAAAAAAGAAACTGGGCGCTTCGGCTCCGCTCAGCGGCCATTTGCGGCAGAAAAAAGTATGAAAGAAAAAAATGGCGCTTTGGTTGCGAGACATCTGAGCATCAGAATCGACTATCAAATTACTCTTTGCTACGCTGCCTCGTGTTTTTCCTTATTGACTTTTTTGAAGCAGATACAATGTTGTTTTAAGTATTTTTTTGTATCTTTAATTCCAAAACAGGAAGCATGATTCGATTATTTTTGACAGCAAGCATTTGTTTGTTTGCACAAGCGATTTTTTCGCAACCGCAAACAAAGGCAGACCAACCTCATTGGCATCACTACCAGTCAGATGCGGATAGTGCGTATCGTATTTTTTCAGAAACATTTCACAACAACGATAATGCTTGGGACTTGTATGCAAACGAAAAATCTTGGGCGGCTATACAAGATGGCGCCCTTGTGTTGGAATCTTTTGCAAACGAGGGAACTTCGCGTTGCATTAGTTTGCCTTTTCAATACGCCGATTTTAGTTTAGAAGCCCGCATTAATATCGAAAAATTAAGCAATGCTGTGCCGGCAGGGCTTGTTTATGGCTTTAAAGACTGGCAGAATTATCATTATTTTTTAATTACGGCTACCTCGTATTATTTGGGGTCGGTGCAAGAAGGAGTAAGCACTATTTTAGTCCAAAACAGACTTAGCAACAGTATAAAAGCCAATACTTTTAATACTATAAAAGTGGTGAGCCATTACGATAAAAATATCTACTTTATAAATGGAGAAGCCCAATGCGATGGGGTGAAAACACCCATTTTTGGAAATAAAATAGGCTTCGTCATTTCCGGGAAATCGAAAATAACGGCTACCCGTTTGCTTTACAAAAACGCACATATCCTTGTAGAAGAGCAACCATCTCAAGCCCCCCTTACACCGGTGGACACAAATACAAAAACAGACTGTTCGGGTTTTTTGTTTAATAAAAAAGGGTATATTATTACGAGCAGTCAAGCTATACAAAACGCGCAAGAAATATGGGTGGACCTACGAGTAAATGGCGTTTTAAAAACATACCGCGCAGCTATGGTGCAAAAAGATGATGAAAACGGCATCGCTATCTTAAAGATAAAAGACCTTACCTATACAAAAAACAGCAGTATGCTTTCCTATTCAACGAAAGAGGTGGGCATCAATGTAGGCTCGCGCGTATTTTCTTTAAAGGGGGCAGAATTGGGAGTAAAAAAAAGTGAAGGAGTCATTAGTTCAAAAACAGGATATGAAAATTCGATTAACTCGTACCAAACTTCTATTTTAGCCTCCGCTGCCGGTAGAGGCGCTCCGCTGTTTAACGAAAAAGGGCAGTTGATAGGCATGATGAGTGATGAAAAACGAGATAAGGTTTCTTACGCTGTAAAAATAGCGTATATAAAAGCCCTTGTGGACTTGCTGCCAGAGGCGGTAGAGTTACCCGAAAACAACGGATTGCAAAGTGAAAATACAGAAGAAAAAATAAAAAATTTAGCTGAATATATTGTATTGGTAAGGGTAAAATAAAAAAGCCCATCTATAAACGGCGGGCTTTCTTTTAATAATTATTTTTGTTTAGGCTTCGGCAGCAGGTGCGGCTTCTTCAGTAGCAGCTGCCGGAGGTGTGTTTTTTGCTGCTATTTTTGCTGCTTTAGCTTCTTTTGCAGCAGTTTCGCCTTCTAAACGTTTAGCTGCCATGCTCTTTTTGCTTGTAGCTAAATTATCTTTTTTAATGCTTACTTTGTTTTCTTTTTCTTGCAACCAAGTAGCAAATTTTTTCTCTACTTGTTCAGTAGTGTGTGCTCCTTTTTTTACACCCTCTAATAAGTGTTTTTTCATCAACACACCTTTGTAGGATAGGATAGCACGGCAGGTGTTGGTGGGCTCGGCGCCTTTTTGCAACCAACCTAAGGTGCTATCAAAGTTAATGTCAATAGTAGCGGGGTTTGTGTTTGGATTGTACACGCCCAACTTCTCAATAAATGCGCCATCACGTGGTGCTCTGCTGTCTGCAACTACAAGGTGAAAAAACGCGCGGTCTTTTTTTCCATGTCGTTGTAGTCTGATTTTTACTGCCATTTTGTATTTTTTTTAATTAAGGGCAGCAAAGATACATCTTATTTTTGGGCTATGCAATATTTTTTTGAAAAAAAGACGTAAAATGTTGTTTTACTTGCTGCCTAAGGCAGAAAACAAGCGCTCTATCTGACTATCCCACAGCAAGGTTGTGGATATGCGCTCGTCGGCTGAGTCGGCAAAATCAACAATAATAAGCGACACATCGTTGGTAAGATCGTCTTTTTCTATACGGAATTCAAAATAGGTTCCATCGTTTTTATCTATCCATAAAAAGCGCGCCAGGTAGTCGTTTTCGGCTTTTACCAATTTGGCGTTATGAAAGGTGTCGTCCCACTTAAAAGTATAGATGCCGTTTTTCATACTCACCTGATCGCAGAACCACTCGGCCAATCGGTTGGTATTGGTTAAAAAATCGTACAAAATACTGGTTGAGGCATGCACATCATACTCCAATTCAAAGCGGCCTTTTGGCTCTTGGGTTGATTTGGAAGTGGGAAAAGGCAGGATTGTTTTTTTTACAGAAGGAAATACGGGGGCTAAATGTTTTTCGGAAATAACGGCTTTTTTTACGGCTATTTTGGATAACGGTTTTGATGCTGGTTTTACCACCGGTTTACTTACCTGTTTTTTTACTTGTTTTTTTGCCGGCTTTATGGCCCCTTTTTTTACGGCTTTGCTTGCGGGTTTTATATGCGATTTTTTAGCCGCTTTTTTTATGCCTCCGCTGCTTTTTTTAGGTGCAGCTACGTGCTTTTTTACCGGTTTTGATATCCCTTTTTTTGCTGCTTTTTTTGCCGGAGCCGCAGCTTTAGTTTTTATTTTGCCTTTTTTTGCAGGGGCAGCCGCGTTTTTTTTCTTTGAAACGGTTTTTTTTGCTGTTTTAATGGCCTTTTTTTTCGACATAACCCAAAAGTTTAGAAAATTATTTTTGGGGGCAAGTTAAAACTTTTTTTAAAAAATCAAAAAAATAACAGGAATTATTTTCTTTTTTTTAAGAAATAATGCAGATTCCGTTCTTTTAAAAGCCGAATTCAGTGCTTGCTTATGGCTTTAAAATGGTTAAAACACGGGTTATCTGCGCTGTTTTCTCTTATAAAGTCGTCAAGTTAGGCGTTTGCAGCCAGATAAAACTGTGTTGTTTCCCTCTAAATGTGTTGTGTATCAGTATGTTTTTGTACGCTTGTTTAGGTTCTCCTTTTTTTATCATACCCGTGGGTATTTTTTGTGTTTGCAGTATGTAGCAAGCAAGCCATAACGCAAAACTGCTGGATGTAGCATATTCGCCACAAAGGTGTTTGTAGCGGATTATTACAGTATGTGCAGGCAGGATGTTTTCAATTATTTGATAAAAAGCGGCAAAACGATTATCGCCACAAGCACCTGATAGCAGGATATCCACTTCGTGTAGTTGCTTCTGCAAGGTTTCCTTTAAAAAGGAGGATAAATCGTCGGCACAGGCGCTATGAAATGTATAAACCCCTTTTACGTAAGCAAGGGCTTTTTCCTTTTGGTTGTTTACCGTAAAAAAAGCAGCTCCTTCGCCCGCCAAACTACCCTTTGATGAGGTACTAAATAAATGAGCATTGGAAACCAGCTCTTCTTTGTGCCAGCCGGTTAAGAAATCGATATTGTGTTGGTAGGTAGAAATTTCATCTACGCCGCCTAGTAAGTAGTTGTGTTCCTCGTTTTCTTTCAGCAGCATAAGCGCTTCAAGCAGGGCGTTTTCAAAAGCTAAGCCTCGGTGTGTGTGTGTGCAGTTATGACCTTTATTACCCGAAAAAAAAGCTAATTGCGAAGCTATAGCGTTGGATGTGCTTTGCACAAAGTGAGTAGGGGTAAGTCGCCCTTCGTTATATTCTATAATCTGGCTTAAAAATTTCACGCAATCTTCTAAGCCTCCGTAGCCTGTGCCTACTAGTACTCCATTAAAATGCTGTTGTTTTAAAAGAGGTAGTGCTGCTCCGCAAGCCAGTCGTGAGGCCTTGCCCATACGCCTATACATAGCTAAAGGAATTTCTTTGGGCAACCAATCCGGCTCTATGGCTTTCAACGTATTGTTTTCAGATAAATGCAATTTGTTTAAGTCGATGCTTTCTGAATTTCCTTGTGGTGATACGCAGTTATTTTGGTGTATGTAGCAACCCATGTTATATCTTGGAAAAAAGTAAAGAACTGCAATTTCCGCCAAAACCAAACGAGTTGGACAACACGTGGTTTACGCTTATTTTTTTATATTCTGTAAGAGGGCTTAACCCCGTTTTTGAAATAGGTTGGGTAAAGTGCAGGCTTGGATAGGCTTCTTGTTTTATGATATTTAAAATACTGTAAACGGCCTCTATAGCGCCGGCAGCACCCAAAGTATGTCCTATATTGGATTTGGTAGAGGCAAACAAAGGTATTTTTTTTGTGAATAAACGCAACAAAGCCATGCTTTCGGTTTCATCGTTGTTGAGGGTGGCTGTGCCGTGGGTATTTACAAAGCTAATATCTTGGGCTTGTAATCCGGCCTTGTGTAAAGCGCCTTGCATAGCTAAAAAAGGGCCTTCGGCATTTTCTGAAATGGAAGAAGGATGGAAGGCATCGTTGGCATTGCAATACCCGCTTAGCTGGGCGTATGCTTTTTTGCTTTTGATGTTTTTTTCTTTTTCTAAAACTAAAAAAGCGGCGCCTTCGCCTAAGTTTAGCCCCTTTCTGTTAGCATCAAAAGGGCGACAAAGCTCGTCGGATAAAATCTGTAAGGAGTTAAACCCATTGATGGTAAACTTGGCTAAACTATCAACGCCCCCTACTATAGCCCGCTCGGCAAAACCATGTTGTATTAAGCGCGCGCCGTACATAATAGCATTGGCCGAGGCAGAGCAAGCGGTGTTTATAGTGTTGATAATGCCTTGTAACCGGTACCGCTCTTGAATATACAAAGCTACCGAGCCAAGGTCGTATGAGTTTAAATAATCAGATCCCTCTTTTTTTGCATTGGCATCTTTATAAAGTTCGTCGGTAAGGCACATGCCGCCTACGGTGCTAGCGTTAATAAATGCGGTACTTTTAGAAGCCAGCACGTTGTTGGTTAAATGGGCGTCGTGTACGGCATCATCAAATGCTTTGAGCGCCAGCAGGGTGGTGCGTGTCAGGTTGTTTTGTGTGATGCGTAGTTTTTCTTTTAAAGAAGGGGTTTCTTCTTTTATTTCGCCAACGGGCATTTTTTTTGCATAAAAAGAAGGAATAAGTTCTAAGGGACTGATGGCGCAAATCCCTTTTTTTAAAGCAAGATGATTGCTTTTTAAATCAGCGCCTAAGGGGCTGTATATACCGATGCCGGTAACGAAAATAGTACTCATGAAAACCCTTAAAGAGTTCGGTGTTTTTCTATATAATCAACCATCGTGTTGATGTTTACTAGTATTTTTCTACCCTCTTTTGGGTCGGTTATTTTAATGCCATACACACGCTCTAGCAGCACAATCAGTTCTAAAGAATCAATGCTGTCTAAACCCAAACCTTCTCCAAAAAGAGGCTCTTCATCTTTTATGTCTTCGGGTTTTAGCGTAGTTAAATTAAGATACTTAATAATCTGCTCTTTTACTTGTATTTTTAAGTTGTTTTTTTCCATAATTTAAACAAAGAAACAAATTATTTGTTATACCGCAAAAACAAAATAAATAACCGCTACCGACAAGAATGCCGCGCATGTTGTAGGGGCTAAGCAATACGTTTTTTTAGAAAAAAGGAGTTAATAGCCTAGTATTTTTAACATGCTTTTATAGCTTTGTTCTTTAGCAAAGAGGCGTGTGGTTATTTCTCCGTTTTCATCTCTATCTATTAGTATGTGTTTTGGGGCGGGTATTAGGCAGTGCTGCGTGCCTCCGTATCCGGCTAATGATTCTTGGTAGGCGCCTGTATGAAAAAAGCCTATATATAGAGGTTCGGGGTTTTTTTCTGTTATTTTAGGTAAAAAAACTTGGTTGGTATGGGCTTCTGAGTTGTAATAATCCATGCTGTCGCAGGTAAGTCCGCCTAAGTTTACATTTTGAAAGGGTTTATCCCAATGGTTGATCGCTAATAAGATAAAGCGTTGGTTGATGCCCCAGGTATCGGGTAGGGTGGTTATAAAAGAGCTATCTATCATATACCAGGTTTCTCGGTCGTTTTGTTGTTTTTGGTCAATGATAGAGTATAGGGTAGCACCGGCTTCTCCCACGGTAAAGCTGCCAAACTCGGTAAAGATATGGGGTTCGTCAATTTCGTTTTGGGTACAGAAACTTTTTATTTGCTCTACAATTTCTTCAATCATGTATTCGTAATCGTACTCAAAGCCTAAGGAGTTGCGTATGGGCATGCCGCCCCCTATATTCAATGAATCGAGGGTGGGGCATATTTTTTTTAACTCTAGGTAAATGGTCATGCACTTTATAAGCTCGGTCCAATAGTAAATAGTGTCTTTTATGCCCGTATTGATAAAAAAATGGAGTAGTTTTAATTCAAATTTAGGATTGTTTTGTATTTTTTCTTTGTAATAACTTACAATATCGGTATGTCTAATTCCTAGGCGAGATGAATAAAACAAAAAGCTGGGTTCTTCTTCAGTGGCAATGCGAATACCTAATTTTGTTTTAGGTGCTTTTACGTGTTTTTGATAGTAGTCCAGCTCGTTTTTATGGTCTAATACGGGTATTACATTAAAACCTTCGTTTATTAGGTCGGCAATGTTGTGCATGTACAGTTCGCGCTTGTACCCATTACAGATGATGTAAGTATCTTTGTTTAGGTTTTTCCGCCTAAATTGTTCTTTAATAATGGGTATATCAAAAGCCGAAGAGGTTTCTATATGCACGTCGTTTTTTAGCACTTCGTCGGTAACGAACGAAAAATGGGAACTTTTGGTGCAGTAGCAGTAAAAGTATTTTCCTTTATAATCTACCTTTGCCATGGCCACATTAAATAGTTTTTTTGCCTTGGCTATCTGCTGCCCTATTTTGGGCAAATAGGTTAGTTTTAGTGGAGTTCCGTATTGTTTAATAATATCCATTAAAGGGATGTTATTAAACTCTAGTTTTCCTTCGTTTATTTCAAACCCCTCTTGCGGAAAGTTAAAGGTTTGATGTATTAAGTCGGAATAGTTTTTTTCTTTTGCTTCTTTTGCTGTTTTTGCTTTAGGTTCTCTCATTTTTACTAAAGTAAGTGTGTTACATTCTATTTTTTAGGCAAAAGTAAGTTATTTACAGGAACCTAAAAAACAAAAAAAACCGCCTTTTTGAGGCGGTTTGAATAAAACGAAAGGGTTTTTACTGTACTTTGCTTATGCTTATGTGCGATAAAATAAAAGCATTTGTTTTCTCTTGTTCTTCTTTTGTTTTGCCTTCGGGCAAACGTATGGATAGCTTAGCCGTGTTGGCATCAGCAGCGGTACAAGAGCCTTCTAAGGCGCCATTAGCCGGAATCATCACGTTTTCAACCGGACTTTTAGCGTTTAGTTGATAACTTAAACGAACCATGTAGGGGTTTCTGTTTATGATTTTTGCCAGGGTAAGGTGCTCGCCAGTGCACTCAGTTCCTTTGGTGTAAAAAAGAACGCGGTCTTTTTCGTTGCTCCCATCAGCAAATTTTAGAGCCTGCCATTCGTCATGCGAGTGGTTGTGTTCGTCTTTGTAGGCAGCCGTTTGCGCTTTAATAAAAAAAGGAGCTACCAGCACAAAAAACATAAAAATAAAATGATTTTTGGTTTTCATAGATTGTTTTTTTAGGTTAATACTTGTTGTTTCTACAAATGTAGAAAAAAAAACGCATCCTCCAAAAAGAAAATATAAAAAATTAGGCACGCCTGGTTTGAAAAAGCAAAAACAAGAAAATACCCACCAAGGCAAAGGCTACCGTTTGGTGCAAAGCCCCAAGTACCACGGGTACTCCGTATAGTAGGGTAAAAATACCCAAAACAATTTGCACGGTGGTAAGATAAATAAGCCAGCTTACGCCTTTGTATTGCATGGTGCTTAGCTTTAATTTATTGGAATAAACCCATATTAACACTATGGCCAAAGCTACCACCCAAGCAAAGCTGCGATGCAAAAACTGTGCACCGGCAGCTGTGTTGGTAAAGTTTTGCATAAAAGAGGGGCTTACTAAAATAGATTCGGAAGGAAACCATTCGTTACCCATTTTGGGCCAGGTGGGGTATATTAGGCCGGCCTTTAAACCTGCCACAAAAGCGCCCAGTATTATTTGAAAAATAAGGGCAATAAAGCCGGTAAAAAGGAAAGGGAAAAGCCTTTTTCCTTCGTTGGTCTCTGATTCTTTAGGTTCAAAAATAATTTCTAAAGCAAACCAAAAACTAAAAGCAAAGGCGGTAAGCGCCGTGATAAGATGAATGGCTAAGCGGTAATGACTTACGGCGGGGTTTTTTACCAAGCCGCTTTTTACCATCCACCAACCTACCACGCCCTGTAGTGCCCCTACTGCTAATAAAATAAGGCTGCGCCACATGGTTTTTTTTGTAAATTTTTTAGTAAGAAAAAAATATACAAAACCTGCCATAAAAACGCATCCTATAAGCATGCCTATAAAGCGGTGCGACCACTCCCACCAAAAAATAGAGCCAAACTCATCAATAGTCATGCTGCTGTTTATAATTTTAAATTCAGGGCTTTGTTGGTATTTTTCAAAATAAGTTTGCAGTTTTTCTTTGCTGGTGGGGGGTATTACATCCATAAAACTCCAGTCGGCAATAGAGAGCCCCGAGTGGGTAAGGCGCGTAAGGCAGCCTACCACCAACATAATATATACTAAGGCGCAGCCACTAAGCAGCCAATAAATAATAGCTTTGTGCGGGTTGTTTTTTATCATAAAAAAATTAGGAGCAAAAGTACAATTTATACTTTTGTGTTTGCAAGTAAATTAGGATATATAAAGGCTTTTAACGAAAAATAATTTTTTGCTGTTCTTTTGGAACTTTACTTCGCTTCTTTTTCTACTTTTATAGAGCCTATTAGCAGTACCGATACCTCTTGATTGTTGTTGGATATGGCGTGCTTTGTGTGTGTAGGAAACACATATACCTCACCAACTTTTGCTGCAAAGGGGGTTTCATTTATGGTAATGGTGGGGCTTCCGGCTACAATAACAGCGTATTCTACTTTATCTACATGCATGTGTATAGGGTAGTGGGTGTTTGGCTCTACCCGCAGGTATTTCAGTCCGCCGTGGTTCAAATCTAAAATTTCGGAAGACGAAAACCCTTTTATGTTAGTCGGTGTCCAGCTTGCCATTTTGTAATCAAAATCGTTTTTCATGGTGTTTTTTTTAGTTAAAAAGCCCGCTATGTGTGTAACAGGCGGGCTTTTTGTGTTTAGTTTAGGTTTAGTGTTTTTTCTAAGGCTATTGCTTTCGGGAACAAGATGTTGTTTTCTAGATGTATATGCAGATGCAGGTCTTCTTCATATTCTTTTAGCAGGGCCAGAGTTACTCGGTAGGTGTTGCAACCATCGGCAGGTGGGGTGTAATCGTGTGTAAGCTGGGCTATTTTTCTAAAGCGCTCGCCTTCGGCATCGTGTTCGTGCATCATCATGCTGATGGGGTTTTGTACGGTACCAAAAGGGGCATGCGCCTGAGTGTGTTCTTGCTGTGCTTTTATCATTTTTCTAATAAAAGGAAACAGCATCAGCTCTTCTTTTTTCATGTGTGCGGTTAGTTCGCCGGCCGAGTCGCGAAAATGCTGCAATACTTCTGCCAGTTCGGGGTGCCTATCGCCATGCACCTTTGTTATTTTTTCTAAAAAAGGCATAATTTCAAGTATTTTAGCTTCTACGTAGCGATGGTGTTTTTTTTCTATGTAATCTGCCAGCAAATCAAGCGGCCACGAGTTGTAGTCGGTATTTCCTCCTTGTATTTGTTTGGTTATTTCCTCTAGCTTCGTTATCAGCAAGCGGCTGTCTAAATTTTTCTTTTCGCAGACATCTTCAATGCTGTGGTTTCCGTTGCAACAAAAGTCTATTCCGTTTTGTTTAAATACGGAAGCGGCGCGGTAGTCTTGTGCTACCAACTCGCCTACAATGGTTTCTTTGGTTATGCTCATGGTGTTTTATTTTTAGGGTGATTATTTTTTTTCGGCTATAAGTACAAAGGCGTTCATGTGCTTTTGGTGTTTACTAAACACGCTGCGCATTTCCAGTACGCGTTTTCGGGCTTTTGGGTGGGTAAGTATGTTAAAACCTATTTTTAGCGTTCTAAAAAATCCTTCATCGTTTATGATGCGTTTGGGTTCTAATAGGTGCATTTGGTTTACTACTGTTTTTTTAATGCTAAAGCCTTCCTTTTCCAGCAGCACTTTCCATTCATCTTGGGTAAGGGGGCGCGCATTTACTTTTATGGCCATAGCTAAGTCTTTTTGTATTTCCGCTTTTTTTGTCTCATTTACTTCAGTAAGTCCTAACTCATGTATGGCGTATAACCCTCCTTTTTTCAAGATGCGGTGTGCTTCTTGTATAATTTCTGACTTTCGATGGTCGGCGTGCATGGTGAGCATGGCTTCGCCATATACCTTATCTTTCGAGTTTGCTTCTAAGTTGGTTTGAGCGGCGCTCCCTAAGGAAAATGTTACATTGGTTCCCTTTATTTTTTCGTTCAGCATTTTTACCGCTTCTTCATCGGCATCTACCCCAATATATGAGTGCGGTTTTTTTTCTAAGGTTAAAGAGGCGGTGTACCCAAGGCCGGGTGCAAACTCCACTACATCATCTTTAGAGGATATGTTTAATGCGGCTACTAGCTGTTCTGTCAGTTCTTTTCCGCCGGGGCGTAGTACCCGTTTTCCCATTTTGGCAAGCACCCAATGTCCTTGCGCTTTTGAAAAGTCATCGGTATTCATCGGTTTTATTTTTTTAGTTAGTTTTTATTTTTCGTTGCCCCATACTGCCAAGTCTTTTTCGGTCCATAGTTCCGGAAAAAACTTACGTTGTTGAAATTTTGGGTGTAGGTATTTTTTCCATTCGCTGCCTCCGGTAGCGGCTTTGGTTTCGCCTTTGCTATCTAAATAGTGCTGGGCAGTACCTAGGTGCACCAAAGGCCATTTTACGTTGTACATATCGTCAAATTCTTTTAATTTTTCGATAAAGGCAGGCGAAGGGTTTTTAATTTTTTTTGCTTTTTCTTCCAAAGTATTTCCGGCTATTTTTTTTGCTAAAGCAATAAAGTCGTTTTGGTATTTCTCTTCAAACTGGCGCAGTGTAAGTGATTTTTTTCCTGTTTGACGATTCGTTCCTGCATCTTTCCAGTATATGTGTTCAAACAATTCTTCTACCGAAGGGTTTTCGGGTAAGCGTTTTTTTCCTTCTTCGTTTATTAAATTACTGATTCGAGTGCAATATATTTCTAAGTATCTAAACTGCGCCGATTGAAACCCGCTGGCCGGGGTAAGGGTGTAGCGAAATACGTTGTAGTCATCGTAGCTCATGCCGCTTCGCATTACGTCAAAAGAGGTAATAAGCATGGAGGTGTATCGGTTTAATCGGTTTAGCTTTTCTATCCAAACGGTTTCGTTTAGGTCTTCAAAAACCAATTGCGATATTTCGTGTATCATCATTTTTAGTACCAGCTCGGTTACTTGATGGTACATTACAAAAATAGACTCGTCTTTAAAATCGGTACGTGTTTTTTGCAGGGTTAGCAAGGTATCTACTTGTATGTAATCCCAATAATTTATGGGTTTGGCTTGCAACAAACCTTTTAAATAGGTTTCGGGGTTTTCGCCCATCTTGTGATATTTTTCATCAATAGCCGAATACAGTTTTTCTTTTTCCATAGTGTTTAGGTTTTATTATTGGTTTACTTAAATTGTTTTATTCCATAAATGAACAAGGTTATTACTTTTGCCAGTTCCATAAAAACATAATAAAAATGCAGCGACGAGGCAGGTGTTTCTATTCCTTTTAAAAATAATTCGGCTCTTTTATCTAATGCGGGCAAAAGCCATGCCGTTTGCAAAATTAAGCATATACAGGGTATAAAGTATAAGATGTTATGAACCGAAAAAAGCGATTGTTTAGAAATAAATAAGCTAATTAAAATAGCTAGGGCAAAAATCCACTCCGATTTATTAAGGGCGTTAAACACTAAGCGACCTATGTTTAAACCTATTTGAACGGTTACTCCGGGTGCTCTGAATTTTAGCCACGCTTCCATAAAGCTGATGGCTACCACAAAACCAATCCATAAATATATGGCAGCTATTATTACGGGGTCTTTTACTTCAATGCTCATAAAGCTAATTTATCGGGGTTGCTTCGATAGTAGGTTATTTTGTAGTAAAACATTTCAGCCATTTTGTTGGAACGCCATTTGGCTTCGTGGGCTTTTTCGCCGGTAAAAAGTTCATCAACGGTAGCAAAAAACAGTTTAAGCCACTGGTCAAAATGCTCTTTATCTACGGGTAGCTGGGCGTGTGGCACAAAGGGGCTTCCGTAATAGGTGTGCTCGCTTAACAAAACGGTTTGCCAAAACCGGTACATTTTTTCCAAATGTATGGGCCAGCGGTCTTGTATGCGGTCGTTAAAGATGGGGGCCAGCATTTCGTCTTCACGTACTTTGGTGTAAAAGGAGTCCACCAGTAGTTTTACATCGTCTAAAGTTAAAATATCTTGTTTCATTATTGTAAGGGTGTGTTAAGTGCGGTTATGGCGTAATAAATACCCCATCCTATAAATCCAATAATAGAAGCCCAAAGCCAAGAGGGAATGCTGTGTGGGGTTTCGCTGCCTTCAATTAAAAAACGTTTTTGGTCGCCTTTGCCGTAGGCGTTAATCATAAGCGGAATAACTCCGTCCACCACTTCGTTATCAGAAATGCCTTCAATGGCTACGGCAGGCCCGTTGCGTACAGTAAAGGGTATGATGCGAATACCTTCTTTTCCATGCGGGTCTTTACTCACAATGCGTAGTTTGTGTTCGCCATCAACTAATTTTCGGGTGTCTAATTCAAAGTTGATAGGTGCTTTAAACTCGCCAAAAGGTTTGGTTTCTTCGTCTAAAAAAATAATAACGCTGCTTTGGGTATCCATAGTTTAGTCGTGCTTTAAAATTGAATATTTTATATGATTTTTATTTTTTTCACCGGGTTTCATAAGCCATTTCACAGAAAAATAAAGGGTGATGAGGGTTACAACGGCTATGCTCCATACAATTACATAATCCCACGAGCTGTCGGGCCCTTGCCCATGCAAGATGCCACGGAGCAATTTAGGTTGTTGGCGTTCGCAGGTGGGGCAGGCATAAGAGCTTGCTTGCCATATAAACAGGGCTATAAAACTTATTTTTTTCATTTTGATGCGGCTACTTTTAGTTTTACAAAATCCATTATTTTTTTCACTTCTTCGGGAGTTACAGGTTTGGCTTTGTTGTCCCAGCTGCTGCGTTCGTAGTTCATGATGGCGGCTATTTGGTCTTCATTAAATTCCATATTGGTTCCCACTGCCGGCATTACGCCATATTCTTGCCGGGCATCGTATCCATTCATAATAATATCTACATACAGTTCTAAGTTGTCTCCGTTTACAATGGGGCTTCCTTTTAGAGGAGGAAACGCGCCTTTTAGGCCTTCGCCATTTTCTTGGTGGCAACTTTGGCAGTTAGCCGTGTATAGGGCTTTTCCGTCTGCCTTGGCTTTAGTTCCGGCGGCGGCCATTTCTTTTTGTTCTTTTTTGTACAAAAATTCCATGGGCTTAATTCCTTCGGGCAAAGGTACTTGTTTTAATGATTGCAGATACGCTACTAGTTGTAAAACTTCTTTTTTTGCCACTATTTTACCTGTTTTTCCTTTCATAAACGCCTCCGGCACATTTACTACCACGTCGGTTTTTGCCGGTTTTGCTTTTATTTCAAAAAGCCATTCGTAAGAGGGCATGATTGATTGTTTTATCACGGCTCTTGGGTTGTACAGGTGCATGAGGTTCCAATCTAAACTGGGCTGGCGGTTTCCTACATCGGTAAGGTCCGGGCCGGTTCTTTCGGTGCCCATCAGCGTGGCGGTATTTTGAAAAAAGCTGGTTCGTTTGATGTTGGCATAATCGGCCGCCATTCCGGGGCGTGCTCCAAAGGGTTTATCCATATCTACATTGCGTACTTGCTGCGAGTGGCAAGCCACACAGCCTTCGGATATATAGATTAGTTTACCGGCCATTGCCTCTTTTGATAGGGGTTTGGCATCGGGTAAGGGAGCGTTGTCAGCCTGGTTTTTCAAAGCAGGCAATATAGCTGTAAAAAAGGTAAGCGTAGTAAAAAACAAAGTGGCTACTGTGTATAGTTTGCGATGGTTGTTAAAAATATCCATAATAAATTAGTTGCTTTTTGTTATTAATTCTAATTGTTTGATTGCCTGTTCTTTAACATCAACATCTTCTTCTTTTACTTTAATCATGGTGTAAAAGTTGTAGGCAAAAACCAGATGAGATATAAACATTAAACTCCCGCCTATGGCGCGCCATAACCAAAAGTCAAACATCATTACTACGCCATCAATAAAGGGTTTGTGGTCCATCCACATCAAGCCTTTTAGGGTACCGCCAATGGAGATGGGTATTACGTAAAAAAGCAGTCCTACAAAAGCCAGCCAAAAATGGGCACCTACCGAGTGTTGTAGGGGTTCTTTTCCGGTAAGGCGGGGCAAAATGGCATATACGCCTCCCCAAATAGCAAAAGTAATGATGCCATAAAAGCCAAGGTGCGAGTGCCCTACGGTAAAGTCGGTAAAGTGCCATAGCAGGTTGGTAAATTTAAAGGCCTCGGCAGTACCTTGCATCGATACGATAAAGTAATACATAACGGCTACAAAAAAGAAGGGCAGGGTATAGCTGTTTGATACTTTTTTCCATTGCCCCTTAAAGGTCATAAAATAGTTTATGGTAGCTGCCACCACGGGTATAATCATACCTCCGCTTCCTACAATAGCTACTGTTTGCAGCCACCAGGGTATGGAACTGAATATAAAGTGATGCGTGCCGATAATGGTGTAAAAAAGTATTTGAGTCCAAAAGGCCAAGATACCCAAACTGTACGCGTATATGGGGCGGTTTAGCTGCTGGGGTATAAAATAGTATAGCAAGCCCAGTGTGTAAAGAGTAAACCACATGCCCACACCCGAGTGCATATAATAGCCCTGCACAATGGTTTCGCCTATGCCGTTTTGCCAAAAAGGGAGGTAAGCGGTAGAGGCTATAACAATAGTAAACAAGATGGCTGAAATAATATACCAGTTGGATATATATATTTCGGTTGTAGTACGGCGTGCTACGGTTTTTATGAAATTGGCAGCAGTTAGAATTAGGGCCACGGCAAACAGCAAGGTTATAGGCCAAATATATTCCCTAAACTCGCCCCCGCCGTTGTTTATGCCTGCCATAAGACTAAGTGTGCCTAATATCACCATGGCGTTGGTTAGTATCAACGCAGCCCAACCCCATTTAATGCTGTATATTTTAGTATTGCTAACGGTAGGTACTACGTAGTACCCCAAACCTATAATACCCAAAGAAGCCCAACCCCAAAATACCATATTGGTATGTACGGGGCGCAGGCGGCCAAAGCTAAGCCAGCTTATATGGTCGGCATCGGGGGCTACAAATTTGATGCCCACATACTCGCCAATTAAACCGCCCAAAGCCAGCCAAAAAGCAGAGCAACCTATATACCAAATGATGAGTTTTGTAATATCTTTATCCAACGAGGGACGCGGAGTTGCCTTCTTTTTTAGGGCAGTGAAATGTACATCGTGCTCGGAACTTATGTTTGTAATAATCCCTTTTGCATCTTCTGGTTTTTCTTTACCGGATAACTCGCTGTTGGAAAGTGTGTATTCAAGCGCCGCTTGCCTTTTCTCCATATCTTGTTCGGTGTCGCTGTCTTGAAGTTTGTACAGATGCTGAGCTAACGCTTCTGCTTCTGACAGCCTGCTTTTATTAGAATAGCTGTGAAAAGCTTTAATGGCTTTATTGATAGCGAAAATAGTGCCCAGCAAAATAGGAATAAGCAGCAACGTAATGGTAATAATGATACCCGGTTGCCCCATAAGATTTTTACTTTCATCATTAGTTTGAGCGTTTGCTCGCATACAAAGCGACAAGGAGAGCAAAACGAGTAATGCGTTTTTGTTAGAATTTTTATTTTTTAAAGAAAAATAGGAAGCTATTTGTTCCGCATTTAATTCTTTTATATACTGCTTAAAGCGTTCTTTTTGTGGCATTTTTAACCACTTGTTTTGTTTATTGGCTAGGTCTTTTACCTTAGCTGATTGACTGAGCGCATAAACAAGATAAACAAGCAGGCTCAACAAAAAGAAAATAACGAATATAGGGGTTTCGTTTTTCAGACTGATGATGTTTGAGGCCTGTTGTGCAACCGTTTTTTCTATAAAAAGTAATAGAAAGCCTACTAATAGGAGCATGTGTTTTTTTATCATAAAAGGGTATTTATTTGTTTGGTTTAATAATCGTGCTGCCCTTTTTCTATGAACAGCACGATTTTTTAAGCACGTTTTTTATACGTTCAATACGATTAAAGCAGCGTTGATAATCATACTTGCGTAAAAAGAGGCTAAGCACCATTTAGCAGGGGCTTGCCCAATAAGAATAACGTTGCAAGCCATTGAAATGGTAGAGCATAGAACCAGCATTACGTCATTTCCATCATTTTTTAAGATAGTCATACAGGCTATAGAGCCCCAGCAGCTTTGCAGGGTTAGCAAGATGGCCATCCAGCCAAAACGCGATGCTTCAAATTTTTTTGCTTGATTGTTGAACCAGCCGGTTGTGCTTTTTTCAACTTCGGTTGCGGGGTGCAGGTGTATTGTGCTCATGATTTTTGTTTTTTAGGAGTTATTTTTATGATTATTAAAATATATTAAGACCTTTTTATCCGTTATTATAGTAAAATTTTTTTATTGCAAAAATGCCAATCCCTTCTCAACGTTTACAGTAAGTTCTTTAACAGTAGTAGTCTCCAGCATGTTACATAGTTCATCTTTTACTACTTTAAATTTATGGTGTAGCGGACAGGGGTTTTTGCCCGAACATTCGTTAAACCCCAATGAGCAACTTCTATATAAGCTATCGCCATCTATTGATTTTACAATGCGCCCCAGTTTCATCGTTTCTATTTTTTTCTTATCAATGCTAAAACCACCTGAGGGGCCTTTTGCCGAATCAATAATTTTATCTTTGCTTAGTTGTTGAAGTATTTTAGCGGTAAAAGCTTCAGGAGAGTTGATGGCTTTAGCAATATCTTTTAGCCCTACCCTTTTATTTAAAATAGACTGCTGCGCAATGTAGATGCTGGCTTTAAGGGCATATTCGCAGGCTTTTGAAAACATAATACGTTGCTTTTACGCCACAAAGGTAATTCCTTTTTTAGTAGCGGACAAATTTATCCTTTATTTTTTATCAGCATTTTACTGTTTTTTTAATAACTAATTGATTATCAATTTTTTTATTTTTTTAAAAAAACTATTTTGAGATAAAAATAAGAAACCAAGAAGGTTCTTGAAAAAAAACATATTTTTGTCTTTTTAGCACGATGATACATAAAATTAAAGCAGCGTATAAATTCTTTTCACCAAAATTTCAAAATGTTTTTTTGGAATATAAAGTACAGCCTAAGCCACGGCATCACAACAAGCCGCACAGCTTGTTGTACGAAATCATAAATGCAAATAGAGATTTGTATAAAAAAAACTTGGAGTATTTTTTAACGCATACAGAAACGCTTCAATCTATCAAGCAAACTCAGCAAGAAACAAATGAAAACAACCCTGTGTGGAATAACGGTTTTTTACCCGGGTTGGATATGGTAGCTATTTATGGAATGATTGCTAAGCACAAGCCCGCTACATATATTGAAATTGGCTCCGGAAATTCAACTAAGGTTGCGCGAAAGGCTATAAAAGAGCAGCACTTAAACACAGTAATTACATCTATCGATCCGTTTCCGCGCACCAACATCGATCATTTGGCCGATAAAGTAATGCGGGTGCCCTTTGAAAATTTGCAAGATAACAACTTCATCATAGATTCGCTAAAAGAAGATGATATTTTATTTATAGACAATTCGCATCGCGTGTTTCCAAATTCAGACGCTATGATTTGTTTTTTAGAGTTGCTTCCGTACCTAAAAAAAGGGGTTATCGTGCACATTCATGATATTTATATCCCATACGATTACCCTCAGTTTATGTGCGACCGTTTTTACAACGAGCAATATGTGCTAGCTGCTTTTGTGTTGGCTAATCCCCAAAAATACAAACCCATTTTGCCCAACTATTTTATTAGTGAAGATGCAGAACTTGCAAAAAGCATCGCGCCGCTTTGGAATCATGCTCATTTACAGAATGTAGAAAAACACGGCGGCTCGTTTTGGTTGCAGATTCAATAAAAACGGTTAATCAACCAACATAAATCCTGGGTTTATACCTACGGTATAAGTGCCTAGCAGCGTAGCTTGATTGTAATGATATAGCAACCCGTTGGAGTTGTAGTTAAGTGCATCGCTTACATACAGTGTTTCATCATTAGGGTTTACGCATAACCCATAAAACGTATGACCGCCTTGAGGTATCAGATCCGTAATTGTTTTACTGCTAATATCTATTTTATATACATCGTTTGCTAAAAGATATAAGGTGGTGCCACTTTGGTTTATACACAGTCTGCTTACGGGGTTGGGTAGTAAAATAGAGTCTTCAACCGTATTGGTAATGGGGTTTATTTTTTTTAGCATAGCCCCTGTGTTAGAGCTTGTGCTAGTGGGGTTGCAGCTTACCCATATTTTTTCGTTTTCATCTTTTACCATATTGGCATTGGTAGTATTCATGTAAATACTATCGCTTACAAGGTCGCTGGCATCATCTATAACATACACGTATTTTTTTGTTTGGTTGGCTACATAGGTTTTTCCGTAAGAGCTAATCATCATTTCACTCCAACCATCTATGCGGATGTTTTTAATAATGGTATTGGTGTTTATATCCAAAACCTGAATGTAATTAGGCTGGGCGCTATTAAGTTGTAAATTACTTACATAAGCTTTGTTGTTGCTTACAAATTCGATATAGCGAGGTGATATGAAGCCGGTAACAGCAGCTTGCTTTTGAAGATTGTTGTTGCATACTACAATTTTTCCTGAGTTGTTTACTACTACGTAATATTTTTGGTTATATACCGCTATTGATTGCGCTACATCGCCCAGTGTGTAGCTGGGGTTGGCAACAGAGAATGCGTTTATACTTACTTGGTTGCTGCTTGGATCGTAAATGGAAACAGAGGCGTTGTTTTGCCCAAAATTTCCCTCATCGCATATCAGCAGGCGTTGCGTAGCACTTGCCGAAATAATGCCTTGAGGCAGGGTGGGAGGTTGGTCTTTCCGGCAGGAAGCCAAGCAAATTAAAGCAAAAAAGAAAAATAGATTGATTTTTTTATTCATGGTTTATGCATATTTTTTTTGTGAGGCTAAAATCGTTTCCTTTTATTTGAAGAAAGTAAAACCCACTATTCAAGCAACGTGTGTTGATAGCTTGGTGTGCACTGTTTAAAAAGCCATTTTGCAGTTTCACGCCTAAATCGTTATATAAAGCGTATTGTAAAGTACTTTCATTAGGTATTTGTGTATCTATATACAGCGTGTTTATGCTTGGGTTGGGATAGATGAGTACTTGTTCATTATCCATTATTTGTTGTATAGAGGTGCTTGCCTGTGAGTGAATAACGCCTATGGCATCTAAATCAAAACCACCTGAAGCGAAGGGAGTGGGGTAGGGATCGTTTATTTTGTTTCCGTTTTTGTCGTATGTAGTGTAGCTGGGGTTTATGCTTCCTACTACATCAATAATTTTTACATGAGTAATGTAGTTAATGTCTAATCCGGGTATGTTTTGCATCTCGCTTAAATCAAAAGGAGTTCCATATAATATAACGTATTTACCTGCCAAGTTGTTTATCTTGCTGGCATCGCTATCACCAAAGGAGGCTGTTTGCACGCTGTCTTGCGTGTTGGAGGTAGCAGGAAATCTAAAAAAATGAAGGCCGTCGCTGCTGACCTCTACAAAGCCTAATTCTAAAAACTTTCCATCAAATGAGTTTTCAAATACAGCAAAATCGTATCCGGCTCCATCTTTAATAGGGTGTGCAAAGGTGCAAAGAGCCGTCCCGCCATCGCCTAAGCTTACCACGCTTCCATCGGCTATTCCTAAGGCGCTGCTGCTATCGCCTACGCTGGCGTAGCCCGAAGCGGCGCTTGCTGTATCTTGCAGACCTCTTTTTATTTTGCAAGAACTAGCCCAAGCTACAAAGACGCTGCTGTCTTTATACATAGCGCTGCTGCCCGCTTGCCCCTGTGGCGGGGCAAACTGGGCAAGAGCAGCTACATTTAAGAAAATAAAAAGAATTAAAAAACGCATCATGGTTTTATTATTTTTTTGGTGAGATATTGATTACCCGCACAAAGGCGCACAAAATAAATACCCGAAGAAAAAGACGAAACATCTACTTTAAATTTATTGAGCCCACTAAAAGATTGTGTTTTTTGTTCTTCCATCTCTTTGCCCATTACATCTATAATTTGCATTTGTACCGGTACTGAATTGGGAGTGGTATATACAATTTCTGTTTCGCTTACGGAAGGGTTTGGAAATACTTGCACGCTGTTTTCTAAAACGTAATTTTTTATACTTGTTTCAAGGGTATCGTAATTGGTGTTTAGCGTTACGTTATCTATGCAAAAAAAAGCGGGCGTGTTCATAAAGCCACTGGAACTGTTTTGCGAAGAGTGCAAGGTAAACAGCAAGCTATCTACCCTGCCTAAAGTAGATAAATTAATCCATGTCCAATTTTTTAGAATGTAATTTTGAGTAGTGTCTGAGTATCTAAAATCAGCTAAATATACTTCGCTGCTGTCGGTAGATAAATTGCCGTGAAAGTATTTTTTTATGGTGAGTTTAAACCAATCGTGGGTAGTAGCTGCAAAGGCATGCTCAAATCCATCTCCGTTTTTCATGCTTCCATAAGCATAAGATGAGTTGCACACATACATACCTAAAACTGTTTTTCCTATTAAGCTATCCGTCATTTTAAAAGTAAGCGGTCCTGCGGTAGTACCTATGGCATACTGGTTGGAATTGTTGTAGCCTTTGTAAGCGGCGCAACCGTATATATTCGTGTAGTTTTGGTGCGTCGTATCGTTTATGGCGCTGCAAGCCCAGCCGGTACTCCAATACCCGCCGTAAGAAGTATCCCATTGGCAAGGGAAGAAAGCGTTTCCACTGGTGAAGCCGCCGCCACCTGTAGAGTCGTTATACACATGGTGGTTGTGGTTGGGAAGGGCTACGTGTTCAAAATCGCACACAATGGTAGTAGTACCGGTGTGTACTTGTGCGCTTGCGCCTGCAAGACTCATTGCCAATAAGGCTGTTGCTACTTGTTTTTTCATTTGTTTTTATTTATGTTTACTTGTTTTTACTTTGATAGTGGTATTGAACAATAAGGCCTGCCCCATAATTTCGTAAAGGCATACCGTATTGCATCATGCTTTGGTAGTTTTGATTTAATAAATTATTTACCTCTACAAATATATGAAGCATCAGTTTTTGAATAAAAAATGTTTTTGCTAAACGAATATCTATAAGAGAGTAGGGTTTTAGATAGCTGTAATTATCACTGCTTAAATAACGATATCCTGTATAAGTATAAGCGCTTCTAAATAAAATGTTTTTATACTCTATGCAAAAAGATGCGGAACCGGAATACATAGGCACATAAGGCATTTGCAGGTATTGGGTATTGTTTTTAGGCAATGTGGTAGAAAGTATGTAGTTGCTTAGCGCTTGCACTTGTATGCGCCAGTTTTTGTTTTTGTATTTTAATTCGGTGTTGGTTTCCATGCCTCGGCTCCACACTTGCAGTATGTTGGTAGGGCTCCAAATGCCGTTTCTGCCTGGTAGCCACATAATGTTGTTGTGTATGCTTCTGCTAAAAAGGGTAGCTGTTTCGGATATTGAAAAATAACGGTATTGCTTATGGACTTGCAACGATGTTTCGCCGCTATACCCTTGCTCCGGCTTTAAGTTAGGGTTTCCTCCGGGCGTCCAATACAAATCATTTAAGGTAGGATAGCGATATACCGTACCCATGTTCATACTCCATATAAGCCAGCTCAATACGCGCATATTAGTGGTAAGTCCGGCGGTAGGCATAAAAGTTTGGGTATTAAAAAGTTCTTGCCTGGCGTAAAAATTGATTTTAAAAAAATGATTTTTGCACTGCCGGCTTATGTTTTCAAACAACGCATTTTTTAGTAATTGTTTTTGCGAGGTAAAGTTAGGCGAGTAAGCCCAAGACATCATGTTGCTGGTAGCCAGGTTTATCACCCATTGTGTGTTTATTTTGTACTGAGCATCAGCATCAAGGGCAAAGGTATTAAAACGGTTGTTGCTGTATATGTTGCTGGTTGTGTTGTTGTATATAATAGCTTCGTTAAACCAAGCTGCTTTAGCGTTTGCAGAAACTTTTTGATGTTGCAAATTCCAATCTATCATAGTGCGAAGGGTTTTGTCTGTTTGTGTAGCATTTTGTTGTAGCGCACTAGTGGTATAAGGCACTTGGCGGTTGGTGTTTTGCCACCATATATGGGCTCCTATCTGCTGATGGGTGTTTATTTTATAGTTTATATCTTCTAAAAAGCCAAGCTGCTGCATTTGTGCGTGCTGTTGCGTTGTTTTTATTTGAGAAGAGTCGGTGTTGCTGTAATAGGGGTATCTGTTTTGAGAAAAGTTACCAAGCAGTTTTGTGGTGCTCGATATTTTATCGCTTCCGTATTGTATAGAAGCCCACTGTACGCTATTTTTAAAGGAAGAATAGGAGGTAGAGGCTTGTGCTATAATGCCTTTTATTGGAGGTGCTGCGCTTTGTATGTTTAGCACCCCGGCCATGGCGCCGCTGCCCCAGTAGCTGCTTAGGGCGCCCTTTTGCAGACTTATATTATTAAAAAAACCAACGGGAAGCAACGATATATCGGTTTGCCCAAGTGTGGGGCTGTTTATATTAATGCCGTTCCAAACTACGGCTGTTTGTTGTGCTGTGCTGCCTCTAATGCCTAATGAGGCTATGTTGCCCGGCCCATACGCTTTTACTAAGCCCGCATTTTGTTGCAAAAGCAATTGCGCCATGTTGTAATTAAGAAACTGACTTCGTAGTACGCTGTCTATTTTTATTGAATAAAAATTTTCGGTTGATTTTTGTATACGGCTGCTTATTATGGGTATTTCGTTAAGGCGCAAGGTGTCTAGCTTTTGTGCATACACGCAACTACCCCAAAGAGCAAACACTAAAAAACGGATATTTATTTTTATACCTACCATGCGTCTTTAACCTTTGTCCACGAAGGTTTTTTACGTTATGATATGAGGCAGGTATTCTGACTTCCTTTTTTTCAAACAGCCTTCCCAACTTTTTAGTTAGTGGCGGAGTGTGTTTATTTGTTTTTCAACAAACAAGGTTACAGCAGCGGGCACTGTTGCCGAATTTCACGGCATTCCCTTTTTCATTTTTGTGATTGCTAAACCACAAAAAACCAAATATCGCGGCAAAGGTAAAAAATAAATTGAATATGGTTTGTCTTTTTTTTACGGAAAGGCGAGTTATTTTTTGAAAGAATAAATGGCATTTCTTACCGGAATGGCAAGGTACGCAAAAGGAACTAAAGATAGGGCTGTTGCTTTTTGAAGCCATAAAGGAACTTTAGATAAAGAAGGAATTGCCTCTGCCCATTTTTGTAAGAACAAAGAGGTAAGCACGGTAGCGCAAATCCATTTCTTTTTTGCTAAAACTTCATCTCTTACTACATCAAATAAAAAAATAAATCGGTTGTCAGAGGTGTTGTTTATAGCTTCATGGTTGTTGGCATCTACAAAAACCAATAAAGCCCCTTCTTCCCAGCTTCTCCATTCGTTTTTTACTCTAAAGCCGCAGGCAGGGGTTGTTCCCGGAATGCTAAGGCCTAAATGACAACGAAAAATACCGTTTGTATCACCGCAATGCGGAACAATGTGTCCGTGAGGCTCTAATAAATTAAAAGATGCTGAAACCAATCCGGGTATTGATTGAATTATTTTTAAGGTTTCGGGGAAGTATTTATGGTGTTCGTAAATTTCAACGTTCCATGTTTTTAAAGAAACCGTTTTCCATGTATTGACTTTAGCAACCATAGTGCTGTTAAAATAACTTTGCAGTTCGTACTTAGATAGATAATCGGCTAATTCTTTTTTTATGATGGGGTAATTATCTGTAATGACTTTAGAAAAAGAATAATCTGTGGGGTTGAAAAACGGGGGCTCATTTCCATTATATTCGTTTCTGTCAAATATGCTAAACCAAAGTTTCATAAATACGGTACTAAAAGTATAAAATTTATTACATTTGAACTATGGAATTCACAAAAAAAAATCCGAAATATTTTTATTCGCTTGACGAGCACCCTCAGTTGCGTGTGCTGGAGGAGCATTTTTCTGTTGTTTTAGAAGAGCTAAACACCTTAAGGAAGCAGGTTAAAGGCAAAAATTGGTTTGAATCGTTTCCGCATTATTTAAAGCCTGAAAGTAAAAACAAGTGGCAGGTATTTTCTTTTCTTTTTTTTGGCATTAAGCACCCTGATAATTGTAATTTGTGCCCTAAAACCGCAGGTGTTTTAAATAAGATACCTAATTTAGTATCAGCCGATTTTTCATATTTGCCGGCTCATACACAAATAAAGCCGCATAAGGGCTTTACACGTATGGTGTTGCGTGTTCATTTAGGACTCATTATTCCTGATAATTGCGGTATCCGTGTAGGAAGCGATACAAAAAAATGGGAAGAAGGTAAGTTGCTTGTTTTTGACGATTCTTTTGAGCACGAGGCCTGGAATAATAGCAACCAAGACCGCTTTGTACTTATGCTGGATATTGCAAACCCCTTGTGGGGATATAGCGCCCATGAGATAAATAAATATAAAATAGAAAACATGGAAGACACCTTTATGCTTAATATGTTCAGTAAAGAGCAGTGGCTTTCTTTTTTTGAAAAAGGCGAGTTCCCTTCTCTTAACCCGTAATTTTTTTTTGGAGCAAAGCGTAGTTTATTATCTCATCAATAACCAAAGGGTATTCGGCTTCATCTATTTTTATTTTTATATCAGGCGCTCCTTCATAAAAAGTACGAGCCGCGTTTTTTAATACAAGCGTTTTTTTGAAATAAGTTTCTTTGGTTAAAAGCAATTTGTAGAAATTTTTGTTAGCTGTTTCGCCTATAATTTCGTAACCTAATTTTTTATTGAAGGCTAAGGCATGCGTGTTTTTTTTTAATACAGTAGCCATAGAAGCCTCTCCCGATTTTAGAACCTCAAAAACGCACTCAAGGGTTGTTAGGGCAGCAAAGCCGGCGATAGGCGAGCCCCAATAGCTTTTATCCCATAAAAAAATACCGCCTTCGGCAATTCCTGTGTTAGGCTCTGCGTCTTTGCAATTCACTAATCCTATTTTTGTGTTATTTGTTTCTATTAAAAAATAATAGTTGTGTTTGTTGTTTATTTTTTTGAACCATGCTTGCTGCATTTCTGCTGTAATGTATTCTGTAAATTGCATGGTATCTCTTATAAAAGGTTGGTTGCGCCAATATCGTATCAACTCAATATCATGCTCTGTTATGCGCGTGTATGTTACTCCGTATTGTTCTACCGTCATATTTTTTCTTTTATAGAGTATGCCGGTTTGTTGTTTGATAAAGCAATAAGATTTCCCAGATATTCCCCTATAATTCCTAAAGAGGCCATAACAATACCCGTGCTAAAGAGTATGGTAACCATTAGAGAGGTATAGCCCATAGGTACGTTGTTAAAAAATTTTCTGACAGCAAAGTAAATACCTAAAGCTACGCTAAATCCGGAAATATAAAAGCCAAACACGCGCACTAAACGCAAAGGCATGGTAGAACTTAATGATAAAACTCGTAACGAAAGGGTAAATAAACTACCGTATCCGTATGTTGATTTTTTTCTTTTTGATGGATTAAAATGAACGGGTACAAAGGTAATATTGTCGCTGTGCCAAAGCGCTATTTCATCCATAAAAAACAAAGAACCCTGGTGTTTTACCAGCTTGTTCTTCAGGTCGTTGGTAAAAATTCTGAAACTGCTTCCTTCCCCTGCTTTTTTATACTCATTGCGCGAAACTGTTTTGTAAACAAATCGAGTTATTTTTCTAAAGATGTTTTTAGTTGATTTTTTAGGCATTCCATAAACCAAATCAAAACCACCTTCTGTTATTTTTTTATATAGGGTGGTAATGTCTTTCGGGTTTTGCTCTAAATCGTCATCAAGGGTTATGATATAATCGGAGTTGCATAAATTAATCCCACAAAGCAAGGCATTATGTTGCCCGTAATTTTTATTGAAATTAACACCGGTAATTTGTTTGTTTTTGCTTTTCAATTCTTTTATTACGTTCCAAGAATCATCGGTGCTTCCGTCATTTATTAAAATAAGCTCATACAAAGGGTTTATTTTTTCTATAGAAGTAGTTACTTCTTGCACGGTTTCAGCAAGAAAAGGAGCTGAATTATAAACGGGTATAATAATAGAAAAACAATTCATTTTTATGATTTTAAAGAACCTAAAAGCAAGCCTCCATCCATAGGAATAGAGGTGCCGGTAATCCATTTTGATTTTTCGGATAACAAATAGCAAATGGCTTCAGATACATCGTTTGGGTTGCCAATGCCTAAAGGGTATTGATTTTCGTACTTTTTCATTTCTTCTTCATTAAAAGCGGTTTCTATAGTTGATTGGTAGATGGCTGTTTTTACCATAGCCGGTTGTAATATGTTTACTCGTATTTTTTTTTGCAATAACTCTAAAGCTAATGTTTTTCCATAGCCTTCTAAAGCTGCTTTTGAGGCAATATAAATGCCGCCTCCAAAGTATGGGTGTAAGGTAGAGATGGTGGATAGCAATACTACTGATGCTCCGTTGTTTATTTTTTTTTGTTGCAGTAGTTGTGCATTTAAAAGTACCACCGAAATAAAGTTTATAGAAAAAACATCTTCTATTTGCGCAGCTTGTATGAATTTTACCGGAACCGGTTTTACAATGCCTGCACCATGTACTATGCCGTCTAAAGGCTTTATTTGATTACTTATATGTTTTATTTCTGCTTCTTTTTTTAAATCAGCAACCAAAAGGCTGTGTCCTTTTCCTGATAATTGTTGCAGCGTGTGCTGCAATTCTTTTTCATTACGACCGGTAATGGTAAGCTGTGCTCCTTGTAAAGAGGCGTCTATGGCTGTTTGCCTGCCTATACCGGCCGAGGCACCTGTTATTAAAATATGTTTTCCTTGCAGGTTCATTCTATTTCTATTAAATCGCAGCAAATAGGGTTGTTGACGGTAAGTATGCACGATGCCCAAGAATAACCCACTCCAAAGCCCGACAACAGCATGGTGTTTTTTTTATTTTCTAATTGGTTTTTCAAGCGAGTTATCATAGTTAGCGGAATAGACGCGGAGCTTGTATTGCCAAATTCATCAATAGAATAAGGCGTTTTTTCTAATTCAATTTTTAACTTTTTACGAACGCTTTCATTCATCAATTTGTTGGCTTGATGGAAAACAAAAAAATCTATTTTTTCTTTTTCTACATGAGAAAATGGTAATAGCTGATTTATGTTAGGGGCAACTTCGCGCAGCGCAAAGTTAAAAACGTCAACGCCTTGCAGTTGCAGATGTCTTCGGCTGCGTTTTATGCCGGGTTCTATTTCTTGTATATTAAAGGTATCTGGGCGTACGGAGTTTCTTGCGCCTCCATCTAGTATTTTTATAGCATCTTCGCCGCTTCCATCGCTTTGCAAATTAAAATATATGGGGTGTGCTTTTTCGTCAAACTCAATGGCGGTAGCGCTGCCCGCATCGCCAAACAAAGGGTAGGTGCTTTTATCTTCTATATGTGTAGATAGGGTGGATTTATCTCCTACTAAGAGCAGTGCTTTTTTTATTTGCCCCGTAGCTACCAATGTTGAAAGAAGCTGCAAGCCGTATATGTAACCGGAGCAACCTAAATTTACATCAAAAGCCATGGTGTTTTTATTTAGAGCCAGGCGGTGTTGTAGCAGAATGGAGGTAGCCGGCAAAAAATAATCAGGCGATTGCGATACAAATACCAAGCAGCTAATTTCGTCTTTGTTCCACTGTAATTTTTGTATCAATTTTTCTGCGGCAAAAAAGCACATATCAGAGGTAGCTATGTTGCTTGGTGCTACTCGCCTTTCTTTAATACCTACATTTTTTATGAACAAATCTTTTTCTGCTTCCGAAAAATAAGGATAGTCTGCAGTACGTATTTTTTCTTTTGGCACGCAAGCTGCTATACCTTTTATAGAAACGTTATGGGTATTAAACAAAGCCATTTTTATGCTTGCTGCTTAGATAGTACAATGGTATATAAATCTTGTATGGTTTGCGCATTTTTTAAATCGGTGGCATTTAGTTGCACTTCAAAATGCGTATCCACAAAAGCAATAATAATTAAAGCATACATACTGCTCCAACCGGGTATCTGGCGGTAGTGCATAGTGGGTGTAAGCGTGCCGGTTTTTATCTCTTCAAACTCAGCTTCTAGGTTTTTGGTAAATTCTTCTACGGTTATCATATATTTTAGTACGTTATTATGGTTCCTCCCCAGCTGTATCCTATGCCAAACCCGGCTAATAGCACTTTCATACCTCGTTTTAGCACGCCTTGTTGTTCGGCCTGATGCAAAGCTACCGGAATGGTTGAAGATACAGAGTTTCCTACTTGCTCAATATTACAAAAAAATTTCTCTTTAGGTATTTTTATTTTTTTCCGAAGTATTTCTAACAAAAAATAACTGGCTTGATGAAACACAAATAAATCCACCTCATCTAGCGTGCAATGGTGTTTGCTAAGCACGTCTTGCACCAATTTTGGAACTGTTTTTGCGGCAAACAAAAAAATTTCAGTCCCGTTCATTTTCATCTCTCCGTTTAGTAGTTCAGACTTAGTGGTTCTGTTGCAGTCGGCCGCATTTCTAAAACCGCTATAATTTGCCAATAGGTTTTTATGCCCAGAACCATCGGTACCAAAAACAAAATGTTGTTTGCTGTCTTTTGTTAGCAACAGGTTGGCGGTAGCTATATCGCTAAAAATACTACGTAATTCAAAGTTAGAGGCAGCAATGACTTTAGTAGATGTTTCTGATGTTAGAAACAAAATGGTTTTTGCCATACCCGATTCAAGCAATGCGTGAGCCATGCCTAAGCCATATATATAACCGGAACAACCATACGGAATATCAATACATCCTATGTTTTTGCTTAGTTGTAACCGATCTTGTATAATACAACTGCTGGCCGGCGCGATATAATCAAGACATTCAGAACAAAAAATAAGAAAATCTATATCGTTTTTGTTGATATTCTTTGATTCAAATAATTTTTCGGCTGCCTTTACCGCCATATCAGAGGCTATCTCGTATGGAGCAGATATGTAGCGCTTCTTGATGCCCGTATTTTTGAGAATAAGATCTTCTTCGGTATTGAAAGCAAGGGCTAGTTCCTTGTTGGTGAGGACTTTTTCAGGGTAATAAACTGCAATATCTTGTATAAAAACCGACATTAGCACAAATATACTAAAGTTTTGTGCTTAGTAGCACTTTGTAACAAAAATTATTTTTACCTTAGCAAGGTTATCTTTTATGAAAAAAATACTATCTTCTAATATCAATGTATTTCACTTTTTTTTAGCGCTAACCTTGCTCTTTTATGGAAATAGCTTAGTTAACGGTTATAGCTTAGATGATATGTATGTTACCGTAACGAATTACCCAGTAAAAGGAAATGAAAAAAATTACAAACCTAATAATGAATTGGTTTCGCAAGGTGTAAAAGCCATACCTAAGATATGGCGTACCCACTATGGGCACGGCAAGGGCACTAACTACGACTACCGGCCTCTTACTGTTACTATGTTTGCTATTGAGTATTCTATATGGGGGCAATCGCCGCGCATAGATCACTTTATTAACTTATTAGTATATGCTTTGGTTGTTTTTTGTCTGTTTCTTTTTATTAAAAAAATAATGGGCGAGAATCCCTATGCTCAAGTGTTTGCTTTGGTTTGTGGTATTTTGTTTTTAGCTCATCCCATTCATACCGAGGTAGTAAACAATATTAAATGTAGAGACGAGTTGTTGGTAGCCCTTTTTGTTTTTTTGTCTTTTTTGCATTTTTTGCGTTTTGTTGAAGAAAAAAAAGGGCAATACGCGCTATGGTGCGCGTTGTTTATTTTACTGGGTTTTTTTAGTAAAGTTTCGGCCATTTTAGCTTTAGTTTTAATACCGCTTATAGCTGTTTTTTATACTAAAATAAGCAAAAAGCAAATAGCTTATGTGTTGGGAGCCTTAGCGCTTGTGTACGTTTCTTACTTACAAGTAAGAAAATACATGACTTCAGGCGAAGAAGAGATACGTTTTGATTATCATTTTGAAAACCCGTTGTATGGGGCGCATCTGCCTTTTATAGAAAAAATACCTTTTGCCTTAAAATCGTTTGGCATTTACACCAAACTGCTCTTTTTTCCGCACCCGTTGCGCTATTATTACGGTTATCCCTTACAAACACTTCATCAAAATTTGTTTGATGTTGATGTTTTAATAGGAATTGCTTTTTTGTTTTTTTCTATTTGGTTTTGCTACAAAAAGAAAAGCAAAATATCTTTATTTAGCCTGCTTTTCTTTTTGTTATCCATGGCAGCTATTGTTAATTTGTTTAAACCACTGGCGGGTATCGTAGGCGAACGACTTTGTTTTATAGCTTCGGCAGGCTTTGTCATGTTTATTGTGTCGGTTTTGTTTTCTTTGTATAAAACGGTTCCATCAAAAATAGCCCTTTCTGATTTTTTTCAAAAACCGATGGTGTATTTAACAATCGTTCTGTTTCTTTTTTTGTTGCGCGATTGGCAACGAAACAGCAATTGGAAAAGCGAACTTTCTTTATACGAAAACGATCAGCAATACGAACCCAAATCGGTAGGAGCCAGTAATATGTTAGGCAATAAATATTATGAAATACTAAATACAGGGATAGGTGGGGGGCCACAATATACCAAGCAATTTTTGGTAGATAATATATTAAATTGTTACCAATATGCTTTGAGCAACGATTCTACTATTTTTTCAGCGTTTAATAACGCCGGCGCTTTAATATATTCCTACAAAGGGCAGTATCAACTAGCTGAAAAATACTTTAAATTAGCTTTAAGGCACAGCCCGCGCCCATACCCCCAAGCCCACGAAAATTTAGCTAACTATTATAGATATATTCGTAATTTTAAAGATGCCTACATTAATTATAGAATAGCTACTTTTCAAAACCCACAACAATACAATTCGTACAAAGCCTTGATAGAGATGTTGTTTGAACAAAAAAATTATGCCCTCGCACTTCCTTTAGCAAAAGAGGCTTACGCAAACATGCCCGATAATTATTTATTTACCGCTCAATACGGAAATTGTTTAATGCTAACGGGCGATACACTGCAAGGAATAAAACACTTGGAACAGGCCTTTACTCTTTCGCCTAACAAAGAATTAGCACAATACTTGTTTGGTAAATTACTAGAAGTAAAGGACAGCACCCGAGCTCTTTATTACCGCGACCAATATGCGATGTTGCCTAAGTAATTTGTCTCCTAAATAATATTGGAGAGGATAGCATCTGTTCGTTTTTCTATAAAAACATCTTTTTCTAACTCAGGGGCGTGATGCGGTTTTTTTCGGGCATCAATAATTAAAGGAGCTTCACAGGTCCAGTGTTTATGATCTGTGCCGGCATTAACGCCGTATATATCATGCGATGGGTTGCTTCGGGTAAAAGTAACCCACAAAAAATTATTTAAATTTTGCGCTACAAAACCCTCGTCGTCACATAATACCACAAGAGCTATATCTTCTCTTTTTTCCTCCTCTAATTGCGCGCATATTTTTTTTATTTCTTCTTTGGCTTCTTGGTAGGAAGTAAAACAAGATTCTTGCATAGCAATTACGCCGGGCATAACCAAACGTGTTTTTTTATTTTTTAAAAAAGCAGGTACCGCTGTACATAGTTTACGTATGGGTTTGCCGTAGGCGGCTAAAACTACTTTACTTCCGCTGTTTAGGTCAGTACCGGAATAATCTAAGGTGTCTATACTGGTTTTAGTATAAAAGTGAATATCTCTTGAGAAATCAAGACGTTCTAAGCAATGTATCAAAAAGGCCTCTATATTGTGGGCAGATAGTTGCTTTTGGGTTGCAACTGTTGTTTGTTCATCAGCGGTAATAAAAAGATATTTGGCTAGGCTTAGTTGTCCTGTTCCTAAAATTTTATTAGCAATAGTAAGAATTTCGCTGGGCTTTTTTTCTGCTATGTAGGGCGTGTAACGTTCGCTACCAACGGCTAACAGCAAAGGGTGTACCCCGGCGGCATCTACTGCGTGTAATGATTTTAGTCCGTGTATTTCATTAGCAAGTGCGTTGCCGCTAAGCTCATGAATAAGGTTTCCGAAGGCGGTATCTTCTTGTGGAGGGCGCCCTACTACCGTAAAAGGCCAAATGGCTTTTTCTTTTTTTGCAAATACTTTATGGATACGCATCACCGGAAAAAGGTGAGTAAGACTGTAGTAGCCTAAGTGATCGCCAAAAGGGCCTTCGGGTTTATTTTCATTTGGATATACCTCTCCCGTAATAACAAAATCGGCATCTAATGAAATGCAATACCCTTCATGATATGTGTATCTAAACCTGCGCCCACCAAGCGCTCCGGCAAAATTAAGTTCGCTCATTCCTTCCGGAAGAGGCATTACCGCGGCTAAGGTATGTGAAGGAGGGCCTCCCACAAAAACAGAAACTTTTAAAGGGATATTTTTTTTGTTAGCATTCGTTTGGTGCACCCCTATCCCTCGATGCAACTGGTAGTGCAGGCCTACTTCTTTATTAAGTTCGTATTGATTGCCCGACAACTGAATGCGGTACATGCCCAAGTTAGAATGTTTTATTCCCTGACGTTCTACATCTTCGCTATAAACTTGAGGCAGGGTAATAAAAGCGCCTCCATCTAAAGGCCAGTGTTTTATTAAGGGTAATTGGTCAATGTTTATTTCTTTGAAATAACGAGATACCGGAGCGTTTATTTTTTTTGGAAGTGAACAATAAGCCGATTTTAGCAGGGACAAGGATTTTGCATTTTTAAAAAAAGAAGCAGGGTTGTTTTTTATATCAATTAGTTTTTTTATATCTGAAAAATGATTTCTGAAAATAAATTTACTTCTATCAAGCGTTCCAAATAAATTGGAAACGGCAGGGTAGGAGCACTCTTTTATTTTTTCAAAAAGTATGGCTTTCCCTTTAGCCTCGTGTATTCTTAGATGAATAGAGGCCATTTCCAAATGAGGATCTACCTCTTCCTTTATACGAATAAGATCTCCTTTTTTTTCTAAATCAAGTATGCAGTCGTGCAAAGTGGTATAAACCATAGTAGCTGCAAAAGTAGAAATAAACTACTAATATAGTGCTGCCGTTTGACGCTAAAATTGCTGCAGATGCTCGTACAGTTTATGCGTTGGCAATCCCATCACGTTAAAATAACTTCCTTCCAGGCGCGTAATGCTTGTAAGCCCCATCCAGTCTTGCGCTCCATAGCTTCCGGCTTTGTCAAAAGGTTGGTATTTTCGAATGTAAAAAATAATTTCTTGTTCGGTTAAGGTTTTAAAAAAAACAGTGGTTTCATCGTAAAAAGAAACTTGTTTTTTGCTAGAAGTGAGGCAAACTCCCGTAAAAACTTGATGCTTTTTTCCGGATAGAATCTGCAACATTTGCTTGGCCTCCAGCTCGTTTTCAGGTTTGTTTAGCACGGTATTTTTAACCCAAACTACGGTATCAGCAGTAATCAATACATCGTTTTCTTTTAGCGGAAAAGGGTAGTTGCTTGCCTTTTTATGAGCTAAATATAAAGGTATTTCTTGCGCTTGCAGGTGAGCAGGAAAGCTCTCTTCGGCGTTGATAGGGGTTGTTTTGCACAAAAAACCGGCATCTTCTAGTAGTTGTTTTCGGCGAGGCGAAGCCGAGCCTAGAATAAGATTGTGTTTACATATATCCATAACAAGAAAGATAAATAAGTACTGTTGATAAAATACCTGAAATCATAATAAATTTTAGCCATTTACTAATACTCCCGTAATGTTGTTTGTTTTGTGCTTTATAGAGTTTAAAAAATAAATAAAATAAAGGACTAAGTACACAAAAAAATAAATACAATGAAAGCATATTAAAGTGCAATTGATATAGTTTGTAAAAAGAAAACAACAGCAACAACACCGTATTGCTGATAAGGCCTGCTATCAATGCTTTTGAGGCTTTTATACCCCAAACAATAGGTATGGTTTTGCAGCCCGTGGCGTAATCTCCTTCGTAATCTTCTATGTCTTTTATTATTTCTCTTACCATAGATAGTAAAAATGCAAAAATAGAAAAACAAACGCTTGCTATTATGGAAGGCAAATAAGTACCGGGAATAGGATATCCGTTTTTTTGTATAAAAGGATATATATTTAAACAAAGCACTTGAAGCGGTATGAGGGCTGTGAGGAGGGCTACTACTACATTGCCAATAGCCAATTGTTTTTTTAAATGGGTAGAATAAAACCATAATAAAACTACTGCTAAAACAGAAAATAGAAGCAGCCATATATTTTGTTTTTTGTAGGATAAATAGGCAGATATAAGGATGCCTAAACTATTAAAAAAAACATGCATAATAATAGCTACGCGGCGTTTCACTCCTTTATCTATGTAGGTTTTGTCGGGCTTGTTTATTTTATCTGTTTTTACGTCAAAATAATCATTGATGATGTAACCGGAAGCCGCTATTAAAAGGGTACTGGCAACAAGCAAGATTAAGTGCATGGAACAAAAAGGCTGCGTTTCATTTTTTAGAAGCAAGGGGTTTACTACTCCTAATTGCATGGTCAGCATGGTGAGTGCTATAATTAATAAATTTTTGTATCGAATTAAATGTATGAAATTTTTTAGATTCATGTACATCAAAAATAGATGTTTTTTGTGGTTTTACCAATGGGTAATTTCCCATTTTTGTTGAGACCGCAATACTTGTTCTATAATGTCGCGTACACAGCCATCTCCTCCTTTTTTGTCGGATATATAGATGCATATTTTTTTTATTTCAGAAACGGCATCGTTTGGACAACAAGCTATATGTACGCGCTGCATCGTTTCATAATCGGGCAGGTCGTCGCCCATATATAGAGCTTGTTCATCGGTAAATTCAAATTCGGCCATGCAATCTTTATAGCAGCTGAGTTTGTCGTGTTGTTTTAAAAATACATGCTCAATACCTAAAGTGTGTAACGATTTTTTGAGTACTTCCGAATTGCCTCCCGTAATAATAAGCACTCTAAAACCTTTTTTTACAGCAAGTTGTAAGGCGTAGCTGTCTTTCATATTTAGGTTTCGCACAGGGGTCCCGTCCGGCATAAAAAATACTTTACCATCGCTTAGTACGCCATCTACATCAAAAATCAAGGTGGTTATTTTAGTTAGTCGTTGTTTAAAATTAGCGCTCATAATGTTGTTTAATTAACTGAGTAAAAAGAGTATATATCTTTTTTTGTTCTGGGTATTTTTTTAATAAATTCAGGTGTTTCGTAATGGTTTTTTTATCGCCGCGTCGCGCTGCGCCGGTTTGTACTTTAAAAGGAGTTTGTTTTTCTATTTTTTTTGATGTTTGCTTTATTAAAGGAAAAAGTAACGAAAAATCAGCTTTATCTTCTTCTAAAAAATGATAGGTAAGGGCGAGCAAGTAGTTGCCAAAATTATTTACCATAGTAGCAGCCAGGTGTAATTTTATACGATGTTCAAAATCGCTTTTTATTACGTGTGTACTCAAAGTAGATGCTAATGTATTTATAGCTTGTAAGGTGTGGTTGTTGTTAGCTTCTATCAAAATAGGTACTGATGAAAAATCAGTTTTTATCTCTTTAGAAAAACTTTGCAAAGGATATAATACACCTACATTTGCGCTGCTTTCTTTTAAAATGTCTATAGAGGTGCTGCCTGATGTATGAAGTATTATTTTTTTTGATAAGGATAGTTGATTGGCTATTTTTTCAATAGCATCGTCGGGCGAGCATATAATGTAAATATCGGCGGTCTTATTTATTTTTTTTATATCCGTAGTAAAAGCGGTTTTTGTTTTTTTTGATAAAGTGCTTCCGCTTTTTTTTGAGCGCGATACAATTTGTAGAATGTGGTGTTTTCTTTTTATTAATTGCATAGCCAAGTGTGTGGCTACATTTCCTGCTCCTATAAGTACTACATTAAAAAAAGTTTTTTTTGGAGTTTTAGTCATGGTTGGGCACATTTAAAAAAGCGTGCATTACTCCTATGCAGGCATCCATCACTACATGTAGTCCTCCCTGCAAAGCTATTTTAGCCGCTTCTTCGTTGATGATGCCGCTTTGCAGCCAAAGCGTTTGTGCTTTTATGGATACCGCATCTTTTGCGATGGGTACTATCGTTTCGGGTTTGCGAAAAACATTTACAATACCCACCTTTTCTTTTACATCTAAAAGAGAGGCGTAGCAGGGCTCGCCCAATATCTCTTTTTCGTTTGGGTTTATGGGTATCACTTTATATCCTACCGATTGCAGTTTTTTCATAATGCCATGCGACGTTTTATCAGGGTTGGCCGATGCGCCTACCATGGCAATGACCTTGCTTTGAGTCAGTATTTGGTATAATTCTTTATCCGATGGGTTGATATGAAACATAACCGTATGTTTGCACAAAAGTACGCATTATTTTACTCAAAAAATTATTCTACATTTGAGCTGAAATGGAAAATAAGCACCGCCTTTTTTTATATGTTTTCTTTGGGGCTCTTTTTTTTATGCTAGATGCGTTTATAAATGGATACCCTATTGTGTATTCAGATACATCAACTTACCTGGCGTCGGGCTTTGATTTAGAAACACCCTTTGACCGGCCTATTACCTATGGCTTATTTGTCAGGCTTTTTAGCCTTAATGGCGTGTCGCTTTGGCTGGTTGTGTTTGCGCAGGCTTTCATGCTTTCTTTTCTTGTTTTTCAAGTAGTGAAGATATTGGTAAATAACGAAAGGTATTTAAAAATAGGTCTTTACACTATCTTGTTTTTATCTCTTTTTACCGGTGTATCTTGGACCGTCAGTCAAATTATGCCCGATATTTTTACATCTATGGCATTGCTTTGTTTTGTTGTTATTTTGTTTGGAACGCATGATAGAAAAACACAAATTATTCTTTATTTGTTATTCTTTATATCGGTTGCCATGCACATTTCACACCTGCTGTTATTTTTTCTTATTGGCGCAACGGTTTTCTTTTTTAAAACAAAATGGTTCCCAAAAAAAGAACATTCAGGCGCTCGTATGAAAGTGCTTGTTGCTGTACTTCTTATGGCTTTATCTCTTATTACTATGGGCTCAGCCCTTTCTAAATCTAAACACGTATTTTTTATGGGCGCTATGGTAGAACACGGAATTTTAAAAACCTATTTAGACGAAACATGTGCTACCCAATCGTATCGTTTATGCAGGTATAAAGATTCGTTGCCTCAAAAGGCATACCAGTTTATATGGGACGAAAAAAGCCCTTTTTATAAAATGGGCGCTTGGAAAGAAACAAAAAAAGAGTTTAACGAAATTATTTTAGCCACGTTTATGAATCCCAAGTATCTATTTCTTCATATTCAAGAATCGCTGAAGGCAACGATACAACAGCTAAGCCTCTTTGCCATAGGCGATGGAAACGGCTGTTTTACAGAGGGCACTCTCTTGTATAAACGGATACAGAAATACGTGCCTAATGATGCAAAAGGTTACGCGTTGTCAAAACAAAATAAATCGCAACTTGGTTTTGTATCTTTTTTTAATACTCTTTTTACGGCTACGCTGTTGCTGAGTGTGTTGGTTGTGTTTTATTTTTTTGCAAAGAGTAGAAAAGAATACCCTATCTGGTCTATCGGTGTCTTATTTTTTATAGCTATTGTTTTTAATGCGTGGGATTGCGGTACTTTTGCTAATGCCATTGATAGGCTGGGTTGTAAAATGATATGGCTCCTACCTTTTTTTGCTTTTGTTTTTCTTGCGCAGAAAGTAAACCAGGTTAAAGCAAATGAAGTACCTTTGTAACCTAAAAAAGACGTATGATAACCATGGACCCCAAAAATACCCCACAACCACAATTTCACGGCTATTTGTTAGGAGCAGTAGGCCCGCGCCCCATTGCTTTTGCCAGCACTATCAGCGCCAACGGACAGCCTAATTTAGCTCCGTTTAGTTTTTACAACGTGTTTTCTTCCAACCCTCCTATTGCTATTTTCTCTCCCGCTCGTAGCGGCCGCACCGGCATTACTAAGCACACCCATGATAATGTAAAAGAAGTGCCCGAAGTGGTGTTAAACGTGGTCAATTACAGCATGGTGCAGCAAGTAAGTTTAGCCAGCAGCCCTTATGCCAAAGGGGTAGATGAGTTTGATAAAGCGGGTTTCACTAAAATAAAATCAGCATTGGTAAAGCCTTTTAGGGTAGCCGAAGCTCCCGTAACCTTAGAGTGTAAGGTAAACCAAGTGATAGAGCTAGGAACAGGCGGCGGCGCCGGAAACCTTATTGTATGTGAGGTACTGCTTATACATATAAAAGAAGAAGTGTTAAATGCAGAAGGCAAGATAGACCAACAAAAAATAGATTTGGTAGCCCGTATGGGTGGCAACTGGTATTGCCGCGCCAGTGGCGACGCCCTTTTTGAGATAGAAAAACCCCTGACTACCTTAGGGGTAGGTATTGATGCCATGCCCAAAAATATACGCAACAGCCATGTGTTATCGGCCAATAACTTAGGGCAATTAGGCAACATAGAGCACCTGCCCACTCAAGAAGAAATAGCCTTGTTCAAAAAAGAACAAAATCTTGTTTTTTCTTCAGAAGAGGATAAGCATCGCTATGCAAAAACGCTGTTAGATGTTAATAAAGTGTGCGAAGCGTGGAAAATTTTATTAGGCTAAAAACAAAATAAGCCGTACCTTTAGGTCTTAATAAAAACAGTATTTTAAAAAAATAAAAAACATGGAAGCAATAGGAATTCTTAAACTAAAATCTGACGTTGTTACAGTAAACGATCGTTTTAAAAAACGCGATTTTGTACTTACAATCGATCCCACTTCCCCCTACCCACAACACGTAACTTTTCAAATAACTCAAAACAAGGTATCCGAACTGGATCATTTTAATGTAGGCGACGAGATAAAAGTACTTTTTAACCTTAGAGGCAGGGAGTGGCTATCGCCTCAAGGCGAAACCAAATACTTCAACACTATTGAGGCATGGCGCATTGAAAAAGCAACCGGAAATGCACCGGCGCACAGCGGCTCGGCTGCAACTAAATCAGCCAATACCAATACCCAAGAAACGCCTCCTTTTACAAATACTACGACTGTAACAGACGATTTGCCTTTTTAATAATAAAAAACAGGCTAACGGCACGGCGCTGTATGACTAAAATCTTGCTTATTTATACCGGAGGAACGATAGGCATGGTACAAGATGCTAAAACGGGTACTCTGCGTCCTTTTAATTTCAAGCAGCTTACCAAGCAAGTGCCTGAATTGCATCGCTTTCAGTTAGAGTTGCATTCGGTTTCTTTTAAAAAACCCATTGATAGCAGCAACATGAACCCACAGGTGTGGGTACATTTGGCGCAAATTATTGAGAAAAATTATACCCTATACGACGGCTTTGTTATTTTACACGGCAGCGATACCATGGCTTATACGGCATCGGCTCTTAGCTTTATGTTAGAAAACCTAAGCAAACCCGTTATTCTTACCGGCTCGCAGTTGCCCATTGGAATTATTAGAACCGATGGCAAAGAAAATTTAATTACGGCTATAGAAATTGCTGCTGCTAAAAATAAAAGAGGCAAAGCACTGGTACCCGAAGTAGCCGTTTATTTTGAATATGAACTATATAGAGGAAATCGTACTTTAAAATACAACTCAGAACATTTTGACGCATTTAAATCGCCGAATTACCCAGTGCTTGCCGAGGCCGGGGTAGATATTACCTACAACGATAACTACATAGCAAAGTGTAGCACAAAAAAATTACGAGTACACAAACATTTAGATAACGATATAGCGGTGCTTCCTTTATTTCCGGGCATATCTAAAAAAATAACCGAATCGTATTTACAAATAAAAGGACTTAAAGCTTTAATTTTATATAGTTTTGGCGCCGGAAATGCCCCTACCGAACCTTGGTTTCTTTCGTTGTTAGAGCATCTTATTAAGCAAAACGTGATTGTATATAATGTTACGCAATGCCTTGTGGGGCGCGTAATACAAGGAAAGTATCAAACCAGTGCCGCCTTGAAAAAAATAGGCGTTTTAAGCGGGGAAGACAGCACATTGGAAGCTGCCGTAACTAAACTGATGTTTTTGTTAGGCGAAAATAAATCGCAGGCCCAAATAAAAAAGTTGTTATCTAAAAATCTACGCGGAGAAATTTCGGTATAGCTTTTATTGTACAAATAGAGCCATTTCTTGTTGAAGCGCCTGCGCTTGTGTGGCAGCCGCTTGCGCACTATGAACGGTCATGGTACATTTAATAATTTTAGTAGCCAGCCCCGAATATTTATATTGTTCCTTTATCATATAAATCAAATTAATCAGTAAAAAATTACAGTTCGGACTATTTTTTAGGTTTCTTTGGGTTTAGTTTTTTTGCAGTATTTTCTATTTGTTTTACAAAGTGTTTTTCGCCTTCCGATAATTCGTTTTTTGTTTGCTCTTTGTATTTTTCATACTCGGCATTTGCTTTTTTTAATGCTTGTGTGTGGCTTACTGTTCCTGCATTTTGCAAAATATTATTGCCTGTCATTTTCACAAAATCATCTAAGCGTTCAACCCAATCTTTCATATACATTGGTTGGCGGTTTAGTGCTTGTAATTCGGCTAACTCTAAGTAAGCCGTTACCATTCTATTCAATACATTCAGTTCGTTTTCGTTCAAATAGTTTTTAGCTATTTCGACTTCCTGTTTTGTTGGCTTGCTTCCTTTTATATGGGTTAAGCCAAGGTTTGGTTTTTTAGCATCAATGCGTTGGTAAATAATTTCGGACGCTGTATGTCCATGTGCTGCCCAGTGCATTTTATTTTGCACCGTTTGAAAAAACTGTATGGATATTTCTAACTTGGCATCGTAGTCAATACTGGTAGCGTATATATCTAATATCTTTCTCCAAAATACTTTTTCGGACGAACGTATATCTCGAATACGTGCCAATAATTCTTCAAAATAATTACCGCTACCCGCTTGTTTCAAAAAATCATCATTCATTGTAAAACCCTTTACAATGTATTCTCTTAATCGGGCTGTTGCCCATTGGCGAAACTTGGTACCCTGATGGCTTTTTACACGGTAGCCTACCGAAATTATTACGTCAAGATTATAGTAATTGGTGGGTTTGGTAGAAAAATCGGAATTTCCGATTTTTCTCATACTATGCTCATTATCAAGCTCTTTTTCTTCGTAAATATGTAAAATATGCTCATTAACGGTAGAACGGGATTTTTGAAAAAGTTCAGCCATTTGGTCAATGGTTAGCCAAACGGTTTCATCTTCCAAACGGGTTTCAATTTTTGTATTTCCGTCTTCGGTTTGGTAAATAATTATTTTTGTAGTTTCCATTTTTACTTCTCTGTCTTATTAATGTGAGCAATAAATTTGGCAAGTTCTTTTCCTATTTCAATCAATTCGTTATTTCCTGTGCTCCTGCCTGTGGCACCATAGCCAATATCTTCGGCTATTGTCATAAAAATAGGGTAGTCGTCTAAAGCAGTTTGTTTTGCTAAAAAGTATTTCTCGGTCAATGCTTCTAATTCATTTTTTCTTATTTTACAAATATAGCCATTTCTTGTTGAAGTGCCTGCGCTTGTGTGGCAGCCGCTTGTGCAAAATCTTCTTTGTTTGATGCGTATATAATTTGACGCGATGAGTTAATGAGCAGTCCAATATCTTTGTTTAATCCGTATTTACACACTTCTTGCAAACTGCCCCCTTGGGCGCCTACGCCGGGTATCAATAAAAAATGGTTCGGCACGATACTCCGTATTTGCTCCAACCATTGTGCTTTAGTGGCACCTACTACATACATCATATTATGTTCGTTGCCCCACTGCTGCGAAGTTTTCAGCACTTCTTCATATACATGAATTTCTTGACGTTTATTTACATGCTCTATGCGTTGCGTTTGAAAATCAAAAGCACCTTGGTTGCTGGTTAAAGCCAACAACACCACCCATTTATTTTCATAAGTTAAAAAAGGTTTTACCGAGTCGCTGCCCATATACGGCGCCACCGTAAGCGCATCGGCTTGCATCTCTTTAAAAAAAGCACGCGCATACATTCCTGATGTGTTGCCTATATCTCCTCGTTTAGCATCGGCAATAATAAAATGATGAGGGTATTTTTCTTTAATATAGGCTATGGTTTTTATTAAACTTTGAAAACCCGCTACCCCATGCGCTTCATAAAAAGCCGTATTGGGTTTGTATGATACGCAGTAGGTATGCGTAGCATCTATAATAGCCTTATTAAATTCAAAAAGGGCATCTTCTTGATGAAGCAGGTGCGCGGGTATTTTTTCTACATCAGGATCTAAGCCTACGCATAAAAAAGTTTTTTTTGTTTTTATCTGGTTAATGAGTTCTTGTCGGTTCATGGCTTATTCAAAATCGGGGTATAGTAAATATCTTTTTCTAATTTTTTTAAATGCAATGAGGCCGGGTTCCCAGCTTTTTCTAATAGCACTTTCCGGTGTGTTTTTTTTAATTTGATTTTGTAAAGCATCGTTGCCGGCATGAAAATTAAAATTTTCATCGAAAAAATCATCGCGTTTTAATTCTCTGTACATGCCGCTCAGCCATAACAAATATACTTTTTTAGAATCTTTTATATATACCTTGGCAAAGTTTTTTAAATCAAACCCATAACAGGTTTGTCCGTTGTACTTGGGGTTTTTGGCTCCTAGGTTGGGTTTCGGAATAAAGCTAAAACCTTGCGATTTAAAATCGGGATGCCCTATAACTTGAAACGGACTATCGGTGCCGCGCCCCACGCTAACAAGGGTTCCTTCAAACAAACCTAAGGAAGGGTATAAGTACACCGCCTCCATAGTAGGCAGGTTGGGCGAGGGCTTTACCGGAAGTTGGTACAAATCAAAATGGGTATAATTTTTTACCGGAATTACTTTTAAATTGCATTTTTGCCCCTTTGCCAACCAACCTTCTTCGTTTACCATCTGGGCGTACTCGCCGTATGTCATGCCATACACAAGGGGTACCGGGTGCATACCCAAAAAAGAATTGAAAGGAGGAGTTAATACGGGGCCATCAATAAAATAACCGTTGGGGTTGGGGCGGTCTAAAATCAAAAACATTTTTTTTGATTCGGCAGCGGCCTCCATGCAATAGCTCATCGTAGAGATGTAAGTATAAAAACGCACGCCCACATCTTGAATATCGTATATAAGTATCTCTATGTCGGCCATATCTTCGGGGCTGGGTTTGTTGTGTTTGCCATATAAAGATACGATGTTGATACCCGTTTTTTTATCTTTATCGCTGCGTACGCTCTCGCCGGCATCGGCAAGGCCTCTAAAACCATGCTCGGGACTAAAAATTTTTTTCACATTAATTTTTAAAGAAAGCAGCGTGTCCAACAAATGAGTAGTGTTAATAAGAGAAGTGGGGTTGGCTATGATAGCCACTTTTTTTCCTTTTAATAAAGGCAGGTAAGCGTCTATTTGGCTGGCACCGGTTTTAATGTCTTTTTCGTATAAAATACGACTTTCGGGATAGGGCTGCGCCCGGCCTCGGCCGGCGCTCGCACACAAGATAAAAAAGAAGATGGCTTTTTTAAACATATCCGCAAATATAATAGTCCTTTAGCACATAGTTTTAATCAGGCATGTGTTTTTTTTACAGTTCTAAAAAAGGAAGCGGTATTTAGAAGTATAAAATGCGTAAATTCGTAAGCGTGAACAAGGTGTTGTTTTTATATTTTTTCTTTTTTTGTATGTATGCGTCATTGGCGCAACCTCAATTAAAATTTGAAAAAACAAAACAAAGTTTTGGTTTTGTAAAAAAAGGAGAGTTGGTGCATCTTCGTTACGCCTTTACAAACAAAGGAAATCAAGCGCTTATTATTACACAAGCAAAAGCAGAGTGCAGTTGTACCTCGGTTGTTTTTCCTAAAGAGCCTATCGCCCCACAAAAAAACGGAACCATAGAGGTTATTTTTGACACAGCGCCTACCTACGACCGCCAAGATAGGATAGTAGAAGTGTATAGCAATGCATCACCTATCCCGCAAAAAATACGATTTAAAGGGGTGGTGCTAAAGCCGTAAGAATAGGGGAAACAGAAGTGGAGTGTTGATTTTAAGCAGCTATTTTTCCAAAAACCCTTTTATAAAATCACTTACCAGATACGCTATTAGCTTACCTGTTTTGTTATCGGCTTTTAGGTGAGCCAACACGGGGGCTCCTTCGGGTATGTGCAGATAGGCGGCGGGCAGTTTTTTTGCGCAGTTATATACGTATTGTCGTGCTTGTAATGGAGAAATACCGCAGGAGGTACGTGCGCTACTGGGCACATTGGTAATGGCGTCTAAATCAATTTCTACACCACAAAAAGTATCTTTACAAAAATCAATGCAAGCATCTAATGCTTGTGCAAAGGTTTCTTTTTCTCGCAAAAAAATATCTTCGTAACTTTTGTACAATAGTTGATTTTTGTTGGTATTAAATTTTTGTAAAATGCTATGGGCATTGTACTGTTCGTGCAAGCCCAGCACGGCATATTTAGCTAAAGCGCCTTCTTCAAATGCGTAGCTAAAGCCATTGCCGCTATGCCTTCCCTCCAAGGCACGAAAATCGGCGTGGGCATCGCAGTTAAGCACGTTAATGCCTCTTGCATGCGTTTTGTTTTCTTTTCGCAGGGTTTCATTTGTGGCTTTTATGATGGGGTAGGCGTTGTTGTGTCCGCCTCCCACAACAATGGGTATTTTTTTTGCAGCTACAATTTTTTCGATGATGGCTGCTACACGGGCATCTATCAATTCTACTAATTTTCTTAAACTGCTTACTTCGTGTTTGTTTTTATTAGATGAAAAAGCCTGTGCTTGTTGCATTAAATCGCTTAGCTCTACTTCGCCCAGTACCAGTAGGTTTTTCGCATTTAAAAAATCGTTGCTTTGCAGATTTAAGATGTTTTCTACAGCCGGTTTCCATGCGGTATGTGCGCCCGGACGCCCCAGGTTGGCACGCACTCCAATATCTTCCGGGATGCCGATGAGTACAAAAGGCGCTGTTGCTTGCTGTAAAAAAGATTCGGCTTCGCCGGCTGAGGGAGGGCAAGCTATCACGTCGCCCACCTTACATTCTCCATAGCGGCTTCTAGTTCGTTCCTTTATATCTTTTAGTGTGTAGTACTTAAAGGGAAGCATTTTCGGTGGGCTGCCAATGTTCGGGGTCTTCGCGCCACTTTTTTAAAGAGGCCACCGCCAACTCATCAATGTAATTTTCTTTCAATGCCTGCTCTATAAGAGAGTGGTAGTTGCACAGGGAATGAGCGATGCACTTTGCATTTTTGAATGCTTTTTCGGCAGTTTCAAAATCGTAGGTAAAAATGGATATAAGCCCTTTTACTTGCAAACCTGCTTGACGTAAGGCTTCTACCGCTTTTAGACTGCTGCCTCCGGTGCTAATAAGGTCTTCTATTACTATAACGCTTTGCCCTTTCTCCGCATATCCTTCTATCTGATTGGTAAGTCCGTGCTTTTTAGCATCGCTGCGTACATATACAAAAGGCAAGCCTAAGTCTTGGGCTACCAACGCGCCTATGGCGATGCCTCCTGTAGCTACCCCGGCGATGACATCGGGTTTGCCAAATTTTTCTAAAATAGTTTCGCAAAACTGTTGGCGTATATAAGTACGAATTTTTGGAAACGAAAGGGTTAATCTGTTGTCGCAATAAATAGGCGACTTCCAACCGCTGGCCCAAGTGTAAGGGGTTTGAGGTTGTAATTTTACGGCTTTGATTTGTAATAAATATTCCGCAACTTTAAACGCGGAATCAGTATGCTTTGTCATGCGGCAAAGATACAACGACTTACAACGATTAAAAAACGAAATTATGAACAAAAGAAACGTTACGGTGCATTTTAACAATTACGCTCTTATTTTTATAGATAAAAGCGCGAAAAGCAGCTATGAAAACAAAAAAATAATTCTTTTTGATGCTGCTTTTTTATTTGAAAAAATAAAAAAACTAGAAGAAGATATATATGTGTGCTGTAATAATATATCCAATGATTTTGAAACTTTTGCTGCACAATTCACGGTAATTGAGGCTGCCGGAGGCTTAATAAAAAATGAGCAAAATCAATACCTTTTTATTTTTAGGCATAACAAATGGGATTTGCCCAAAGGGAAACTGGATAAAGGCGAGAAGCCCGAACAAGCTGCCGTACGCGAATGTCAAGAAGAATGTGGTTTGCAGGATATTAAACTTCAGAATTTTTTAACGAACAGTTATCACGTTTATTTATTGGGCGATAAGTGGGTTTTAAAAAAAACATACTGGTACCACATGCTTTGCAACGAGATGAACTTAGTACCCCAAAAAGAAGAAGGAATTACTGAAGTAAGCTGGAAAAATAAAACGCAAATACACAGTATGATGCACAACACCTACTCTAACATTGCGGAAGTGCTAAGCAGGGCTAAATTGGTGTAGTGTGCTAAGTAGTTTTTTTTGTTTTAGGGGTTGTGTTCGTGGTTATTTTCGTTCATTTTCGAAAAAATAAAAAAAGCTCCCTTGCTTACTATTTGGCTTTTTGGAGGTATTTCTTGTAATAACGTAATTTCGCTGTATCCTACTTCGCTCACCCCTTTCCGTATGGGTATTTTTTCAAAAAAAGTATTATGGTTTTCTTTTTTGCTCACCACAAAAATGTATTCTTTTCCATCTTGATTTATAATAGCGCTTGAGGGTACCGCATCGATGGTGTTTTTTGCTAAGCTAATTACGGCCGTAGCGCTCATACCGTCTATTAAGCCCTTTTTATCTCCCTGTATGGCGGCGTGTATGGCAATAGATTTGGTATTGTCTTCAAATGTATTGGATATATTGAAAATGGTAGCATCATACTCCTTTACCGGGTTGTTGGTAAGAGTAAAATGAACGGTTTGGTTTTCTTTTAACTGTAAGAAATCTTTTTCATATACATATAAATACAGATGCAACTGGTTGTTATCTACTATTTCCGCAATAGGGCTGTTGGCATCAACGTAAGAGCCGATATTTACAAGCACTTTGTTTACAGAACCGCCAATAGGGCTAACAATACTGAGGTTGGATTGAATGTTATTTGCGGAGATGTTTTGAGTATTGATTCCAATTAACTCTAATTGTTTTTTTAAACTCATTTTTTTTATTTGCAACAGTTTTAGTTCTGTTTCGGCTATTTGAACATTTTTTAAGGAACCGGCGTTCCCTTGTTGCATATTTTTTTGGCGCGTAAGCTCCGTTTGAGCTAATTCTATTTTCGTATTGGTGTTTAAAAAATCTTCTTGCATAGTTACAAAAGAAGGGTTTGCTATAGTGGCAAGCAGCTGCCCTTGTTTTATCGTGCTTCCGCTTTGAACTAATAAAGAATTTACAACTCCTCCTATTAGTGTAGTAACGCTTGCCTTGTTTTGATTGGGTACTTTTAATATGCCGTTTGCTTTTATCGAAGCGCCTAACTGTTTTTTTTCTATACTACTTAGCTCTATTTGTATGGATTTCATTTGCTCCTCTGTAAGATAGGTGCTGGTGTTTTCACTAATCGGAGTAGATAGTAGAGTGCTTTCTGTGCTTTTGTTGCTGTGGCATGAATATAAAAGGATTACGCTGCTTATTAAAAAAAAGTGATTTTTCATTTTTGATGTATTTTAATTGTTTATTAAAAAATTAATTTGAACAGTAGATTGGTTGATTTGATTGATGCTTTGCAAATAAGCCATTTGTATATCCGTAGCCGTTTGCAGTGCTTGTAAATATTCTATGTAATGGATGTTTCCTGTTTTTAGAGATAAAGAGGCGGTTTGCATAATCGTTTTAGCATAAGTCAATCCGTGCGTTTTATAGTACTGGTATTGGCTTAGAGCTTGTTTATATTGCTTGTATGCGTTTTGTATCTGTGTTTGCAAGGTGTTTTTTTCATTTTCAATTTCTTTTATTGCCGATTGTTTTTTGTAGTCTAATGATTTTACTTTTGCTATATTGCTAAAAAAAGAAACCGGGATATTTACACCCACGTTAAGCCCCTGAAATCGCTTGCTTCCATCAAAATAGATATCGGAGCCGTTAATTATTTGTGTGCCAATAAGCGATTGGTTAAAATATCCAATGGTAAAATCGGGTAGGGCAGAAGCGGTTTCTACTCTTTTGGCTTGCCCTATAAGAAAGGCTTGTTGCTGCAATACTTTTAGAGAAACATTGTTTTCGGCAAGAGATAGGGCTAAGGAATCTGTAACAAAAACAGGACTATAATTTGTATCTAAATCAAAATCATCTTTTGTATTCATCATGTTTTTTAGAGAAGCATAAAAATTAAAAATATCGGTTTCGTTTTTTTGCCATAAAATAGAAAACTGACCTCGTTTTGCGTCTGCGGTAGCTTTTTCTAACAAGTTGGTTTCGCCTAATTGGTAACGCAAGCCGGCTGCTTTTTCAAGATTAGAGTATAAACTGTCTAACGATTGTAATGTTTTTTTTACCTGTTGCAGGTATTGCAGTTGATAAAAAAGATACCGAACCTGGCTCCGTATTTCGTTTTCTACCACTCGTTTTTCTAAATCACTTTTTTTTATTTCTTCTTTGTATAAAAGAGCCTTTTCTGAAAAATAAGAAGGAAACGGAATGTTTTGTATGATAGAAAAACCCTTGTCTTGATTGATGCTGTTGTATTGTCCTAATTGCGTATTAAAAGCAGTTTTAGGCAATTCAAATGCAGTCTTTTTTATGACTTTTGCGGCCTGCACGTTTAGGTCTTGTGCTTTTATTCTTAAATTATTTTGTTGAGCTGTTTTAATAGCTTCTTCAACAGATATACTCTTTGTTTGAGCATGCGAAGTATTGACAGCAAACAAAAAAAATGCTAAAATAACAAGAGAGGAAGCAGGTGTTTTTATTTTTTCTTTTTTTGAAAAAAGGAGATACAGCAAAGGCAACACGAACAACGTAAGACAAGTAGCACTAAGCAGCCCTCCTATTACTACGGTTGCTAGTGGCTTTTGAACCTCTGCTCCGGCACCGCTAGATAAAGCCATGGGCAAAAAGCCTAAAGAAGCTACGGTTGCCGTCATTAGTACCGGGCGCAGCCTGATTTTTGTTCCTTCTTTTATGCGTTCAACAGCATCGGCCATGCCTTCTTTTTCTAATTGATTAAAAGTGCTTATCAACACAATACCGTTTAGTACAGCTACACCAAATAAGGCAATAAAGCCAATGCCAGCCGAAATACTGAACGACATACTGCGCAGGCTTAACGCAAAAATACCCCCTATGGCACTCATAGGCACTGCTGTAAAAACTAAAAAAGCTTGACCGGCTGAATGAAAGGTAAAATACAATAAAATAAAAATAAGAATTAAAGCTATGGGTAAAGCAACGCTTAATCTTTTGTTGGCTTCTTGCATATTTTTAAAAGTACCTCCATAGGTGTAGTAATAGCCCTCCGGAAGAGTAACCGATTGATTTAGTTTTTCTTGAATAGCTTGCACTACATTCGTAACATCATTTCCTTTTACATTCAAGCCAATTACAATTCTTCTTTTTCCCTGCTCTCTACTTATTTGAGCCGGCCCTATTTCTGTGCTTATTTCGGCTAATTGCGATAAAGGTATTTGCGTTCCATCGGCTAAGGAAACATATAATTGGTTTACATGCTCTATGCTGTTTCTGTAGTTGCTATCTAGGCGCAACACCAAGTCAAACCTTCTCTCGTTTTCAAAAACAACTCCTGCTTTTTTTCCTGCAAAAGCGGTGCGCACCAAGTTGTTTATGTATTCAATGTTTAGCCCATAGTTAGCTATTTGATTTCGGTGGTATTTTATGACAATTTGAGGAAGCCCTTCTACCCGTTCTATATTGGCTTCGCTTACTCCTTGTATATTTTTAATAGTATGGTGTGTTTTTTTTGCATAAGCGTATAGTGTGTCTAAGTTTTCTCCAAATATTTTTATAGCCACATCTTGTTTTACGCCGGTCATTAGTTCGTTAAAACGCATTTGTATCGGTTGGCTTTTTTCAAAAAACACGCCGGGAATAACCGATATTTTTTGTAGTATTTCGTCGGCCAGCTCATTGTAAGATATTTTTCGTTTCCATTCATCAACAGGTTTTAGTACAATAATCATATCGGTAGCTTCAGGAGGCATGGGGTCAGTAGGTATTTCGGCACTTCCTGTTTTCCCTACTACCATTTTTACTTCATCAAATTCTTTTATTAACCGCATGGCTTGCATAGAGGTTTCTACACTTTGCGAAATAGAAGTACCTTGTGGGAGAATGCAATGAAAAGCAAAATCGCCTTCTTGCAAAACGGGCATAAATTCGCCTCCTATTTTTGAAAAAATAAGCACAGCGGTTATAAGCAAAAGGAAGGTTGCAGCCAGCACTTCTTTTTTTAACTGAATGGCTTTTTCTAAAAGAGGGGTATATGTTTTCTGTAAAAAAAGAATAAAAGCTTCACTTTTGTTTTTTTTGATTGAGGGCTTTTTTTGCAAAAATAAAGCGCACGCAATCGGTACGTAGGTAAGCGATAAAATTAAAGCCCCCACTATGGCAAAGCCTACCGTTTGAGCCATAGGGCGAAACATTTTCCCCTCTATACCAACTAGCGTAAGGATAGGGATATACACCAATAAAATAATAATTTCTCCAAAGGCAGCGCTCTTTCGTATCTTAGAAGCCGATTGCAGCACTTCGGCATCTATTTCCTTTTGAGATAGAATAAAACTTGTTTTTCTTAACCCTAAATGATGCATGGTTGCCTCTACTATGATGATGGTTCCGTCCACCAATAAGCCAAAATCTATAGCCCCTAAGCTCATAAGATTGGCCGACACCTGAAACACGTTCATAAGGCCTAAAGCAAAAAGCATAGATAGAGGTATTACAGAGGCTACAATAAGGCCGGAGCGTATGCTGCCCAAAAACAAAACCAGTACAAATAAAACAATAAGGGCTCCTTCTATTAAATTTTTTTCTACGGTTGATATGGCTCTTTTTATTAAATCGGTTCTATCTAAAAAGGGTTCTATCACAACATCTTTAGGGAGTGATGTTTTTATTTGTTGCATTTTTTCTTTAATACGGTTTACTACCTCTGCTCCGTTAGCACCTTTTAGCATCATTACAATGCCGCCCACCACTTCTTCGTTTCCTTCGTAGGTCATAGCTCCATACGGGGTAGCTTTACCCAGGCCTACTTGGGCAACATCCTTTATAAGTATAGGAATGCCATTTGGGTTGTTTTTTACGGCTATGTTTTTTATATCTTCAAACGAGTGAATAAGCCCAAGACTTCTTATGAAATAAGCATTTGGCTTTTTATCGATGTAAGCTCCGCCGGTATTTTCGTTGTTTTTTTCTAAAGCAGAAAAAATTTCGGCTATGCTTACATTCATGGCTTGTAGTTTGTTGGGGTTGATAGATACTTCGTACTGCTTCAGTGCCCCTCCAAAACTGTTCACTTCGGCAACGCCCGGTGTTCCATATAATTGGCGTGCTACTATCCAATCTTGCAAGGTGCGCAAATCCATTGCCGTATATTTTTTTTCGCTGCCTTTTTTAGCGCGCAAAAGATATTGATATACTTCACCCAGCCCGGTGCTTACAGGGGCCAGCTCCGGCGTTCCTATATTGGCCGGTATTTTTTTTTCTACTTCTTTTAGCTTTTCGTTGATAAGTTGTCGGGCAAAATAAATGTCGGTTTTGTCGTTAAAGACAAGAGTAATAACCGATAGTCCAAAGCGCGACACACTTCGCAACTCTTCTAAATCAGGAAGGTTAGCCATGCCTTGCTCTATTGGGTAGCTTACCAGTTGTTCTACTTCTTGCCCGGCAAGGGTAGGGCAGGTGGTTATAATTTGTACTTGATTGCTGGTAATATCCGGAACGGCATCAATAGGTAATTTAGTAGCACTCCATATTCCCCATACAATAAGGGCGGCCGTTGCAAGCAAAATAATAAGCTTGTTTTTTATGCTAAACGCAATGATTTTTTCTAACATGTTTTTTTATTAGTGAGATGAATACATAAGCACAACACGCTTTGTTTAAGCGCAGCACTTTTTACTTTCTGATTACAGAAATAATAAAATCACTAAGCGATTTTTGGCGGTTGCCAAATAGAAAAATAAACTTCGGGGGTGGAAGAGTAGGTGTATGAAAGAAATTGGTACGCAGAAGCAAAAGTTATCGTATGCAAGACCGTAGGGTAAAAAATATGAGTAATAGATTGGTCGCAACAAGAGCACATGCAAAAAGGCGAGCAGCGTTCCGGTTCATTATTATGGTGCAGGTGATTGGCTGTGATGGTGGCTTGTTGTTTTTCGTTACAATCTTCTTTATCTCGGCAAGGCAATACCGACAAGCCAAGTAAATAAACACTAAAAAAGATAGCCAACCATCTCATGCGACAAAGGTATAAAAATTCTTTTTAAAATACTAAAAAATGTTAAAAAATTACTTACCCCTTCCTTGAAAAACAATCATAATGGTATAAAGAATAATTTTTACATCTACCAGCAGGCTTATGTTTTCGGTATAAAGCAGGTCGTACTTTAGGCGTTTTATCATTTCATCTACATTTTGCGCGTAACCGTATTTTACTTGTCCCCACGAGGTAATACCCGGGCGCACTCGGTGCAAATGCCTGTAATAAGGGGCTTTAGGGATTATTTGTTCTACATAAAACTTTCGTTCGGGGCGTGGGCCTACAATACTCATGGTACCTACTAATACATTAAAAAATTGAGGAAATTCATCTAAGCGCGATTTTCGTAAAAAAAGCCCAATAGTGGTAATGCGGGGGTCGTTTTCTGAAGATAGGGCAGGCCCCATTTTTTCGGCATCTACATACATGCTTCTAAATTTATAAATTTTAAAAGGCTGACCGTGCAAACCTAAACGCTCTTGCGAAAAAATAACAGGCCCTTTTGAGGTCCATTTTACCAAAAGAGCTAGTAATAGGTACAGCCAACTAAATGTAAGAAGTACAAATAGCGAAAAAAGCACATCGAAAATACGTTTGGCATTAAGCTGCCAGCGGGGGGCTACCTCTCGGTTTAGCTCCATTAAAGGGGCTTGCACTAAGGCGGTTGATTTTACCGAACCGGCTAAAATATCATAAACGTCGGGGATTAGTTTTATGTGCACATCTACATCTACAATACTATTTAATATCTGTTGAATATAGGCGTGTTCGCTGCTTTCTAAGGCAATGATAAGTTCTTCGGCTTCTTGTTTTTTTATGATAGCAGGCAGTTCGTTTAGTTCACCTATATGCGGGAGTTGTTGTTTTAATTTTTCTGAAAACCCATTTCGTTCGTCTATATGTACAAACCCAATAAAAAGATTGCCGTTTCCTTTTTCCTGCGATTGAATTTCGTTGTAGATGCTCCATGCTTTTTCGTTGCTTCCTATTAGCAGGGTTTTAAAGCCTATTTTTCGTTTTTGTATTTTTTTGTTAGTGCGGCTGGATAGTACAAATCTTGGAATAGCGGTAAGAAAAAAATGCAAGCCAAACAGCGTGCCTATGGTTTTGTAATAATTTTTGTAGGAAATAACTTCATCATCAAGTAAAAGCACAAAAAACAGTACGAGCACACCAATAGCCGTGGTGTATAGCGTTTGCAGCATTTCGTTGATGCGCGAGCGCCTAAAGGGGTTGTGATATACTCCTTGTATGTAGTATAAAATAGTCCAGCAGGCGGGTATTGCTATAAGCCCTATATACAGCGTGGGGTTTTCCCATAGATGCTCGTACCAAAGCCATTCGCGCTCTATATATATTTTTCTGTATATAAAAAATAAAAACCAAGCCAGCATAGCAGCTAAAAAATCGCACACAAAGTAGCGTATGGCTTGTTGTTTTTTGTTCACGTAATTTATTGACGACTTATCACTTTTAAATTATCAAGGTAAGCGGCGTTGGTGCCTACGCTATCGGTATAGTTACAGTAAATTTTTAGGTAATATCCTACCGGGTCGTTAATGGTGGATACTTGTTGGGTAATATATAGGTACGATTTATTCCAGTTGGCCGATGGGTGCGAGCCTCCTAAGCCGGCACTGTTTCCGTTGCTGGCTCCGGTAAGAGTAAAACCTATATCTATATTGCTTAGGTAGTTGTATTCTATATATACGCCTACGCCTCCGGCAGGCAAAAAGTAGGAAGAGTTGGTGGTAACCGAGCAGTACTGCACCCCATTCCAAGGGCTCATTTTTAGGCATTTATTGCCAACGCCCCCTCCAAAACCATTTGGACTAAGAGAAGAGCAAGTGTCATTTTGGGTAAAAAGGTTGGGGGTGCCAAAATTAAAATCGTCCATAATTCTAAACTTAACATTAGGATAATATTGAAATTCTGGGATTATTTGCGTAACTTTTCCTTGTGTGATGGTGATGGTAGTATCACAGGCATTCATTAGTTCATATACCGAACGTATCAGCCCCACTCCGTTTATCTCTATCAAAGGTTGTATTAAAAGGGAGGTGGGGCCCGATGCTATTACCGGCATATTGATTCCTATGGGGAACGTTCCATACGAGTTGCCGTTGGCGTTTATAGCCATATCCGAAAAACTTTGATTGTTAGTACCTTGTGCGGCGTAAGAGGTAACCACATTGTAAGTACCTACATTTACATAAGAGGGCACAACTACCTGCTCGGCCTTGCAAGCCCATAAAAAAAAAGCAATAGGTAGGAAATAGTATGTCTTTTTCATCATATTATACGTATAAAACGCAATTTTTATCTATTTATTGCGGTAAATATACGTTTATTGTGCGTTCCAACCACCATCTACCGGAAGAGCCGTTCCCGTAAGGGTTGAGGCTTGCTCTGAGGCTAAAAAAACAGCCGTTTTTCCTAACAACTCTATCGATACAAATTCTTTTACAGCCTGCTTTTCAAGCATAATTTTGCTTACCACTTCGCTTTCGGGTATGCCGTGTGTTTTGGCTTGGTCGGCAATTTGTTTTTCTACTAAAGGGGTTTTTACATAACCCGGACAAATAGCATTAGCAGTAATGTTAAAGGGGGCTCCTTCTAAAGCAACGGTTTTGGTAAAGCCTACTAAGCCGTGTTTGGCCGATACATAAGCGCTTTTAAACTCGCTGGCTACTAAGCCATGTGCCGAAGCGATATTGATAATGCGCCCAAATTTATTCTCTTTCATTTTTTTCCACACATGCTTGGTGGTATGAAAGGCCGAAGTAAGGTTTATGGCTATGATAGCATTCCATTTGTCTTCCGGAAAATCTTCTACTGCTGCTACAAACTGAATACCCGCATTGTTTACCAACACATCAATAGAGCCAAAGGTGTTGATGCCTAAATCAATCATGGCTTTTATTTCTTCGGGTTTTAGCATGTTGGCGGGTGAGTATAGGGTTTTGATGCCGTATTCTTTTCCTATGCTTTCTGCTATTTGTGGCCCGTTGGTTTCTAAACCATTAAAAATAATATTGTATTTTTCTTTAGCAAATTCTTTGGCTATACCAAGGCCTATGCCGCTGGTGCTTCCGGTTATTAAAACAGTTTTCATACGTATTCGTTTTGGCCTCAAAAGTAAAAAAATAAAACCATCGCTTGGGTTTTAAACGAGAACTATTTGGCTATACTCGGTTTTTTTAGTAAAGTTTAACAAGCATTTCTTGTTATCATAATGGTATGGGCTTTTTTATAGCTAAACAAGCGCATAAAAACCAATGGATTGGAATTGTAAACCGTTGTAATAGGAGTGTTACTTTTTTTTCTTTTCTAAGGCTTTGCGTACGCTGCCTTTTTTTAGAAGAAGTTTTTGAGCTGCATCAAAAGGTATGTTTAGCTCGTTCATGAGCATTAGGGTGCCTCGCTCTACTAATTTATTGTTGCTTAATTGCATATCTACCATTTTATTTCCTTTTACGCGTCCCATTTTTATCATTACCGAAGTAGAAATCATGTTTAGCACCATTTTTTGCGCGGTACCGGCTTTCATGCGGGTGCTGCCGGTTACAAACTCGGCCCCTGTACTTACTTCTATCGGATATTGAACGGCTTTAGCTAAAGCGCTGTTGGTGTTGCATACAATACAAACTGTTGTAATTTTTTTTTCGTTGCATTTTTTTACGGCACCCAGTACATAAGGTGTTTTTCCGGAGGCGGCAATACCTACCAGCACATCGTTTTTATTTATTTTGTACGGCTGCAAATCAATCCAGGCTTGTGTTTCATCATCTTCTGCAAATTCAACGGCTTTGCGTATGGCGCTGTCGCCCCCTGCTATTAAGCCTATTACTTTTCCTTGCTCTATGCCGTAGGTGGGAGGGCACTCGCTGGCATCTACAATGCCTAAACGACCGCTGGTACCGGCTCCTACGTAGAAAATCCGACCTCCTTTTTTCATTTTAGAGGCTATCATTTGTACGGCTTTTTCTATTTGAGGAATTGCTTTTTTTACGGATTGGGCTACCGTATCGTCTTCTTTATTGATGCCTGCCAGAATTTTAGACACAGGCATCTTTTCTAAATGCTTGTACTTAGAGGGGCTTTCTGTACTTTTACTCATAAAAAGGGTGAAAAAAGGATTAAGCTGCCATCAACGATCCTAAATTAGCTTTAGATAATTTTTGTTGGGCATACTCTAAAGTAACGGTAAAGGTTTTGGGTGGGTTTTTTTGTGAAGGAATTTCGTACATTAAATCCAGCATGATGGCTTCGCATATACCACGCAAACCACGAGCCCCCAGCTTATGTTCAATGGCTTTTTTTACAATAAGGTCATACACGGGATCTTCAAATTTTAAGTCAATACCATCTATTTTAAACAAGCTTTGATACTGTTTTATCAAGGCATTTTTAGGCTCTACTAAAATGCGGCGCAGTGTTTTTTCATTTAAAGAATTCATGTAGGTGGTAATGGGCAGACGGCCAATAAGTTCGGGTATTAAGCCAAAGTTTTTTAAATCTTGAGGAATAATGTATTGCAATAAATTAGCTCGATCCACCTCTTGGGCATTAACCGATGCGCTAAAGCCAATGGCTTGTGTGTTCATACGGCGCGCAATAATTTTTTCAATCCCATCAAAAGCGCCTCCGCAAATAAATAAAATATTTTTGGTGTTTACCTGAATCATTTTTTGTTCGGGGTGCTTGCGCCCTCCTTGCGGCGGCACGTTTACAGCCGATCCTTCTAATAACTTTAGTAAACCCTGTTGAACTCCTTCGCCCGATACATCGCGGGTAATAGAGGCGTTATCTCCCTTGCGGGCAATTTTATCTATTTCATCTATAAAAACGATGCCGCGCTCTGCCGAGGGCACATCAAAATCAGCAGCTTGCAATAAGCGGCTAAGCACGCTTTCAACATCTTCGCCCACATAGCCGGCTTCGGTAAGCACGGTAGCATCGGCAATACAAAAGGGCACGTTTAGCAGCTTAGCAATAGTGCGAGCCATCAATGTTTTTCCGGTTCCGGTTTCTCCTACTAAAATAATGTTTGATTTTTCTATTTCTATTTCTTCTTTTTCTAGAATGTGTTTGGGGTTTGATATGCGTTTAAAATGATTGTACACCGCTACGCTCATTATTTTTTTTGCTTGATCTTGCCCTATAATGTACTCATCTAAATACTTTTTTATGGCTTCCGGTTTTAGTACAGATAAAGCCGCTTTTGCTTCTTCTTTGATGGTAGTGTTGCTTTCAACGGTTACAATTTTGTAGGCTTCGGCTACACATACATCACAAATGTGCGCACTGTGTCCGGCTATCAGCATTTTAGCATTTCGTTTATCTTGCCCGCAAAAAGAGCATACAATCGTATTCTTCGCCATGAATTATTTTTTTTAAAAAATTTTAAATACTACGCAAAGGTACTGTTTTTTATTGGTAAGTAGATGTAAGATGGTCATTATTACACAAAAAAGCGTTCTTTTTAGGGGTGGCTTGAAAGATAAGCGAAAGGCTTGCTTTATTTGTTACCAAACAAAAGAAAAGGCTCCATGTACTCCCTTATAATGGTTTGATATTCGCGATGATAGTTCTTCCTCTTTTTTGCGAAGACGAGCGCATAAATAAAATCAACCCTTTTTAAAGATTTTGAACTTGTTTTGTACTTTTGTCGGACAACAATAAATAGAAAAGGGTACTTTATGGCAAAAGGCAGCAAAAGCTCGTATAAGAGATTATTAAAAGTAAAAGAAAAGAATATAATGCGCTGTAAATCGTTGTTAGACAAATATTAAAAAACAGTTACATGAAACATCTTTACTTGATAATACTAGGAAATAGTCGTGTGGGCACTGCGGAGGCTTTGTTTTCTTTGTGTTTTAGAAAAAGTGTATTACTCGTGTTCTTTTTTTTTAATGTTCATGTTTTTTTCGCTCAATCGAAATACGATGGAGAAGCCGACGCCTTATATAAAAGCGGTATTGTAAAATACGATATGAAAAATTATCAAGGCGCTATTGCTGATTTTGATCAGTCTATTAGCATAAACCCTACTTATTCCAAAGCGTTTCAAACTTATTTTAATAGAGGTATGACGAAGCTGAAAATAAGCGATTTGCAAGGTGCTGTGGCCGATTTTTCGCAAAGCATTAAGCTACACGCGCATAATGCAAAGGCTTACACCATGCGAGGTTTAGCAAAGGCAAAACTGAACGACAACGAAGGTGCTTATGCCGATTTTACTAAATCTATTCAGCTTGCACCCACTTTTGAGGTGGCTTATTACAATCGTGGTTTGCTTGAGATGAATCAACAAAAATACCAAGTAGCCATTGCCGATTTTACTAAAGCAATACAAATAGACGCTAGCTTTACAGAAGCTTATCATAATAGGGGTATGGCTTACCAAAAAACAGAAAAAAAAGAACAGGCTCAAGCTGATTTTGGAAAAGCAAAGCAATTGAAAAAAAACAAATAGCTATTTGTCTCTTTTTTTCAAAAAGTCGGCTACGGCAGGTGCTAATTCTTTCTGCGATTTAGAGCCAACAAATACTCCTATATGTCCGCCGGAGAAACTGTATGTTTCTTTATCGGTGCTGGCAATGTGGTCGCATAACGGTATGCTGGCAGCAGGTGGTACTAAGTGGTCTTGTGTGGCGTACACGTTTAGTACCGGGCAACTAATATTTTTTAAATTTACTTTTTTGCCTCCCACAACTAATTCGTTTTTTACCAAAAGGTTTTTTTGATACAAATCTTTCATAAACTGGCGGTAGCATTCGCCCGATTGGTCGGGACTTTCGGCAATCCATTTTTCCATTCGCAAAAAGTTCATCATTTTATCTTCGTCATCAAGCATATTTACCAAAGCTTGTTGTTTTATAAACTGTTGCGTAGGTTTTAGGCTGTTAAAACCTTCGTTTAAAAAGGAGCCGGGTATGATGCCATCAAACCCTTCTACAAGTTTATCAAAGTCCATATCCTTACTCCATCTAAAAAGCAAGCCGTCATTAGTAGAAAAATCAACCGGGGTAACTTGTGTTACTAAATTTTTTACTTTATCTTGGTGTAAGGCGGTATATATAAGGCTAAAGGTACCTCCTTGGCAAATGCTGATGATGTTTATTTTGTCTGTTTTATGTTTTTTACGAATCACATCTACGCAGGTATTGATATATCCGTTTACGTAATCATCAATGGTTAAAAAACGGTCGACTTTTGTTGGAAAGCCCCAATCAATTAAATATACGTCTAAACCTAAGTTCAGCAGGTTTTTTATGTAGCTTCTGTCGGGCTGCAAATCCAGCATCTTGTATGTATTTACAAGCGCATACACAATAAGTACCGGGGTTTTTACGGGGGCGGCGTTATCGCGGTTGTAGCGATACAGGCGCATCTTATCTTCTGCATACACCTCTGTTTTTGGAGTTTGCCCAATCTCTACTTCGGGCAATTTTTCTAAGGTTTCAAAACCTTTCATCAATTTGGCTTGCGCCTCTACCATTTCTTGCAATAAATTGTGTTCCATGTTTTTTTATGTTTTGAAGTTATTATCGCTTTCTAGAAGTCAGAACAAAAATACACTAAATAAGCGAATTGTTGAAAATTAAATAATGAAACTAAATACCATTTTACTTAATTCATAATTCAAAAATATTTCTTACTTTTGTCTGAAATAAGAAACTGTTTTATGGAGACTGTTGTAATAAACGTAGATAAAAAATCCGATATAGGTTTTCTTATCAATTTGGCAAAAAAACTGGGCATGAGCGCTAAAGCACTTACACACAAAGAGGTAAAGGATTGGAAATTTGCTCAAAAAATTGAAAATGGAATGAAAGATTCAAGCGTTAGTCGCGCTGAAGTGATGAAGGTTTTAAATCAATGAAAATTGAATTTAAAAAACCCTTTTTTAAAGAGTTAAAAAAAATACGTAGTAAAAGTTTAAAAGATAATATCGCTTCTTGCATCGTTCAAGTTGAAAGTGCAGAAAACATCACGCAAATTAAAAATTTAAAAAAACTTGTAGGGTATGATGCCTATTACCGTATTCGTATAGGTGATTATAGAATTGGCGTCAAAATAGAAAAAGATATTGTTTATTTCGTGATTTTTGGGCACCGAAAAGAAATTTACGAAACGTTTCCATAGAAATTTCGAGGGAAGTTAGAGAATGCTAAATACTACAATTTATAGTACTTCAAACGAATATCCTTACCATCAAATTCGGCATAAGTGTAGTAGTTAATCCACTCGCCTAAGTTAATGTATTTTGATTGTTCGGTCAATTTTATTTCAAGGGGCAGGTGTCTGTGTCCAAAAATAAAATAATCGTACTGTTTTTCTGTTAATTTTTCTTTACAAAAAGCAACCAACCACTCTTTATCGTCGCCCAAGTAGGTTGCGTCTGCATTGCCGGTAGCAATACGGCTTTTGCTGCTAAAATAATGAGCCGTGGCAAAGGCCAAGTTGGGGTGTAAACGCGCAAAGCACCATTGCAAAAACGAGTTGGCAAATAACTTTTTTATGAATTTATACTGCTTATCTCCGGGGCCAAGCCCATCGCCATGCCCAATAAAAAAGGTTTTTTTGCCAAAGGTGCGTTCTATGGGCTGGGTGTGAAGCGTGATGCCAATTTCTTTTGGAAGGTAATTGCGCAACCACATATCATGATTGCCGGTAAACAAGTGTACGGGGGTACCACCGTCTGTAATTTCAGCTATTTTCCCTAACAAACGCACAAAACCTTTTGGGGCTGTGTAGCGATATTCAAACCAAAAATCAAAGACATCGCCTACCAAAAAAATTTCGGCAGCCTCTTTTTTTATCTCGTCAAGCCAAGCTACAATCCTTTTTTCGCGCGCCAAACTAGCCTCGTAGGTAGGTACTCCCAAATGAAAATCGCTGGCGAAATATATTTTTTGTTTAAAACTCATTACTTTTGAGCACTCAAAAGTACGTTTTTTGTGAGTGATTTAATAAAAATAGGAAAAATTGTTCGCCTACATGGCTTAAACGGGGCGCTCATACTTAGTGGCAACCAATTGGATAGCCTTAAAATAAAAAAAGAAGGTTTTGTGTTTTTGGATATAAACGGGGTTCCCACGCCTTTTTTTGTAAGCGAGCAGCAAGCAATGGGTAAAAAAATAAAATTGCTTTTGGAAGGGGTGCAAACCATTGAGCAGGCAAAAAAAATGATAGGTAAAGAAGTGTGGAGCGATGAAAACAACATCATACGAAAAAAAAACACAACAGTGGGCATAGAGGGATACCTGCTTATAGATGAGCAAAGAGGAGCCATAGGCAAGGTGCAAGAGCTGATAGTCATGCCGCAGCAAAAATTACTTTCTATAGTAGGAGAGGGCAAAGATTTTTTGTTGCCCTATGCCGATGCTTTTGTAAAAAAAATAGACCACACCCAAAAAATAATACATTACCAAGCCCCCGATGGTTTGTTGGATATAAATTAGCACAAAAAACAATTCAAACTACTTTTAATAGTACCTTTGCGCTATGAATACGTCGTCTGTAAAAATAGTAGAATGTCCGCGCGATGCCATGCAGGGCATTAAGCAATTTATACCCACCGCTACAAAAACGGAGTACCTTAATCACTTGTTAAAAGCAGGTTTTGATACGCTTGACTTTGGTAGCTTTGTGTCGCCCAAGGCCATACCCCAATTGCAAGATACGGCGCAGGTGCTCAAAGGCCTAGCTTTAGCTAATACTAAAACCCGGTTGTTGGCTATTGTAGCTAACACACGAGGGGCGCAAGATGCTTGCCTTTTTGAAGAAATATCGTATTTGGGTTTTCCTTTTTCTATATCCGAAACGTTTCAGCAGCGCAACACCAACTCAAGCATAGAGCAATCGCTAAAAACGGTAGAAGAAATTCAAAACCTGTGCATAAAGCATAAAAAGCAGTTGGTTATATACTTATCTATGGCTTTTGGCAACCCCTATGGCGATGTATGGAACAGCGATATTTGCATCAACTGGGCAAAAAAAATACACAACTTAGGTGTAAAAATGATTGCTCCCAGCGATACAATAGGCAGCTCTACCCCCCAAACCATACAGTATTTATTTTCGCACCTTATACCTGAGTTTAGCGATGTAGAGTTTGGAGCGCACCTACATTCCACCCCCGAAAAAAGTACAGAAAAAATAGAAGCGGCCTATGTAAGCGGCTGCCGACGTTTTGATAGCGCTATATTGGGCTTTGGAGGCTGCCCTATGGCAGCCGATAGCCTTACGGGCAATATCGCAACCGAAGTGGTGGTGCGTTATTTTCATTCAAAAAATATCGCCACCGGCCTGTATCACAACACACTTAGCTCGGATATTATCGAGCAAAGCACGGCTATTTTTAGTACCTATCATTAAGAAAATGAGAGCGCGTGATGCTGTCGTAAGGCTGCAATTGATACCTTTGTAACATGAACTTTGTTTTGCCTTTTACAGTAAAAAAAATGCCGCAGACCATCAGCGTAAGGCAACCTTTATTGCTTTTGGGCTCTTGCTTTGCCGAAGAAATAGGGGCAAGACTAAGGCTCCACCAATTCAAAGCGCTATGCAACCCCCACGGCATTTTGTACAACCCCGTCAGCATAGCTCATTCGTTGCACGAAGTGCTTTTTAGGAAGGAGTACCAACAGTCGGACGTTTTTTTACAAGAAGATTTATGGTGTAGTTTTTCGCATCATGGTCAATTTTCGCACCCTCGGCAAGCAGATTGCCTGCAACACATAAATCATTCTATTTTTCAAGCACACCAACACCTGCAAAGCGCGGAATGGCTTGTTGTTACTTTTGGTTCGGCTTTTGCTTACACCCATCAGGGTAGGGTAGTGGCCAACTGCCATAAAATACCCTCGCGACAATTTATAAAAAAACTATTAAGCAAAGAAGAAATAGTAAGCGTTTGGCAACAACAATTGGGGTTGCTGCAACAGCAGCTTCCTAATATAAAAGTACTTTTTACGGTAAGCCCGGTACGCTACTTGCGAGATGGGCTTGCCGAAAACAACCGCAGCAAAGGTATTTTAATAGACGCGGTACATAGTTTGATAGAACAAAACCCGTTTTGTTTTTACTTTCCTTCATACGAAATAGTGATAGACGAACTACGCGATTATCGTTTCTTTAAAGAAGACGGCTTGCATCCCAACGAGTTAGCTCTAAATTACGTATGGAAAAAATGGATGGAAGCCTGTTTTGATGAGGAAACCCAGCAGTTCTTGCGTGAGTACGAATCTTTGTTAAAAAACAAACAGCACAAACTTTTGCACCTGCATACGCCCTCGGCTCAAGCTTTTTTAACACAAGTAGCGCAACAAGAAGCACGGCTAAAAAAGAAGTACCCGTTTTTTTGAACAGAAACTGCAAGTGTGTTGGATGCTGAAATCGGCTTTATCAAGTGATTTTTTATAAATAAAAAACTACTTGATAATTTTGTATGTTTGCAACACAAAATCCGGTATATATTTAAACCAAATTCATAAAATAAATTAATATGCGAATAAAAATAGAAGGCATTCGGTCTTTGGGCGCGAAAACACAACCCATTAGTATAGATAAAATGACTGTCATAACGGGGCAAAATTCTTCAGGAAAAACATCTTATACTCTTGGGTTAAAGCTTTTAACCTTGAATCTTGCAAAGCATCAAAATTTAACTATGCAAAAATTATTCGATATAAATCTTGATCCTTCTTTGTTGAATCCCAATTTTAAAATGGAAAACCTTTCCTTGCGTAGAAAAACGTTATCTTATACTATTTCGATAAGCGATGAATTAAACGATGAATTAAAATTAATATATGCACCCAGAAACGATTGGTACGAATTAGATGCCATACATTACTTACAATCCGGCAACCCTGTAATAGTTAGTCAAAAAGAAAGCGAGCATCATTCGCGCGCTATCACACTACTTTTGGGAAACATAGATCCGCGTATCAATGATGCTTTTGAAAAGGCTATATTATCTTTATTGGGTGATAAGCAAGGAAAGGTTCATACTCATAAAGAAATCTTTGGAAAATTAAAAAAATCTATAGAAGACCAATTCCCAACACCACCTAAACAAAAAGATTTTTTAGATTTTTATAAAAATAAAGGGATACATAAGGCTATTGCTAAAAAATGGAAACTTTTTGAACACTGCCATTTTGTTTCTAATCTTCAAAATTTAATTTTCTCTCATGAGTTATTTGATGAAAGAAGTTACACCAGTATTTGGGAACACGACAATAGCGCATTACTAAACGGTTTAGCTCAAAAATTGTCTGATTTAAATCCTAATGAAGAAGAGATGGAATACTTAAAAGAAGCAGAAGGCTATACTGAATATGATGCTAAGGTTGATGATCTAGATGATCCGGAGGAGCTAATAACTGAACCACATTCTGAATTGTCTTCATCTTCATTTATTTACAAACTGCATTTGATTTTTTTAAACTTATTTAGCGAAAGAATAAATAAGCAGTTGAATGTTGTAAAAGAATTTTATTTTGAAACAGAAAGAGTATTGGAGCAAAAAATGTTTCACCTGGTTACAGATAATTCTTATTTTTTTGAAGCGGCAAAATTATTTAAAAATACTGACGAACAAAAAGCTTTAAATGACGAACAAAAAGCTTTAAATGAAGCGATAAGCTACTTTAAAATTGGAAATAAAATTTTTTTTGAAGAGCATCTTCATGGAAGTGCCTATATGATATACGTAATAAAAAACAAGGCCAAAATCAATATCGGAACCTTGGGATCAGGGCATTATTATTTAATTAAACTCATTTTGTTTATTTACCAAAAAAAGTATGCAACTACCAACACTAATATTATTTTGACAGAACCGGAGGCGTATCTTCATCCTAATTTACAATCTGAATTTTGCAAATTTCTAGTCAATATTACCAGTTTAAAGAAGATTAACATTAACTTTATTGTTGAAACTCATTCAGAATATATAATTAGAAATCTTCAGTTGCAAATTGCTGAAAAAAAGATATCACACCAAAATTGTAAAATTTATTTTTTTGAAAATAATAAAGGCACAACTAATATTAAAACAATAAGGGTAGATAGTAACGGTTTTTTTGAAGATAAATTTGGTTCGGGCTTTTTAGACGAATCACAAAAAGCAATTGAAAATTTTTTTAAAGTAAAGCACAACTAATGTTTACAATTGTAGTAAATAAAGAGCAATTAATAAAAACTCTTGAACGAAAAAAAAGCTTAGCAGCACAATTTATACGAACCGATAGCGAAGATTCTGTTGATACTTTATTAAAAGAATGTCGTTTTTTTATTGTTTGTAATAATGAAGATAAGGCCGCTACTGTGTCTAAAATTGAAGAGATGGGAAAGGATTACTTCATGTGGTTAGCCAATGGAAATGTAGCTTTTGCTAATGATACTTCGGGAGTGGAATGTAATCCTTTTAAAATGATTTTAGATGAAGAATACGAAACACTGTTTGATATTCCCGATATTAAAGGCCTTTTGTTTGAAAAAGAGCTATTAATTAAGAAAGGCGGGTATGAAAAGAAAATTGGTTTATCAAGGGTTTTTGGGGAAATATCAAACGAAATTTTGCTGTACGATCCTTACTTTCTTACAAATAGGGAAATATCAATTTCTACATTAAAGTATTTAATAAATTTAATAGAAGCGACTCATATTTCTAAAATATTGATAATAACCTGCCCTACAACAAGAACAAGAGGTGCTCTTGATACAGAAATTGAAAACTTTTTTTCTATTCTAAAAGAAAATAATTTAAAAAAGAATCAAGTTAACCTTCTTGTTATAGGAAAAACATACCACGATCGCGATTTTATATCCAATCAGATAAGAATAAAGTCTGGTGGCAGTTTTGATTTTTTAAAAAAAGGAGAAACTCGGTTTTCTAATAAAAATGCAATGACAATGGATTTTAAATCGCTTTTTTTATCTTCTAGGTATGAGGCAACATGGAAAATAGTCCAAGTACTTTTTGAGTCATGCCGTCTTAAATATAGAGGAAATAACACAGCTTCAGGCAAAGAATGTGAAGCCGCAGAAGGCTTTGAAAACAGTTTGTTTTATCGTTATTGGCTCCAATACCAATAATCTATCTTTTTCCAACTAAAACAGAGGTAAATTCGGCGCTATCCCTTTATTTGTTATTCCGTTTTTAAGTGTACCTTTGGCAAATTTTTTTCTTATGAACAGTTCTTACGCTCAAAAATTTGTGTACGAAGGTCTTACCTACGATGACGTATTGTTAGTACCTGCCTATTCGGAAGTATTGCCCCGCGAAGTAGAAATAAAGTCGCAGCTTACCAAAGAGATTGTTCTCAATGCCCCTATTGTTTCAGCAGCTATGGATACCGTTACTGAACACCGCATGGCCATAGCCATAGCGCAAGAGGGCGGCATAGGCGTGCTGCACAAAAACATGAGCATAGAAGCGCAAGCCCAAGAGGTGCGCCGCGTAAAACGTTCAGAAAGCGGTATGATTATGGACCCTATAACCCTACCCGAACAAGCTACCATTGCCGATGCTTTGCGTTTAATGACCGAAAACAAAATAGGAGGCATACCGGTAGTGCTAAGCAATGGCGAGTTGGCCGGTATTGTAAGCAACCGCGATTTGCGCTTTGAGAAAAACCACCGCCGCCCCATTCGCGAGGTCATGACTCCTCGTAAAAAAACAGTAGTAGCACCGCATGGCATCAACCTAAAAAAAGCCGAAGATATTTTACAAGAGCATAAAATAGAAAAACTACCTATTGTAGATAAGCACAATAAACTAGTAGGACTTATCACCTACAAAGATATTTTAAAAATAAAAGTAAAACCCAACGCTTGCAAAGACGAGATGGGGCGCTTGCGTGTGGCAGCCGCTTTAGGCGTAACCGCCGATACCATGTTGCGCGCCGAAGCCCTTGTAAAAGCGGGGGTTGATGCGCTTATTATAGATACGGCTCATGGGCACTCCAAAGGAGTGATGGATATGGTGCGTATGGTAAAAAAACATTTTAAACATACTCAAATTATTGCGGGCAACATAGCTACCGCCGAAGGGGCTATAGCTCTTGTAAAATCAGGAGCCGACGGGGTAAAAGTGGGCATAGGGCCGGGCTCTATCTGTACTACACGTGTTATTGCCGGGGTAGGGGTTCCCCAACTTTCGGCGGTGCTGGAAGTAGCGCAGGCTTTAAAAGGAACCGGTGTACCCCTTATAGCTGATGGAGGCATTCGCTTTAGTGGCGATATTGTAAAAGCCGTTGCTGCAGGCGCAGGCTCGGTTATGCTAGGCTCCTTGTTTGCGGGTATGGACGAATCTCCCGGAGAAACCATTATATACGAGGGGCGCAGGTTTAAATCGTATCGTGGTATGGGCTCTATAGAGGCTATGCAAATGGGTAGTAAAGACCGCTATTTTCAAGATGTAGAAGATGATATAAAAAAATTAGTACCCGAAGGTATTTCGGGGCGCGTACCCTATAAAGGTACTGTTTCGGAAATTTTTTATCAGTTAATAGGCGGTTTGCGTGCCGGCATGGGCTATTGCGGAGCTAAAAATATAAAAGCCTTGCAACAGGCTAAGTTTACACGCATCACCCAGTCGGGTATTACCGAAAGCCACCCGCACGATGTGTTTATTACCCGCGAAGCGCCCAACTACAGCAGAAAGTAAAATTTAATCTTTTTTAACAATTTGTTAAAATGAGTTTTGGCACGATGTTTGTATTTTCGCTCCTTTTTTAGATAAAATTTAATTTTGCCCCCCCTGCTCATGCAGAAATGGATTTTTCACATATTGTTTGCCGCTTTTGGGGTAACTTCTTTGGCGCAATCGCCGGCGCTTATAGATACCGTTTCTATTTCGCTTAACGATGCAGAAGAGCAGTTTGTTAAAAATAACTACGCCTTATTAGCAGCTAAATACAACGCCGATGCTACCAGGGCCCTTATTAGGCAAGCCCGTTTATTTAACAACCCCAATGTGTATTACGAGCAAAGTGTGTATAATAAGTACAAAGGTTCCGGCAGAAAATGGTTTCCTACGGCAGTAGGTGAGGCCGGCGACATGGCGTCGCAAGGGGAAATAGTAATACAAGCCAACTGGCTTTTTTCTGTTGCCGGAAAACGAAATAAAACCATAAAAGTAGCCAAAGCCAATGCCGACATAGCACAATATCAATTTGATGATTTGGTGCGCACTCTTTTGTTTTCGCTTCGTAGCGATTTTTATCAGTTGCATTATGGTTTAAAATCATTGGCTTTATTTGACGGAGAAATAAAAACGCTGCAAGAAATTGTAAACGGTTTTGAAACTCAGTATCAAAAAGGAAACGCTTCTTTACGCGATATTACCCGTGTGCGCGCCTTACTGTTTTCATTGCAAAACGATAGACTGGCCTTAGCCACCGATTTACGCGAAACACTAAGCGAATTTGCGGGATTATTAAATAACCCCAAACCTATTTGGTACAAACCCATATTAGATGAAAGTCAGGCAGAAAGCAGCCGCAATTCCTCACAACTGGTGTTATCTGATTTGTTGCAACAAGCCGTTACCAACCGCCCCGATGTAAAAGCGGCACAAGCGCAGGTAACTTCGGCCGAAGCCAATTTAAAGTTACAACAAGCTACGGGGGTGCCCGATGTTACCGCTCAATACGTATATGATAGAAACGGCAGTTATATCCCAAACTATAATGGGGCGGCTATTTCCATACCCATACCCATTTTTGATAGAAATCAGGGAAATATAGGCTCCGCCAAATTAGTATCAAGCGCGGCCAACCAACAGCTACAACAAAAACAAGTAGAGGTGCAAAACGATGTGTTTGCCTCCTATCAAAAAATTATAGAAACCGAGAAGATAAACACCTCTCTGAGCAATAAATTTTCTACTGATTTTAACTCCTTGTTGAAAGGGGCACAATCCAACTTTGAAAAAAAGAATTTATCCCTATTAGAGTTTGTAGATATGTTTGAAAGCTATAAAGAAAGCATGACCCAATACAATGCCGTAAAATCGCAACTTTTGCAAGCTTTTGAAGAACTTAATTTTAACGTAGGAAAAGATGTATTTAAAAAATAGTATAGCGCTGTTGGCGCTCCTTATGTGCTTTACTTTCACTTCTTGTTCAGATAAAAAAGTGAAGAAGGAAGACACCATTGAAATATCCGATACGCTGATAAAACACATGTCAGTAGGGACAGCCCATATAGATAAAGTAGAAAGCGAACTAAAACTTACCGGAAAAGTGGTGGCCGACCAAAGTAAAGAAGTAAACGTGTTTGCCTTAGTAAGCGGGGTTGTTAATTCGGTAAACGTAGAGTTGGGCGATTATGTAGAAAAAGACCAAGTATTAGCCATTGTAAACAGTGCCGATGCAGCCGACTACGCTAAACAATACACCGAAGCACAGTCTGATTACGAACTGGCTAAGAAAAACATGCAGGTGGCAGAAGATATGCACGCCTCCAAATTAATGAGCGAGCAAGATTATTTAGAGGCCCAACAAAATTTAAACAAAGCTCAAGCTGCTTTGCTGAAAGCACAAGACTTACAAAAAATATACAGCGTGCAAAATGGTAATTTATATGTAATAAAAGCCCCTTTATCCGGATTTATAACCGAAAAAAACATTACCAAAAACACACAAATACGAAGCGACAATGCTCAAAATGTATTTACCATATCACAATTAAATGATGTGTGGGTGTTGGCAAATGTGTACGAAACCGATATTGACAAAGTAAAAGAAAAAGATACAGCTCTTATTACTACCGTGGCTTATCCGGATAAGGTATATGAAGGATCTATTGACAAGGTGTATAACGTGCTAGATCCATTAACCAGGGTGATGAAAGTTAGAGTGAAATTAGAAAACCCCGATTATGCACTAAAACCCGAAATGTATGCGCGCGTAGTGATTACCTACACCGAACCCAAAACCATGATTATGATTCCGGCAAGCGCTATTGTTTTTGACAACTCTAACAACTATGTGCTGATATACGGAGGCGATAAAAAGTTTACCGTTCAAAAAGTAGAATTGCATAAAACTATTGGGGCCAAAGCCTATATTTTATCGGGTTTAAAAGAAGGTGATAAAGTGGTAACAGTAAACCAATTACTAATATATAACGCACTTACCAATAACTAATTAGTAAAAGGAAATAATGCATAAACTGGTAGAAAATATCGTATCCTTTTCACTCAAAAACAAAGTTTTTGTTCTTATAACAACCGTTATCGCTATTATAGCCGGGCTTGTTGCCTACAACAAAACACCTATTGAGGCTTTTCCTGATGTAACCAATACCCAAATCATTATCATTAGTCAGTGGCCTGGGCGCAGTGCCGAAGAAATTGAAAAATTTGTAACCATTCCTATTGAAATAGCACTAAACCCGGCGCAAAAAAAAATATCCCTACGCTCTACCACCCTCTTTGGCTTATCGGTAGTGCGCGTTATTTTTGAAGACGAAGTGGATGATGCTTTCGCCCGACAGCAGGTAAACAACTTGCTTAGAGATATTGATTTGCCCGAAGGCGTGAGCTCAGATATAGAGCCTCCTTATGGCCCTACCGGAGAGATATTTCGTTATACTGTTACCAGCAAAACCTTGGGTGTTAGGCAATTAAAAACCATTCAAGATTGGGTTATTGAGCGAAACTTAAAATCGGTACCGGGCATTGCCGATGTAGTAAGCTTTGGCGGCGAAGTGAAAACCTATGAAGTAATCATAAGCCCTACCTTACTTACCAAATACGATTTAACTCCCTTGGATATATACGATGCGTTATCCAAAAGCAATGTAAACGTAGGCGGAGATATTATTCAAAAAAACAACCAAGCTTATGTGGTTAGAGGGATCGGCCTTTTAACCTCTATAAGCGATATAGAAAACCTAATCGTTTCATACGATAACGGCGTGCCCGTATTAGTAAAAAACATAGCTACCGTAAAAGAAAGCGCCATGCCGCGGCTTGGACAGTGCGGGCGTGATACTTGCAACGATGTGGTGGAAGGCATTGTGGTAATGAGAAAAGGCGAGAACCCGGCGGTGGTTATTAGTAAACTAAACGATAAAATAGCCGAATTGAACGACCGAATTTTAACAGGAGACGTACAGATAAAAACTTTCTATAACCGCGAAGACTTAATAAAATTTTGCACACATACTGTACTACACAACTTATTAGAAGGAATTATTTTTGTAGTAGTTATTGTGTTCCTTTTCATGGCCGACTGGCGCACTACCGTTATCGTTTCGGTCATTATTCCGCTATCGCTTTTATTTGCCTTTATCTGTTTGCGATTGAAAGGAATGACGGCCAACCTATTGTCTATGGGCGCAGTAGATTTTGGAATTATTATAGATGGTGCCGTGGTAATGGTAGAAGGGGCCTTTGTGGTACTCAATCACAAAGCCGAAAAAGTGGGCATGGAAAAATACAATCGATTAAGCAAATTAGGGCTTATTCGCCAAAATGCTTCAGAAAACGGTAAAGCTATTTTCTTTTCGCAGCTTATCATCATCAGTTGTTTAATTCCCATCTTCTCTTTTGAAAAAGTAGAAGGCAAAATGTTTTCTCCTTTGGCATACACCCTGGGTTTTGCCTTATTAGGAGCTCTGTTTTTCACCATTTTTTTAGTACCTGTTTTAATTCGCTTGCTGCTTAATAAAGATGTGCGCGAAAAAGAAAACCCTATTGTAAGGTTTATTCATAAAACGGCCGTTAAAACTTTTAATAAATTACATAAAAAACGCAATCTTTCTATCGGTATAGCTGCTGTTTTTATGGTGGTGGGCTTGTATTTATTTAAATTTTTAGGCTCCGAGTTTTTACCGCAATTAAATGAAGGCTCTATATACGTGCGTGCCAACATGCCTTTAAGTATTTCTTTGGAAGAGTCGGTAAGGTTAAGCAATAAAATGCGCCATGTGTTTATGAAGTTTCCGGAAGTTCGTCAGGTTATGTCTCAATCAGGGCGGCCCAACGATGGTACCGACCCAACCGGTTTTTACAACGTAGAATTTCATGTAGATTTATTACCTAAAGACGAGTGGTTGCGAAAAATAACCAAGCAAGAGCTAATTTCAGAAATGCAAGACAGCCTCAGCGTGTACTCCGGAATCAACTTTAACTTCTCGCAACCCATTATGGATAACGTAGAAGAAGCCGTTTCGGGGGTAAAAGGTTCTATTGCCGTAAAAGTGTATGGCGATGATATGCCAAGCATTGAAGCAAAAGCGAATCAAATACACGAAATACTAAAAACAGTTGATGGTATTGAAGATTTAGGAGTGATAAAAAACATAGGGCAACCCGAGTTGCGTATTGAGCTAGATGAGATAAAAATGGCCCAGTTTGGGGTAAACACAGCCGATGCTAATGCCGTAATAGAAATGGCTATTGGAGGTAAAGCGGTAACGCAGTTTTATGAAGGTTTCAAAAAATTTGGCGTACGTATTCGCTTTAGCAAAGAGTACCGAAAATCAGAAAATGAAATAGCACAAATTATGGTGCCTACGGCTAATGGTGCCAAAATTCCGTTAAAAGAAATTTCTAAAATACATTGTATTACAGGCCCATTGCTTATTTTTAGAGATGATAACAAGCGTTTTTGTGCTGTGAAATTTTCGGTACGCGGGCGTGATATGGGAAGCACTATTGCCGAAGGGCAGCAAAAAGTAAATGATGCTATAAAAAAATTACCCAAAGGACAATCTATACTTTGGTGTGGCGATTTTGAAAACCAACAGCGTGCCCAAAAACGCTTGGCGCAAGTAGTACCTATAACCATCTTGTTGGTTTTTGCTATCCTATTCATGCTGTTTGGTAATATAGGCGACGCAGCCTTACTGCTACTGAATATCCCTTTCGGTATAGTAGGGGGTATCTTAGCCTTATTGATTACACATACTAATTTTTCTATTTCGGCAGGTATTGGTTTTATTGCTTTAATGGGCGTTTGTATTCAAAACGGGGTTATTTTAATGTCGGTGTTTAAAAAACTGCTACACGAAAAATATACCTTGCCCGAGGCTATAAAAACCGGAGTAGATACAAGGGTTCGGCCTGTGGTTATGACGGCTATGATTGCTATAATAGGCTTATTGCCTGCCGCCACCTCTACCGGTATAGGCTCTGAGTCGAGTAAACCCTTAGCTATTGTAGTTATAGGCGGTTTATCTATGGCTACTATTTCTACGTTGCTTATATTCCCGCTCATTTGCGAAAGCATTTATGGCCGAAAAAAGAATATAAATAAAGGGTAAAAGCAAAGCACCTTGTTTCGCTATACAACACCTTACCTCACTTTTAAAGTACTTAGCCTTTTTTTCTATATTTGAGCACAAAATAAATATACCTTGCCTCTATTATGAAATACATCTTTAGCTTGTGCTTTTTATGCACCTCTTTGTTTAACGCTTTTTCACAATCGGCCTTTGCGCCGTACAACAACGATTATTACTACCTGTTGGATAGGTACGAAATAAAATCAAACCATTTAGCTAAGCAATTTTATAGCGCTTACCACCCTTATCAAAGGCAAGATATTGCCTCTTTTGTGCAAGGAATAGAAAAAGATACTACCATAAAAATATCTAAAAGAGATCAGTTTAACCTGCAATACCTAAGTAACGACAATTGGGAGTTTATAGACTCTGCCGCCGGAAATAGGAAAAAACCTTTTTTGAAGTTTTTTTACACCAAGCAAAACTCTTTTTATTCGTATCAAGAAAAAAATTTTGAAGTACAGGTAAACCCCATATTGTATGTATATGCCGGAAAAGAGTTTGTAAACGGAGCTTCAAACCCCGATATGGTCATGCTGAATACGCGCGGCGGTGAAATACGAGGTAGAATAGGGAAACGAATCGCTTTTTATTCCATGCTGGCTGATAACCAAGCGCGGTTTCCGGTGTATGTAAACAATGTGATAAATGCTACTAATGCCGTACCGTATCAAAATTTTTACAAGCCCTTTGCGGGCAATTCCACTAAACTGTACAGCCTGCTTTTCAAAGGGCAGGGTTATGATTTTTTTACGGCTAAAGGATACATCTCTTTTGATGTGATAAAGAAAATAATAAACGTACAATTTGGGCAAGACAATAATTTTATTGGAAATGGCTACCGATCTTTGTTACTGTCTAATTTTTCAAGCCCTTACCTTTTTGGAAAAATTACCACCAAAGTATGGAAGCTTAATTACACGCTTTTGTATGCACAAATGGCTTACAACACTTCGCAGGCCGCCTACACGCTTTTTCCTAAAAAGTTTTTAGCCACGCACATGCTGAGTCTTAACTTAGGCAAACATTTTAACATCGGTATTTTTGAATCGGTTATGTGCAACCGAGCCGATGCCAATTACTACAATCCTATTATTTTTTACAAAACGATTGTCAATCAATTAGGCGCGCGAGATAAGGCTATTATCGGCTTTGATTTTAAAACTAATTTTGCACGACACTTTTCAGTGTACGGGCAAATACTCATCAACGAGTTTGTGCTGTCTAACATTGTAAGTAGAAACGGTTGGTGGGGTAATAAACAAGCCGGACAAATAGGCGTAAAATATATAGACGCCCTTGGAGTAAAAAATTTAGATTTGCAATTTGAGGCTAATATAGTACGCCCCTATGTATATTCGGCAAGAGATTCTTCTATAACAGCATATACCAATTACAACACACCCATTGCGCATCCGTTGGGGGCTAATTTTTACGAATTTATTGGTGTAGCCCGTTATCAGCCCATAAATAGATTAAACCTAACGGCTAAATTATTTTATATCACACAGGGATTAAATACACCCGGAAAAAATTGGGGAAGCGATCCCTCGCAAACCTACATGACGTATGTGAATGCCTATGGAAATTACATAGGGCAAGGTGATTTAAACAAAACAGTATATGCCGACTTTACCGCATCCTTTATGTTAAGGCACAATTTCTTTATTGAACTTACTCAGGTGGTACGCAACCAAACCAGCCAATCGGGCATGCACACCTTAAAAGATAGTTATACCGCTTTTGGCATACGCTGGAACATAGAAAGACGTTTAAACGAATTTTAAGAAAAAGAAACCTCTGTTACTTGTCCGTTTTCACATTTTAAAGTGCGCGCCGGAAACTTATTGTATAATAACATATCGTGTGTGGCAAACAAAACAGCGGTACCTGTTTTGCTGATTTCTATAAACAAACGCATAATTTCAGCCGATGTTTCAGGGTCTAAATTGCCGGTAGGCTCATCTGCTAAAAGCACTTCGGGTTTATTAAGCAAGGCCCTGGCTATCGCTACACGTTGCTGTTCACCTCCAGACATTTGATGGGGCATTTTTTCGCTTCTTCCAACCAAGCCTACTTTTTCTAAAACCAAAAGTATCTGTTTTTTTATTTGGGCTTCATCTTTCCAACCGGTAGCATGTAGCACAAAGCGTAAATTTTCAAAAACGCTTCTATCGTTCAACAGTTGAAAATCTTGAAACACAATACCTAATTTTCTTCTTAAAAAAGGAATTTCCTTTTTAGATATTTTGGTTAAATCAAAATGGCAAACCTGTGCCGTTCCTTGTTTTATAGGCAATTCTCCATACAAACATTTTAGTACGGAACTTTTTCCGCTGCCCGTTTTTCCTAAAAGATAGACGAAGTCGCCCGGGTTTATGGTAAGTGATAAGTTAGAAACAACAGCACCCGATGATTGGTGAATGTTTACTTGACTTAAATGTATAACCGCACTCATTTTTTTTCGTAAAGATAAAGGCTCTTTGTTTTTTGTTCAAAAACTTTAAAAGCATCTTTAAACAAGCGGGCGTTAATAACTGTAATTGTATTATTTTTGAGCGAAAAATACACACAGGCAACATGAATACATATCAAAACCTTATTCAATCCAAATTGCCCTCGGTAGGCACTACTATTTTTTCTACTATGAGCAAGCTGGCTCAAGAGCATCAAGCTATCAATCTTTCTCAGGGGTTTCCCGATTTTTCTTGCTCAGAAAAGCTTACCGGCTTAGTTACCCATTATATGAATAAAGGTTTTAATCAATATGCGCCTATGCCCGGTGCCATGCCTCTGCGCGAGCAGGTATCGCAAATGGTGCACGATTTGTACGGTCATTTTTACAACCCCGACACTGAAATAACCATTACCGCTGGGGCTACACAGGCTATTTATACTGCTATTTCGGCTTTGGTAAGAGAGGGAGACGAGGTAATTGTATTTGAGCCTGCTTATGATTGCTATGTGCCTGCTATTGAAATAAACGGGGGAAAGCCCATATATGTGCAACTACAACAACCCGATTTTTCTATTGATTGGAGCTCGGTAAAAAAAATGATAAACCATCGTACTAAGATGATAATCATCAATACCCCTCACAACCCAAGTGGCTCTACATTATCTGAAAAAGATATGGACGAATTAGAAAAATTAGTAACTAAAACAGACCTTTTGATACTAAGCGATGAAGTGTATGAGCATATTTGTTTTGCACCTGAAATACACCAAAGTGTTGCGCGCTATAAAAACTTGGTAGAGCGTAGTATTTTGGTTTCTTCTTTTGGGAAAACTGTACACACAACCGGATGGAAGGTGGGTTATGTGTGCGCCCCCACTAATATCATGAATGAATTTAGAAAGGTGCATCAGTTTTTAGTGTTTTCGGTAAACCACCCGGTGCAACTGGCTTTATCCGATTTTTTGAAGGAAAAAGATAATTACTTAGAGGTAAAAGATTTTTATGCTCAAAAGCGCAATTATTTTTTAAAGCTCATAAAAGGTTCTCGTTTTCATATTCAAAAAAGCAGTGGTACCTATTTTCAATTACTAAGATACAATGCTATCAGCAGCGAAAAAGATACCGATTTTGCCATACGCCTTACTCAAGAAAAAAAGATAGCAGCTATACCTTTATCGGCATTTTATCACGAAAAAACAGACAATAAAATACTTCGTTTTTGCTTTGCTAAAAAAGAAGAAACTTTAGAAAAAGCAGCCGAGATATTGATGAAGATATAAGCACTTTTTTATTTTTTTAAAAAAGCTGCATTTATTACAAAGCTTCTGCTACGGTAAAGGTACTGCCTCCTACAAAAACAAGTTCGTGGGTTTTCGCTTGTTTTTGAGCAGCTGCAAGGGCTTTTTTCACCGAGGAATAAGCTGAGCCTTTCAAGCCATACTTAGATGCTTCTTGTTGCAACAAAAAAACATCCATACCCCGCGGAATATTAAGTTTGCAAAAGTAATAATGTGCTTTTTTAAAATGGGTGTCTTTTTTTAAAAGGCTAAAAACGGTTTCTAAATCTTTATCGTTTACAGCACCAAACACTACATGCAAGTTGCCCCGCACGTTTTTTTTTTGATACTCGCGCCGCACCGATAGCAGTACTTGTTTTATCCCGTCAGCATTATGCCCCGTATCGGCAATGGTACGCGGTTTGTTGTTTAAGAGTTCCCATCTACCACGCAAACCGGTGTTTTTTTTCGTGTTTTTTAAAGCTTCTTGTATTTGTTTTTTACTGATCGGAAACTGATTTTGCAGCGCTTGTAACACCGATAAAACAGCCGCTATATTGTATTTTTGACAGGTTCCGGGTAAGTCGGTAGTATATGAAAATTCTTTTTTTTGATGCAAAAAATAGTGTTTGTTTTGCATGGTTTTAGGCAAGTACTGCTCTTTTTGATGCCGCCACAAGCTATCGGCAAAGCAAATATCGCTTTTGCTTTTTTTTGCCTTTTTAATAAAAACAGATTGCACTTCAGTTTGCGTTTGCCCTATTATTATGGGCACTTTATTTTTTATGATACCTGCTTTTTCTTTTGCAATTTTTTGAACGGTACTTCCCAATAAATTGGTGTGGTCTAAGCTGATGTTGGTAATAAGGGATACTAAAGGGTTTATCACATTAGTAGAATCAAGTCTGCCGCCTAAGCCCACTTCAATAATAGCAATATCCACTTTTTGTTCGGCAAAATACTGAAAGGCTACTCCCACTGTCCATTCAAAAAAAGAAAGTTGTATTTTTTCAAATTGAGATTTATATTTTTCTACAAATTGAATTACGTACTTTTTAGGAATTTCTTTCCCATTAATTTTTATACGCTCTCTAAAGTCTTTTAGGTGGGGTGAAGTGTATAAGCCCGTTTTGTAGCCAGCTTGCTGAAATACTGCCGCCAACATGTGTGAAGTAGAACCTTTTCCGTTAGTTCCAGCTATATGAATGCTTTTAAACTGTTGTTCGGGGTGTTTTAGTATCCGGCATAAGGCTTGTGTGTTATCTAAATCGGTTTTGTAGGCAGCCGCTCCCACGCGCTGAAACATCGGTAACTGGGTAAACAAGTATTGTACCGTTTGTGAATAATTCATGTTCTATACAAGTGTCATTATTGTTTTTTTATGACACTATCCCCCAAAGTGTGT
>JAFDYI010000023.1 GCA_018267475.1 Bacteroidota bacterium | reverse complement strand
CTGATTCGGAGGTTTTTTGCTTTTTATTAAATCCATATTATGCCGTTAGGCTGGTATAATATACACACTTTGTGGAATAGTGCCTTTAAAAAATTCGATTTCCTTCACTTTAAATTTATCTAATTATATCCAAGCCATTTATCCGCTTAGCGCTTCGGTAAACTCAGCGCCCGTTGTAAAAGAACAATCGTTGTTTTTCCTTTTCCTTAGATGAAAAAAAACAAAAAATCAAGGCAATATAAAAACAGCTTACAATAGTATGTGTCGCTTTGCCTATTTCGGAAAATCACAATACAACGAATACTTTTGCCATTAGGTTATAATTTTTTTCAGCTTACTGTTATCTCCCCAAAAACTCATAGGTTCGTAATCGGAGTACGGATAAAAGCCGGTGTTTAAGGAGATGGTTTTGTTTTTTTGGGCTAAGTACTTTTGTATAAAATGCAATACACTTATGGGTTCGTTGCTGCTGCAATTTATAATACCGGTAACGCTGTTTTGTAGTGCTATTTTTGTAATGTATTGCGCTACTTGTTCTACCGGCAGGTAATCGCGTATTTGTTCACCCCCGCTCATATTAAAGCAAGGCTCTTTGTTTAATAATGCTTTTTCTAATTGAGGTATTAGCGAGTTGGGGTTTTGTCCTTTTCCATACATATAAAACAGGCGTACCCACTTAAAAAAAGTATCTTTTTCTTTACTATACTCTTGTATTTCTTCTCGTAATTTATTTTTTGCTACAGCATACACGTTGTCTGGCTTCGCTTCCATGCTTTCGGTTAGCTGCCCTTGCTGCATGCCGTACTCAAAACAAGTGCCGGTAATGGTTATGTCTTTTAAGCCATAATGTATCATGTTTTTTATAAAAGCGGCGTGGCGCGGATAATTCACTTCTGTATGAAACGAAGCCTTGTAATTGGGCAAACCCTCCCAAGCTAAGTGTATAAAGGCATCAGGTCGTTCAAAAAAATCGTAGTAATTTGTTTTATCAGAAAAATCAGACAGGTTAAAGGGTTTGTAAGATACTTGTTTAAACCAAGCAAAAGAAGATGCTTTTTCGGCCTGAGCCGAAGTAGCTATTATCTGAATGTTTTGTTGTTTCAACAGTTCAGTTAGCACATAGTTTCCTATAAAGCCCGTAGCGCCGCTTACTAAAACTTTTTTCATGGCTACATGATCGCTATTTCCGGTATGGGGATAATAAATTTACCTCCCCATTCTTGTATATAACTTAATTGTTGTTTAATTTCCTCTTTTAAATTCCAGGGCAAAATAAAAATATAGTCGGGTTTTTCTTTTTTCAAAAAGTCTTGGTTTTTTACCGGTATATGGCTTCCGGGTAAAAATTTATTTTGTTTGCTGGGGTTTGCATCTACTACAAACGATATTAAATCATTTTTTACCCCGCAATAGTTTAATAAGGTATTTCCCTTAGCGGCTGCGCCGTAGGCGGCTACTTTTTTGTTTTGTTGTTTTAAAGAAATGAGTAGGTTTAAAGTATCTAACTTTACTTTCAATGCTTTTTCCTGAAAATTTTGATAGTAAGCTAAGGTTGCTATGCCCTTCTCTAACTCTTTATTCAGTAAATTTTGTACGTTGTTCAAAACGGTTTTACTGGTGTCGGCCTTGTGTTTTGCAAATAATCGCAGCGACCCCCCGTGTGTGGGCAGCTGTTCTACATCAAAGACCTCAAGTCCTTGACTTTCAAAAATTTGTTTCACACTGTATAAAGAAAGATACGAAAAATGTTCGTGATATATAGTATCGAACTGGTTGTTATCTACCAATTCCATTAGGTGAGGAAACTCCATTGTGATAACCCCTTGTGGCGCTAATACCAGCTTCATGCCGGCAACAAAATCTACAATGTCGGGTACATGTGCCAGTACGTTGTTTCCTATTAAAAGGTCGGCGTAGGTATTTTGTGCTATCATTTTTTTAGCTAAGGCCACACCAAAAAAATCGTTTATAGATTCTATTCCTTTAGCGCGGGCGGCATCGGCTGTGTTTAGGGTAGGCTCCACACCCAATACGGGTATTTTTTTTTGATGGAAGTACTGCAACAGATAGCCGTCATTTGAGGCAATTTCAATTACTTTTGATTGTTGGTTGAACTGAAAACGTTCTACCATCATTTCGGTATATTTTTTTGCGTGCTCTAACCAACTGGTTGAGTAAGAAGAAAAATATACATACTCGCTATTAAAGATAGCCGAAGACTTTTTATACTCATCTACTTGTACTAAAAAGCAGTGGTGGCAGGTATAAACTTTTAAAGGGTAAAAAGTTTCGGGTTCATTTAATTCAACCTCGGTTAAAAAAGAATTAGAGGGGGGCGAGTTAAATAAATCGATAAACTGGTGCGTGAGTGGTGTTTTACAAAATCGGCAGTTCATATTTTCTGTTTTTTTATATTCCTACAAAGGTAGGGGTTAATAGCGGGTGTTGGGTATCTTTTTCTGACAGATGCTGTGCTTGCAAAGGCCAAACGATGCCTAGCATGGGGTCGTTGTATAAAAGAGCGGCTTCGTGTTGGGGTGTATAAAACTGGGTATGATGGTACAACATTTCTACCTCGTTGCTTAGTGTTTGAAAACCGTGTGCAAAACCTTGAGGGATATATATGGCTTTTTTGTTTTCGGCGCTCAGTTCTACCGAAAAATGTTGTAAAAAGGTAGGGGAGTTTTTTCTAATATCCACTATTACATCAAGTACCGAGCCGGCTATGCAACGCACAAGTTTTGTTTCGCTAAAAGGCGGCGTTTGATAGTGCATACCTCTTACAGAACCTTTGTGTTTGGTATAAGAGTGGTTGCTTTGCACCCATTCTTGCGTATGGTGTATGGCAGCAAACTCGTTTTTACAAAAGGTACGCATAAAGAAACCTCTTTCGTCGGTGCGAGGTTGCAGGGCTATCACATAGCTGCCTTTTAAAGGAGTTTCGGAAAAAATCATTCAGAAAAAGAAGCTATGGTATTTAGTTTTTTTTGCAATAATTTTAATCTAACAAACCTATCCGCATTAAAATCAGCTTCCGAAAAATTAATTTTTTTTAATCTATCAAATAGGTCATTCATTCCTTTATATAGGGTATATTCTAATTTAAAATGAGGCAATATTTGATACAGTAAATTAAAATTCACCTTGTAATCACGAGGATCTGCCCCTACTTCTCCGGTAAACATGATGCTAGCTTTTGGCATTAGTTGCTGCACCTTATCCGCTACTTCTTTTACCTGATAATTTTCTGAATTAGCCCCTATATTGATGGCTTTGTTATACACTAAATCGACGGGCGTTTCCAACAAAGCGACAAAGGCATGAGCTATATCTCTACAATGCACAAGGGGGCGCCAGGGTTTTCCATCGCTCATTATCCGTATCTCTCCTTTAGCAAGTGCGCAGGCTAAAAAATTATTTACAACTAAATCTATTCTAAACATGGGAGAAAAACCATAGGCTGTAGAGTTTCGTAAATATACCGGACAAAAATTTTTATCAGCCAAGGCGTTTAATGTTTTTTCAGTTTCTATTTTTGAAATAGCGTATGGGGTAAGAGGGTTTAATTCGGCCGTTTCGTCTAAACCGGTTGTTTGGTCTTTCCCTTTCCCGTATATGGAGCAACTGCTTGAAAAAAGAAACCTGCCAACCCCTGCTTGCTTAGCTATGTGTGCTAAATGAATAGACCCCTCTTTGTTGATGCTGTAGGTTATATCCGGATTTACATTGCCCATAGGGTCGTTTGATATAGCTGCTAGGTGCATTACGCAATCATACCCTTCTAAATCTTTTACTGTTAAGTTTCTTATGTCTTTTATCAACTCTTTATCAGGAGGAACCACTTTTGAAATAGCGCTTTCTAAGAAAAGGTTAATATCACACCCTGTAACTTGATGGCCTTTTTCCTTTAATAACTCTACTAAATGAGGGCCTATATAGCCGTTGTGTCCTGTAACAAATATTTTCATTTTTTTTATTTTTTCCATGTTTTCCAAGCGGCTTTTCCGCTGCTCCATAATTCTTCCAATTCTATTTTATCCCTAAGGGCATCCATGCATTTCCAAAAGCCGTGGTGTGTGTAGGCTGCTAATTGTCCGGCATTGGCTATCTCTATCAATGGTTTTTTTTCCCATTGTACATCGTCCATATTGTCTTTTAGATATTCAAATATAGGTGGATCTAATACAAAAAAACCTCCGTTTATCCATATTTGATCGCCAATGGGTTTTTCTTGAAATTTTTTTACAGTACCTTGCGTATCCATTTCTAAATTTCCGAAACGCCCGGGTAGTTGTATGGTAGTAAGGGTAGCTATTTTTTTTGATTTTTTATGGAAAGCAAGCAAGGCCTCCATATCTACGTTTGAAACGCCATCGCCGTAGGTAAGCATAAAGGTTTCGTTGGCTACGTACTTTTGTATTCGTTTAATGCGCCCTGCTGTATTGGTATCTATACCGGTATCTACTAAGGTTACTTTCCAATCTTCCGAATCGGAGTTGTGAATTTCTATTTTATTGTTGGCTAAATCTATTGTTACATCTGATTGGTGTAAAAAATAGTTGGCAAAGTATTCTTTTATCATATAGCCTTTGTAGCCTAGGCAAATCACAAATTCTTTAAACCCGTAGTGAGCATAATTTTTCATGATATGCCATATAATAGGTTTGCCTCCCACCTCTATCATGGGTTTTGGGCGTGTGCCGGTTTCTTCTGCAAGGCGCGTACCTAAGCCGCCTGCCAATATCACAACTTTCATTTTTTTTCTTTTTTTTATCGCATCACAAACATCAAAAAAATACGATGCTGTATGAGTTGTTGAAAATAGTATTTATTGCTTTAACTGAAAAATTTTTTTGTATTTTCATATCCATCAGAAAGCTATAAAGCGTTGTTTAAGCTTTTGTTTTAAACAAATACATTTTGGGTTCTTGCTTCTTTAGCAAGCGTTGAATGTTTTTTTTGTGTGTAATAAGAAGCAAAACAGCCACCATAATAGAAAACACAATAAGCATGGGGGGATGATGCGGTAAAATAGTAAGCACTACAATAGGAAACGAAACACCGGCACTCATAGAGGCTAAGGATATATATTTGAAGGACATAAAAACAACCAAGAAAATCAACAGGCAAACCGAAGCTCCTATGGGGGTTACGGCCATTACTACCCCTAGCAACGTAGCCACGCCTTTACCGCCTCTAAAGCCAGCAAATAAAGGGAATATATGCCCCACAACGGCTGCAATACCCAAAGCTATTTGGTAATTGATAAGCGGATTAGAGTACGACGCAAAATCGCTGAAATGCGCTAAGGCTACGGCTAAAATACCTTTTGCTATATCCATAAACAAAACAGGAATTCCTGCTTTTTTACCCAAAACCCTAAACGTGTTGGTAGCGCCTGCATTGCCACTGCCAAACTCGCGCACATCTATACCATAAAACAACTTGCCTACCCATACCGAAAAAGGCATAGAGCCTAACAGGTAAGCAGCTAAAATCAATACAACTTCAAAAGCGTTATTAAGCATATCCGACAAAGATACGACTAAAAACACACATAGATGTTAATTTTGTCAAACAAAAAACCCTACTTTTTAACATACAATTGTTCTTTTTTTAAAGGATAAAGCAACAAAAAAGCCGCCTTATTGTTAAAGCGGCTTTTTTGTCTTTTTAGAAAAAAGGAAACTTATTTAGACACACTGAATTTAGAGGTGTATAAAGGCTGGTTGTTGGCATCGGTAACTACATAGATGTACATACCATTTTCAAAAGTGCTTACATCAACCATTGTTTTGTTTTGTAACTCTTTTTTGTACAACATACGTCCGGTTAAATCATAAACCGATACGTTTTTTGCGTTATCCGCTGTTGTTGAAATAGTAATTTGGTTAGCGGCAGGGTTAGGGTATGCCAATACATTTATTTGGGCTGCTTTGTTAGTAGCTATGCCGGCAGCGCTTCCTGAAAACTGAATGTCATCAACGGTAACAGAAGTACCTACTGTAACAGATGATGTTTTTACTGATGAAGCTACCAGATAAACCAAAGTATCGGGTATTTCGGTTGAAGTATAATGAATAGGATAAGTACGTACAGCGTAAGTAGGTCCTGCAACGGTGCTGTTTACATAATCCTGACCTCTTGCCACGGTATCTCTTTTGTTGGTAGTGGTGTTCCAATGAGTTAAAATTAAACCGGTTGGTACGCTATCTCCCGATATAACAGTTCCTTTTATGGCGTAAGAAACCGAAGTAGGTTGATAGGTAAAAGGAGTGCCTTTTATAGATACCGAAGTACCAGCAAGCCCCATCGTACCATACACCATAGCGGCAGGAAGAGAAACGGTGCCTGCACCCGGTATAGTCACACTATGTGTAGTGAGTGTAGCAGCATACGTGCCGGCATAAGGGCTGGTAGATTGAGAAACAAAATGTATGGAAGAGAAAAAAGCCCCGTAAGGAGAAGCGGCTACTGCTTGATCTACAGTGCCCCAAGAGGTAGGTGCCAAGGGCGAACCACTCCATGTTTCAAATCCGTTGTTATTCATTTGTTGCGCGCTCAAAGCCATTGTGCCAAGCGCTAATCCAATAGTGCATATTTTTTTTATCATGATATTTTTTTTGTTTAGGCAAATGTACAGTATTTTGTTTTAAATTACAAAATAAAAAAGATTTTTTTTAATGAATCTAACAAAAACGGTTCTTATTGTAAACCAAGGATAAAACCACAGCAACAGCCCTTTTAACGTAAAAAAACATAAATCCGTCTTATTTGAAGTATTATTAACAACAAAAAATTTGCTCTTCACAAAAAAGTATGTTTAATTTGGGGCGTTTAAAGCACAAACATTATGATAAGCTCCGCACAACTACATCTAGACGAAGTGAGGCTAACCCCAAAAAGCAGGTTGGCCGACCAGGATATAAATAAAGTTCCTTTTGGAAAAGTATTTACCGACCATATTTTTGTGGCCGAATATGCCAATGGGCAATGGGTAAAAACATCTATAGAGCCCTATGGCAACGCGCCTATGAGCTACTCGGTTAGCGCCCTGCACTATGGACAAACTATTTTTGAAGGCATGAAGGCCTACCGCTCTGCTAAAGACAATATTCTCTTATTTCGTCCTTACGAAAATTTTCATCGTATGAATAAATCGGCTATCCGTATGGCGATGCCCGAAGTGCCTGAAGAACTTTTTATGGGCGGCTTAATAGAATTATTGAAAATTGACAAAGGCTGGGTTCCTTCCGACGAGTATGGCTCTTTGTACATTCGCCCGTTTTTAATTGCTACCGACGAGGCCATTGGCGTGCGCCCTTCTGAAACTTATAAGTTTGTTATTATTATGGCTCCGGCCGGCAAATACTACGCCGAACCCTTGCGCGTACTCATAGAAAGCTCCTACTTCCGCTCTACCGAAGGAGGCGTTGGCTTTGTAAAAAATGGAGGAAACTACGGGCGCTCTTTATACCCCACTATTTTGGCGCAAAAAAAAGGCTACCAACAAGTTATTTGGACCGACTCAAAAACGCATCAATACGTAGAAGAATCGGGTACGATGAATTTAATGTTTGTAATAGATAATAAAGTGATTACCCCCGGATTAGAAGACACTATTTTGGCTGGCATTACCCGCGATACTGTTTTAAAACTAGCCCGCCTATGGGGTTATGATGTAGAAGAACGAAAAGTGTCTATAAAAGAAGTGATAGCGGCTCACGAAAACGGTTCGTTAAAAGAAGCCTTTGGTACCGGAACCGCTGCTACCATTGCGCACATACAAACCATCGGATACAATGATAAAGACTATAAATTACCGGCCATAGAAGATAGAAAATTCTCCCCTAAAGTAGATGAAACGTTGCGCTCTATACGCAAAGGAAGAATTGAAGATACCTTTGGTTGGATGGAAAAAGTGTGCTAACTTTTAATACGCCTTATTTTTTTGAAGCTATTTTCCGCAAGGTTTCTTTTTCTTGCTTGCTAAGGCTTTCGTAACCGCTTCGGTTTATTTTATCTAAAATATCGTTCACTACTTTTTCTTCGGGTTCGTCGTGGTATTTTTCCGAATGGTGTACTACTTTTAACTTCGTGCTGCGGCTTTTTATTTTAAAAAAATCCATTAAATCAACTCCTTTTTTTAATTGAAGCCCGTATAAAAGTCCGAATAAAGCTCCGCCTAAATGGGCTATTTTTCCTCCTGTGTTTACCGAAATATCTATTGCTGTAGAAAGTAAAAAAAGCACCAATACCACCCATTTTAAAGGGAAAGAACCTAAAAAAAACACACTTACCGGTAAATCAGGGGCATATACCGCTGTTACAATAGCAACGGCTGTTACCGCTGCCGAAGCGCCTAACAAATAGGATGCATTGCCAAAAAACAAAGCAGAAAAAATAAAAAACAACAGAGCGCCCGCCAAGCCCCCCATAATATACACAAACCAAAGGCGTTTTTCGCCTACAATAGACGAAAAAATATCACCCATAAAATAAAAATAAAACATATTAAAAAACAAATGACTAAACCCCAAGTGTGAGAACATATAGGTAAGCGGTGTATAAAATCGTTTTAAAAAATAAGACGCATTAGAAGGCATAGCCAAGTACTCCGAAATATCAGCACTCGCTATATTGGAGCCTATATTGCAAACCAAAAACAAAACTCCGTTTATCAATAGTATTTGCGCCACTACCGAAAAGGTTTTAAACCTGTTCACCCCGTTTTTTATGCTAAAATCACTCATAAACTAATACGATGCAAAACTATTATTTTTTAACACGTGTACATCTTAAATTTATAGTACTTTTGTTTTTTCGTTATGAAACAAAACAAATTCCTCTTCACACTGCTTTTTTTATTGCTTGTACGTATTTTTTTAGCGCAGGTTACAACCGTTTGTATCCCTACTAATACGGTTAATGCAGCCCCTAGCAATACAGTAAGCGTACAACAAACCGAGCACAGAAAGCCTTTAGGTACCTATTTTGGTTACGAGCGCACAGCTATTATTTTTTCTGCCAGCGAGATAGGCATGCTAGGGCAAATAACAGGGATTGCTGTTTACTGCGATTCGATGCACCTTCCCGGCAACGTGCCTCTTACTGTTTATATAAAAGAAGTAAGCGATTCTTTTTTTGTAGCACCTACTACTGAAAGTACGGAAACACTAAGCGCCACCGCCGTTTTTAAAGATACCCTATCGGACACTATTTTTGCTAAAAACAAATGGATAAACATACCTTTTTCTACCCCTTTTACACACGCAACCAACCGAGCCGTTGAACTGATTTTTGAAACCAACGCCGGAGGCACCGGCAGTGAAGGAATTTCCGGTAAATTTTTCTCGCATTACAAACCCGGTAGCAATCTTTATGTAAGCCAATTTTGGAATGCCGATAACGCTCCTCCCACTATCAACGGCACCATTACCCAAAACCGCCCTAATGTGCAGCTCACCCTAAGCGCTATATCTACCTGCAGCAACACTCCATCAGCCGGGCATGTAACCCTGCTTAGTGCCGACAGCTTGTGTTTAAATCAAACAACAAGCATGTCGTTAACGGGAGGCAGCGCCGCTTCGGGGCTAACCTATCAATGGCAACAATCTTTTGATGGTCTTAACTTTGCCAACCTATCCGGTGCAGTGTATAGCACCCTTACGGCTTCGCTAAGCGCCAACACCTGGTTTAGATGCAGCGTTACTTGCCTCGCCTCGGGGCAAACAAGCTATTCCGACACGGGAATGGTGTTTTTAAAACCATTTACCCAATGCTATTGCACCAACTTGGGCGGCGGCTGTTCGGGGGGCACCACCATTGATTCGGTGGCCATAGAAGGTACCAGTTTGATAAACCCTACCGGGGGCTGCCCTGCCAATAATTACACCCTATTTCCTTCTTCGGGCAACACTACTACTGCACTTAACCAACAATCAACCTATGTGTTAGATACCCGCTTTGGCGGCAATGTGGTAGCCTGCTTTTGGATAGACTTTAACCGAAACGGGATTTTAGAAAACAGCGAGTGGAAAAGCATCTGCTTGCAATCGCCTACCGGCAACCCCGATAGCCTGTTTCGCACCTCTTTTAGCGTTCCGACTAATGCCAACATAGGTTTTACGCTCATGCGCATACGCACCCGCGCCAGCGGCAACGCTAACGACACCACCACTACCTGCAGCCCCTTTGGAAGCGGAGAAACAGAAGATTATTACGTATATATAGATTACCCCATGGGAATAAAAAATATAGAAAATCCTCAAACCTCTTTTAAAATATATCCCAATCCGGCCACCGAAAACATACAAATACAGATAGAACGCAATGCTTCCCATACGCAAGAGCTTTTTATTTATGATATGCTGGGTAATGAACTGAAAAAAATAGACTGTAAGCAAAATAACCTTTCTGTAAACATAAGTACCTTGCCCCAAGGCGTGTATTTTATTAGAATAGGCACCAGTACCCAAAAGTTTATCAAGCAATAAAAAACAGTAAAATAATCACAAACAAATGCGCATACAATTAGGTGTCGGGTTGTTTTTATATTTTTTGTTACTATGCTCCGCTTGCTGTCAAAAAGAAGAAACACATCAAGAGTACTCGAAAAAAGATTCCTTCTACTATCGGCTTCTCTCTTTGGGAGGAGATAAAAAAACGGGCAATATTCCTTTTTTGCACATACAAGCTGTTTGTAAAACCACCTCCGATTCTGTTTTTTGGAACAGCCAGCACCATGCCGGGGGGCTTTTTTTTGTTGCTAAAAAATCAGCTTTTTTTTTACAAGATTTGTATCGCTTTTCCGTGGGCGATAGCCTAGAATACCTTTTTCCTACCAAAGAGTTTTTCCGGCAAGTATTTCAATCTGAAATCCCTTTTTTTTGTCAAAAAGATACTGCGGTAAAATTTTCGGTAAAAATTATGAATGCTTTTAGTGCTAAAGAAATGGCCTTGTTTAATGACAGCATAAAAAACACAGGGGCACAAAAAGCAAAAAAAGAAGTTGTGCTTATACAACAATATATTTCAAGCCATTGCAAGCAAGTACATGAGTTTGCCCCCAATGCTTTTATAGAAATGATAACAAGCACTGCCTCAGACTCTATAAAAAAAGGAAAAAAGGTTAAAATACGCTATAAAGGTTTTTTTTTAGACGGCACCGTAGTTGATTATACCACAAAAAACACCCCTTTTGAACTGCTGTATGGGCAAGAGGGACAACTAGTAAGCGGTTTACAAATGGCATTAGGGCGATTAAAAAAAGGTGAAAAAGCAAAAATTATATTACCTTCGCACCTTGCTTTTGGCGCCACAGGTAGTAGCAACGGTATGATACCTCCTTATATGCCAATGGTATATGAAATAGAAATTATAGATATAAACTAAAAAAAACAAAAAATCAAAAAAATGCAAAAAGTAATGGTGTTAGCCGCTGCGGCTCTGTTCAGTTTAGGTGCTTGCAAAAACAACGGCAAATTTTCAGGATACGATGAAGTATCGGGTTCGTATTTTAAAATAGAAAAAGAAGGGAAAAATACAGCTATAAACAAAGGCGATGTAGTGTTTATGCGTTACAACATTTTAACCGACAAAGATTCTGTTTTGTACGATTACATAAAAATGGCTCAACCCGGCCGCCCTATAGCCGTGCGCATAGGCGCCCCCGCATACCAAGGCGATATGTTTGAAATGATGATGAAAATGCACGATGGTGATAGCGTTTCTTTTGCTATCCGTGTGGACTCTTTGTTTCAGAAATCATACCACCAGCCGATTCCTAAAGGGTTGGATAGCCTGGGGTACTTAGTGTATCACATAAAAGTGGATAGCGTATATTCATCAGCTCGCGTAGATGCCCTTGAAAAAGAAATAGCAGCAAAACAAAAAGCCCTTGAAGAAAAAGCCCGCTTAGCCGAAGATAGCTTGATAAAAAAATACCTTGGCGACAATAAAATAACCGTAAAACCAACCGAAAGCGGTTTATACATAGTAGAAAAACAAAAAGGGAAAGGAAAAAAAGTGACGAAAGGCGATAATGTAGAAGTAAGCTACCGCGGCACCCTTACCAACGGCACCGAATTTGACGCCTCAAGCAAACACCAACAAGCCTTTAAATTTGATGCCGGCATGCAACAAGTAATTCCCGCTTGGGACGAAGTGCTGCTAACCATGAATGAAGGTTCCAAAGTACTTATTCTAGCCCCCTCCAAACTAGCTTATGGGGCGCAAGGAAACCAAGTAATACCCCCTTACGCACCTCTTGTTTTTGAAATGGAGGTAGTAAAAATTAATCCGAAAAAATAATACGCGCCATGATAAAAAAAGCAATAGTAGCGCTGCTCATGCTAAGCACATTGGCAGTATCGGCACAAAAAAAACACAAACAAAAAATATCAAAAATGGATAAAGAATTTTTAAAAGAACAGCCCGATGGTATGTACGCCAAAATAAACACCAACAAAGGCGATATTTACCTAAAACTAGAATATGAAAAAACACCGATGACGGTGGCTAACTTTATCGGCTTATCCGAAGGACAAATAAAAAATGCGGCCAAAGCCGAAGGCGTTCCTTTTTACAACGGTTTAAAATTTCACCGCGTAATACCTAACTTTATGATACAAGGCGGAGACCCCGATGGAAACGGAAGCGGAGGCCCTGGGTACAAATTTGCTGATGAAATAGATACTACCTTAAAGCACACAGGCCCCGGTATTTTATCTATGGCTAATGCAGGCCCTGGCACCAACGGGAGTCAGTTTTTTATTACCCACGTAGAAACCGCTTGGCTAAACGGCAAGCACACGGTGTTTGGGCACGTAATAAAAGGACAGGAAGTGGTAAATGCCATTGCCCAAAACGATACCATGAAAACCATCACCATTTTGCGTAAAGGAAAAAAAGCCGAAGCCTTTGATGCGCCTAAAACCTTTGAAACAGAAAAAGCCAATGTGGGCAAAAAAGCCGAAGAAAAAATAGCGAAAGAAAAAGCCGAAATGGACAAAACACTAAACGAAAAATACGGCAAAGCGCAAACCACAGCCAGCGGCCTGCGCTATATTATAGAAAAAGAAGGCACCGGCGCACAGCCTACTGCCAACAGCCAAGTAACGGTACACTACACCGGCACTTTACTAAACGGCACTAAATTTGACAGCTCGGTAGATAGAGGCCAACCCCTAACCTTTGGTTTAGGTCAAGTAATACCCGGCTGGACGGAAGGACTGCAACTAATGAAAGTAGGCGGTAAATCAAAGCTTATTATTCCCCCCAATTTGGGCTATGGAGAACGCGGAGCAGGTGGGGTAATTCCGCCTAACGCTTGGCTGGTTTTTGATGTAGAGCTACTAGATATAAAATAAATAAAAATGCCTTACCTAAAAAACATACTTATACTATCCATTATAAGTATGTTTTTTTTTTCGTGTAACAAGCAAAACGCATGCGATTGCTTTAAGCCCCGTGGGCACGAAACTACAGAAATACGCGCTATCACCACTCCTTTTAATACCATTCAGGCTTTTGATAAAATAGAAGTTTATTACAAACAAGATACCACCCTAACAAATAGTACCATAAGCGTAGAAACAGGTAGTAATTTAATGAGTAATATCACTACCCAAGTGGTGGACAGCGTACTACAAATAAAAAATAACAATAAATGTAATTTTGTTCGTGGCGACCACAATGGCGTTAGTGTTTACATTACAGCACCTCATGTACGCTATTTTATTCAAGATGGGGTAGGCAATATATACTCGCAAAACACGTTAGTAGAAAAAAGTATTGATTACAATTTGCGCAACTCGGGCAACGCATACCTGCAAGTAAACACTCAAAGCTTATGGGGGCACATTTTTGGTATTGGAGATGCCCATGTAAGCGGGCAAACCCAACAACACTTTGTAAACGTGCAAGGAGAAAGTTTTTTATATGCCCATGATTTAACAGCAAACTACTGTTTTATCTTGTACAATGCTACCGGAGAGGCTCATGTAAATGTAAATGGAGAATTAGATGCCGTAGTACAGTACACCGGAAACATTTATTACTCGGGCGCTATCAGTAAATTGAATAAACAAATAAGCGGAAGTGGAAACATAATACCCGAACCATGAAAAAGTTTGTATTTGGGATAGCATTCTTGTCTTTAAACATAGCCGCGCAAGCGCAAAAAGACACCTCAAAAAACGATGAATACGTAAGCAGCAACGCCTTGCGTTATGATGATTGGACCTATGTACCTAATATAAAAAGCATTTTGTTTTACCAAAGTGCCTTTGTGCTCTCAAACCCGGTAATAGAGCTTAACTCGGGGCAGCAACTCACTTTTACCTTTGATGATTTAGAGGCCGACAATAAAACTTATTACTATACCCTTATTCACTGCGACGCCTATTGGAAACCATCTGATTTGATGCCTCAAGAATACTTAAGTCCTTTTTTTCAAGAACAACTTTTTGGCGCTACCTTTTCTGCGGGCACTACGCAGCGCTATACACACTACACGTGGTCGTTTCCCACCGGCAACATGCAGGTAACCAAATCCGGAAACTATATTTTGCTGGTATATTTAGATAACAACAAAGAAAAACCCGCTTTTACGCGCCGGTTTATGGTATATACCAATAAGGTTAGCATTAAAACCAACATACACCGAGGCACCGGAAGCATAGATAGCGTAGATTTTACCAACCGACAAGAAGTTGATTTTAGCGTTTTTTACCCCGGTTATAACATTCCGCAATTGGGTGATTTGAAAGTAGTAGTGCAACAAAACAACCGATGGGATAACGCCATATACAACATGCAACCCCTGTACCTGCGCCCAAACGAACTAAGCTACGACTACGACGATGGCACCAACCTTTTTGAAGGAGGCAACGAATACCGCGCTGCTGTTTTCAAAAATTTTAAGTTTGTTACCAGCAACACAGATAAAATAACACGCGATAGCGCCAATAATTGGCATGTATATTTGCAGCCCGACCCCCCGCGCACCGATGCCCGCTACTTTCAAACAACCGATATCGACGGGCGTTTTTTAATAACGGTAGAAGAACGCGACAGCAGCCTTATTGATATATCGGCGGAATATGCTTATGTACATTTCTCGTTTCCGTTTGACTTTCCTCAGGTGGACGGCAACTTCTATATATTAGGCAACATGCTGAGCAACCAGTTTAGCAAAGAGAACCGCATGACTTTTAATTATTTTAAAAAGAGGTACGAGTGTACCCTGTATTTAAAACAAGGATACTACGATTATATGTACGTTTTTTTACCCGATGGCAAGCCTGCTGCCCTGTGCGAACCAATAGAAGGCACCCACTGGGAAACCGAAAATGAATATACTATATACGTATATCACAAACAGCCCGGCACCTATTACGACCAGCTTATTTGCTTGCAACGCTTCTCTTCGGTTAGAAAATAGTAAAATAAAACGGTTGATTTTTTACTTAAACACAAGCATAAACAGTTAATAATAGTTAAATGATTTGCTTCCGGTTTTTCGTTGCATTATCTTTGCATCTATGACTACGTATAATATACCTATCATAGCAGGAAGCAGTACCAATAAAGCCTGCGAAGGTAAATCCTTTTTACGTATCTCATTTGATTTTTATTATTTGCGGAATGGACTTGGGCGCTGTGTTTTAATTTAATGTTTTTTATACAAGCAGAACATAAGAGCAGCTTGAAGCCAAATGCTCTTTCGGTAAAATACTTTTTAAGAAAAATTAAAAACATTAAAAACAAAATCAATGAAAATGCGTTTTTTACTTACACTTATTGTCATCTTATTGTATCCTTTTGCAAAAAAAGGAGGCGGAATAGTCCAAGCCCAAATAATTAGCACGGTAGCAGGGAGCGGGGCGCCACCTAATAATATGGGCTATAGCGGCGATGGGGGGCCGGCCACCAATGCAAAACTAAACAATCCTTCAGCGGTGGCGGTTGATGCTTTAGGTAATTTTTTCTTTTTTGACAATAATTCTGTTATACGCAAAGTAAGTATAGCAACAGGCATTATAACCACGGTAGTAGGTACTGGCACTCCCGGATATAGCGGCGACGGAGGGCCTGCCATTGCGGCGCAAATAGAAAATATTTCAGGCATGGCCTTTGATGCCGCAGGAAACTTGTATTTACCGATGATGTCAGACTTTGGAGGCGTAATCCGTAAGGTAGATACAGCCGGTATTATAACGACGGTAATAGGCACTATTGCGGGAACCGGCACTATGTATTGCGGGGGCGATGGCGGCCCGGCTACAGCTGCATCCTTGCAACAAACTTCTGGTATGGCTTTTGACGCAGCAGGCAATATCTATATTTCGGATGCGGGCTGTTATATTGTTCGTAAAATAGATGCATCGGGTATTATAACAACCATAGCGGGCAACAGGCAATCATCTTATAGTGGGGACGGTGGGCCGGCTACATTAGCTTCAATGGCAGTCCCTTCGGGTGTTGCCGTTGATCCCCTTGGCAATGTTTATATATCCGACAATGGTTCTTCAACTATTCGTAAGGTCAATACAGCCGGTATTATAAGCACCATTGCCGGCTCCGCAGTATTAACAGGGTACAGCGGAGATGGGGGACCCGCTATTGCAGCTTTAATAGAAAACCCTGCAGGAATAGTTTCAGATGCAGCAGGTAATTTATATTTTGCTGATGTTATAAACTTCAGAATACGAAAAATAGATACAGCAGGTATTATAACAACGGTAGTGGGCAGCGGTCCGGCAAGCTACAACCATCAAGGGGCTGGCGTAGGCGGTTTTAGTGGAGACGGAGGCTTGGCAACCGCTGCAAAAATAGGTCTCCCTTGTGCTATAGCCCTTGATGCAAACGCTTGTAATTTGTATCTAACAGATGGGGAAAACAACCGTATTCGTAAAGTAAGTAACTACGGACCAACAACCGTAAACTCGGCTACAATATGTGCCGGCACAGCGGCAACGCTAACTGCAAACGGAGCAAGTGCGTATAATTGGCAGCCAACTACCGGCTTAAGTACGGCAACCGGAAGTACCGTTGCATCAACCAATACTACCAGTATTACCTATACCGTAACGGGTACTACCAATCGGTGCCCCAGTACGGCAACGGCATCTGTGCTTGTTTATCCGGCGCCTGTAGTTGATTTTGATTATACCCCACAACCTATAACGATGCTTGCGCCACAAGTACAATTTATCAATCAATCCTCTTCCGATAGCATAGTAGGTTATCATTGGAATTTTGGAGATGTTGCCGGCAATAGCGATACTTCTAATTTAATAAACCCGGCACATACCTACTCAGAAGTTGGGACGTATAACGTTACCCTAATGGCTATTGGAAATCACAACTGCTCTTCAACAACAACAAAACCCATCACCATCAACGAATATAATTTGTATGTTCCTAATGTATTTACGCCCAATGGAGATGGGATTAACGATGTTTTTTTTATTAAAAGCGTTGGGTTAAATAATTTTAATTTCAAAATTTACGACCGTTGGGGGGCTTTAGTTTATCAATGGTTTGATGCAAATGCCGGCTGGAACGGTGAAACTAAAAATGGTTCTATATGCGTTTCCGGCACTTATTATTATGTGTTCACTTACCTTGACTCTCAAGGAAACAAACAAGAAAAAAAAGGTTTTTTTGAACTACTAAGATAAAAAGCAACTTAGAGCTAAGAAACCCTAGTAAATACAACCAGATTTCACAATACTAACCGTAGCCTAAACCATAAAAAAAGGGGTAACTTTGGTATTTGAGGTAAAATAGTAAAAAACATCTCGAACTTTATTGTAAAATCAATGCTAAGAAGCTATTTTTACACACTGTAAAAAAACATCTATAATTCATTTTTCCTTTTTTCATGCAGAAAAAAAAACACATCGCTATATTAGGAAGCACCGGAAGCATTGGTACGCAAGCCCTACAAGTTATTAAAGCCAATCCTCATTTTTTTGAATGCGAGGTGCTGGTGGCCAACTCCAACGCCGATTTGCTGATACAACAAGCCATAGAGTATAAGCCCAATGCCGTTGTTATTGCTAATGAAAGTAAGTACCAACACGTAAAACAAGCACTCGCCTCGTACGATATAAAAGTGTATGCCGGAGCCCAAGCCGTAGAACAAATAGTTGAAATGCAAAGCATCGACCTTGTGCTTACCTGCATGGTAGGCTTTGCCGGCTTGCCCTCTACCATACAGGCCATTAAACATAAAAAAAACATCGCTTTAGCTAATAAAGAAACCTTAGTGGTGGCAGGAGAACTTATTACCAAACTGGCGCAAGAACACGGGGTAAACATCTACCCGGTAGATAGCGAACACTCCGCTATATTTCAATGTCTGGTCGGCGAATTTCATAACCCTATAGAAAAAATAATTCTTACCGCAAGCGGCGGCCCCTTTAGAGGGAAAACAAAAAACGAATTACAATACATTACCAAACACCAAGCCCTAAAACACCCTAACTGGACGATGGGTGCCAAAATCACCATTGACTCGGCTACCTTAATGAATAAAGGCTTAGAAGTGATTGAAGCCAAATGGTTGTTTGGCGTAAAACCCCAACAAATAGAAGTGGTTGTACACCCCCAAAGCATTATCCACAGTTTGGTGCAGTTTACCGACGGAAGCATCAAAGCGCAGCTGGGATTGCCCGACATGAAACTACCCATACACTACGCCTTTAGCTACCCCAACCGCGTTGCCTTGCCTTTTGAACGATTTGACTTTGCAAAATATCCTTTGTTTTCATTTGAAAAACCCGATACCGAAACCTTTTCCAACTTAGCCCACGCCTACACCGCCCTAAATCAAGGAGGGGTGATGCCCTGTGTACTCAATGCCGCTAACGAAATAGCCGTAGAGGCCTTTTTGCACGAAAAAATTTCATTTTTAGAAATAAGCGAGGTAGTAGCCCATACTATGAGTAAAGCAAAAAACGTATTAAATCCATCTTTAGAGGATTATTTTGGGTACGACGCTGAGGCGCGAAAATGGGCACAAGAGCGATTATAAAAAGGCTTTCGTCTAAACAATAAAGCATTAAAAATAAAAATACATAGCTTTAGCGAATGAGTTATACCGAATTAAAACAACACATACAACGCATAGCCGATGTAAACTATGCCGCTGCCACCTTGGCCTGGGATCAGGAAACCTACATGCCACAAGAAGCTGCCGAATTTAAAGCAGGTCAATTATCTACTCTTTCTGGAATTTCGCATGAGCTTTTTACCAGCTCTCATACGCAGCGCTTAATACAGCAAGCAAAAGAAAATAAGGCTTTAAGTCAAGAAGAACAAAAAAACACCTTGTTGATAGAAGAAGATTTTGCCCGTCAAAAAAAATACAGTACCGAATTTGTAGAAAACATGAGCAAAGCCATCAGCGCTTCTTTTAACGCATGGCAGCAAGCCCGAAAGGAATCGGATTTTACCATTTTTGCCCCATATTTAGAAAAACTCATCGAATTAAAAAAGCAAGAGTGCGATATATTGGGCTACGAAGCTCACCCCTATAACGCGCTGCTCAATCTACACGAAAAAAAAGCAACGGTAGCCGATTTGGACGAGTTATTTGCCGATGTAAGAAAAGAATTAGTACCTTTTGTAAAAAAAATACAAGAAGCCCCACAAGTAAACAACCATTTCTTTCATCAACATTTTGATAAAGATGCTCAGTGGAAATTTGGTATAGAACTGCTGCAACAGATGGGCTTTGATTTTAATAAAGGAAGGCAAGATGTGTCGTCGCACCCTTTTACCACCTCTTTTAGCCCAAACGATGTACGTGTAACCACGCGCATCAACGAAAACGACTTTGCCGAAATGATATGGAGCTGCATACACGAAGGAGGGCACGCCCTATACGAACAAGGCTTGCCGGCCAAACAATACGGAACCCCATTAGGCGAGGCTATATCCTTAGGCATACACGAGTCGCAATCGCGCCTATGGGAAAACAACGTGGGGCGCAGCTTGCCCTATTGGAAACGCCATATTACGTTAGCAAAAAAATACTTTCCGGAGCAACTAAAAAACACGTCTGCCCTTGATTTTTACAAAGGAGCAAACCAAGTAGCATCTTCCCTTATACGCACCAATGCCGACGAGCTAACCTATCATTTTCATGTAATGATACGTTATGAAATAGAAAAACAAATTTTTGAAGGCAAATTAAAAGTAAATGAATTGCCCGACTATTGGAATACGAAATACAAAGAGTATTTAAGTATAGAGGTGCCCAATCAGGCGCAAGGTATTTTGCAAGATGTGCATTGGAGTCATGGCTCTTTTGGATATTTTCCTACCTACTCGTTGGGTAGTTTTTATGCCGCCCAGTTTTTTGCTCAGGCACAAAAAGAAAATCCATCGCTGCTGCAAGAAATAGAAGAAGGAAATACCGCTTCACTTTTAAAATGGCTTCGCGAAAAAATACACCAGCACGGGAAGTATTATACCGCACAAGAGTTGTGCATAAAAATTACCGGTGAAAAACTAAATTTTGCTCATTTTATGGCTTATGCCCGAAAAAAGTTTGGCACTATTTATGATTTAAAGTAAACTTGTAACAAAATACAACCCTAAAACACACATGAAAACGCTTTTTTTTACCCTTAGTTTTATTTTTGCAATAGGAAGAATAAACGCTCAAATCGTTCAGCAAAAAACAGGAACCTACCGCCTGGTTGTTTCTTTTACCAGCAAGGGAGCCGGTATTGACAGCAAATCATTTGACGAGATAAGCGCCTTAGCACAAAATTACCGCCCTAAAATAAACTATGAAACTTGCCAAATGGGGCGCGAGGGCGAACGCAACTTGTTATTTAAACTAAACGAAATTAGCAAAAAGAAACAACGAAAATTTGTAAAAGAAGTGAAAACAAAAATAAAAGATACAAGCTTAGTTTTTGTAAAAGAAGATACCAATTTTGATAGCCCCTGCCGGAGCATAAAATAGCTTTTAAAGCTATTAAACAGAGCATCAATCTGTTGTGCAATAAAATCCTAATTTTAGTTAATTTTTAATTAACAAAAACAACTTCTATGTTAAAAAAACAAGATAAAAAAACAGGCTTTTTTTGTATCTTTGCGCCCTTAACTAACTAAAATTATGATGACCGAACTTGGATTAAAACCTAAAGATCAAAGTGTTGCTCAACTTGGCTTAGGCAACGCAATGGAAGTGTACTGGAACTTACATCCGGCTGAATTAGTAGAAGAAAGCATTGTGCAAGGGCATGGTATTTTATCCGATACCGGAGCTTTGGCCATAGATACCGGCGAGTTTACCGGCCGTTCGCCAAAAGATAAGTTTGTGGTATATGACGAAAACACCAAAGACAGCGTTTGGTGGGGTGATATAAACAACCGTTTTGAATCCGACAAGTTTGATGTGCTGCACCACCGTATGTTGGCCTACCTATCCGGAAAAAACCTGTATGTGCGCGACTCATACGCCTGCGCCGATCCGGCCTATCGCATTAACATACGCGTAGTAAACGAATACCCTTGGAGCAACCTGTTTGCATACAACCTGTTTTTGCGCCCTACCCAAAAAGAATTAGAAACTTTTAAGCACGAATGGCTCATTATAAACGCCCCTGGTTTTAACGCCGATCCTAAAATTGACGGAACCCGCCAGCACAACTTTGCTATTTTAAATTTTACTAAAAAAATTATTTTAATTGGAGGAACCGCCTATACCGGAGAGATAAAAAAAGGTATTTTTGCTGTACTCAACTACATCTTAGCTCATGAAAAAGGCGTGCTGCCTATGCACTGCTCGGCCAACATTGGTAAAGAGGGCGATACCGCTATTTTCTTTGGACTTTCGGGTACCGGAAAAACAACCCTAAGCGCCGATCCTAACCGTAAACTAATTGGCGATGATGAGCACGGCTGGAGCGATAACTCTGTTTTTAACTTTGAAGGAGGCTGCTATGCTAAATGCGTAAACCTATCGGCCGAAAAAGAACCTCAAATTTTTAATGCAGTAAAATTTGGTGCTCTGTTAGAGAACATCAATTTTAAAGAAGGAACCGTTACCGTTGATTACGATGATATTGAAAAAACAGAAAATACTCGTGTAAGCTACCCCTCTTCATACATAGAAAACTCCGTAGATCCCGCTGTTGGAAATGTGCCAAAAAACATCTTCTTTCTTACTTGCGATGCTTTTGGGGTGCTCCCTCCCATATCCAAACTTACTACAGAACAGGCTATGTATCATTTTATTAGTGGATATACCGCTAAGGTAGCCGGTACCGAAATGGGTATTACCGAGCCCACCCTTACCTTTTCTGCTTGCTTTGGAAAAGTATTTTTGCCCTTGCACCCTGCTAAGTACGCCACCCTGTTAGGCGAAAAAATGAAAAAAAACAAAGTAAACGTGTGGCTACTAAATACCGGCTGGGTAGGTGGTAAATATGGGGTAGGAAACCGCATTAAACTATCTTATACCCGCGCCTTGATTGATGCCGCTTTAACCGGCAAATTAGATACTGCCGAATATGGTGAAATACCTTATTTCAAACTGCGTTTTCCTAAAGCTTGCGAGGGGGTGCCTTCGGATATTTTAGAGCCTAAAAATGCGTGGAAAGATAAAACCGACTACGATAAAACAGCACAAAATTTGGCAGCCTCTTTTATCAAAAACTTTGAGCAATACGCATCAGGAACAAGTGCCGACATTTTAGCAGCTGCTCCTTTAGTAGCTGTTACGGCTTAAAAAAGAATTAAAAAGGATTACAGCTAAGCGATACATTTAAAATTTTCGTAGCACTAAATTTTAAATGTATGCACTTAGAGAAATGGTATTTAGCGGTGCCCAAAGCTTACACTCGTTATGAGAAAGTTTGGGTGCTCGTTACCTAAATACTCAACATTTATTGTAACCACTTTATGTGGTTTTTAGAAGATATTAACGATTAAAAAGCAAGCGTGATCCTTTTTTTGTTTCGTTGAACGTACCTTGATGATAGGCTTTGTGCCCATTTACAAAAGTAGAAACGATAGAGGATTGAAAGGTATGTCCTTCAAAGGGGCTCCAACCGCATTTATATAAAATGTTTGACTTTTCTACTTTTTGTGGTTTGTTTAGGTCAATCAACACCAAGTCGGCATAATATCCTTCGCGTATATAGCCTCTTTTTTGTATAGAAAAAATATCGGCAACGTTGTGCGCTGTTTTTTGTACTATTTGAGCTAACGTTATTTTTTTTTGATGATACAAATCAAGAAGTGCTTGCAAACTATGTTGCGCCAAGGGCCCGCCCGAAGGCGCTTTTAAATAGGCTTGCGATTTTTCTTCTAAGGTATGTGGGGCGTGGTCGGTGGCTATAACATCAATAGTGCCGTTTAGTACGGCTTCAAGAATTTTATCTCTGTCGTAAGCTGTTTTTATAGAGGGGTTCCATTTAATAAAGTTGCCTTTTGTTTTATAATCTTCATCAGAGAACCAAAGGTGGTGAATGCAAGCTTCGGCGGTGATGTGTTTTTGTTTTATAGGCGTTTTGTTTTCAAACAGAGAAAGCTCTTTAGCGGTTGATATATGCAAGATGTGAAGCCGGGCTTTGTATTTTTTTGCTAAAGAAACGGCCAAAGAAGAGGAGGCGTAGCAAGCGTCTTCGTTTCTAATAATAGGGTGGAAGTAGGGGGGCAAATCTTCTCCATATTCATCTATTATTCTTTTTTGATTTTGTTTTATTAGCTCATCGTCTTCGCAGTGAGTAGCTATTAGTGCTTTTACTGAAGAGAAAATTTTTTCGAGTGTTTCTTTTTTGTCCACCAGCATATTTCCGGTAGAGGAGCCCATAAAAATTTTTAGTCCGCAAACTTTACTAAAATCTACTTTATTTATTTCCTCTACATTATCGTTAGTGGCCCCCATAAAAAAAGAATAGTTAGCCAAAGAAATCTGTTCGGCTCTTGTATATTTTTTTTCTAATTCTTCAACAGTAGTGCTTTGCGGGTTGGTGTTAGGCATTTCCATGTAGGAGGTTATGCCTCCGGCCACGGCAGCTTTGGCTTCGGTGTATATTTCGCCTTTGTGTGTTAAGCCCGGTTCACGAAAATGCACTTGGTCGTCAATCAGCCCAGGAAACAGATGCAAGCCTTTAGCGTCAATCACTTCGGTGTTAATAGTATTATCAATACTGTTTTCTATACTAATAATAAATTCATTTTCTATTAATACGTCGGCCACAAAGGTTTCTCCTTCGTTTATTATGGTGGCGTTTTTTATGAGTGTTTTCATTTTTTTATTTTCGTGCAATAAATCCTCCTGCTACCAAGTCGTTATTATCATAAATTACGCATGATTGGCCGGGCGCTACACCGCTTACTTTTTCATGAAACAATACATGTAGTTTGTCGCCTTCGGTATTTATGGTAGCTAAGGTTCCAGGGTCTTTGTAGCGTATCTTGGTTTGCCCTACAAAATCGGCGGGTATGGCATCAAACTTTATGAGATTAAAATCGCGCACATACAGTTGTTGTTCTTGCAAATCATCTTTGGTGCCTAATTCTACTGTATTGGTTTCGGGTATGATGTTGGTTACAAAAACGGGTTCGCCTAAGGCTATATCCAATCCTTTTCTTTGTCCGATGGTGTAAAAAGGGTAGCCTCGGTGTGTGCCTACTTTTTCTCCTTTAAAAACAAAAGAGCCTCCCTCTACTTTTTGTTCCAAATCAGGTAGGCGGTGTTTTAAAAAAGCGCGGTAATCGTTTTCGGGTATGAAGCAGATGTCGTAGCTTTCGGGTTTGTTGGCTAATTCGGCAAAGCCGTATTGTTCTGCCATTTGGCGTATTTGAAGCTTGGTGTACTTTCCTAAAGGAAATATGGTGCGCTGTAAGCTTTCTTGCGTAAGCCCCCATAGCACATACGATTGGTCTTTATTGGTATCTACTCCTCTATAAACAACATGACGGTTATTTTCTTTACGCACTTGCGCGTAGTGCCCGGTGGCAATAAATTCGCAATCAAGCATGTTAGCCCGTTTTAAAAGGGCTTCCCATTTTATGTGCGTGTTGCATAATACACATGGGTTGGGGGTGCGCCCGGCTAAGTATTCATCAACAAAGTTATCTATGATGGCAGTACCAAACTCGCCTCTAATATCTAATATGTAATGAGGAAAACCCAGGTTCACAGCTACTTGACGGGCATCGTTAATGCTATCTAAGCTGCAACAACCGGTTTCTCGCGTGCTGCTTCCGGAGGATTGGTAGTCCCATGTTTTCATGGTAATTCCTAATACTTCATAGCCTTGTTCGTGCAGCATCATAGCCGTAACCGAGCTGTCAATACCACCGCTCATGGCTACCAACACTTTTCCTTTTTTGCTCATGTTATTTTTTTTGAGAGGTGGCTTTTTCTTCTTGTTTCTTTTTAAAGTATTCTTCGGTTTCTTTATCTGATAGTTGTTTGCCTTTTTCCCAAACTTCTTTAGTAGGTTTTTTGCCATCAGAGCTGTTGTATATCCATACTCCTTTTTTCAGTCCGTTTTCATAGAAACCTTGTGCGGCTATTGTTTTACCGGGGTAATACCAGGTGCACTTTCCGTTAAACTGCCCATTAAAATACGAACCTTCTGACTTTATGGTTTTATCACTGTAATAGGATTTAAAAGCACCTTCTTCCAGGCCGTTTTTATAATTTTTTTCTTCCGACACAACTCCATTTTCATAAAACACTTTTGAAACCCCGTCTTTTTTTCCTCCGATATAATTTTCGGAAGATATAAGCACGCCTTTAGCATCGTAAAAATTCCAGATAGAATCTTTTTTTTCTTGTATGTATTTTCCTTTTGCTTGCTTGGTGCCATCTATGTTGTATAGAGTGGCATAGGCTACCTTTCCGTCTTGTCTAAAATCTACCTTGCTGTGCGTGCTGTCGCAACCTTTGTAGTAATACGTAAAAAGCCCTTGAGGCTTGTCGTTTTTAAAAGTTCCTTTGTAGGTTAATTTATTGGTGGCAAGGTCTGTTTTTTCCCAGTAGCCTTGTTTTTGCCCTTTTGCATCAACTTGATTTTTGTTTTGTGCAAGAATATACACGCTGCATAAAAAGAAAAAAGTAACAAATGTTTTTTTCATGCTGTAAAGATACGTTTTCTTTTTCTTGTGGCGCAGGGAGTATCGGCTATTAGTAGTCTAAAAATATATTGAATTAGTGCTAAATGCCCCATTTTTGAATAGTGCGTTTATTGCGATGCGTGGAATTATTTCAATTGTAAAGATGGACTTAGCGCATTGCTGCCTAATAAACCGCTTACCGTTACTCTAATTATAGCGAATAAAAAAGCGACATATTACTATGCCGCTTTGGTAGCCCGTAGGGGAATCGAACCCCTGATTCGTCCGTGAAAGGGACGCGTCTTAACCCCTTGACCAACGGGCCGTTTTTTTAACGGAGCGCAAAGATACATATATTTTTAATATAAAAAACAAAAATATGCTCTATAAAAAGTAGAAATCAAAAATCAGGCTTTTATTATTTTGCAATAAAGTGCATATTTGCGGTATGAAGTTTTTGTTGTGTCTTGCGTTTTGTTTTTTATCTATGCTTGCTTGGGCTCAAGGGCAAGACAATGAGGCGCAACTAAAAAATTTAAGCGAAAAATGCGCAGACTATCACAGGAAAACCGAAGGTGAGAGCAATGGGTACCGCATAAAAATACATTTTGGAGCCGATAAAGCAAAAGCGCGCGAGGTAAAACAAAAATTTTCTGAAAAACACCGAGGCATACCTGCTTACGAAAAATACCAACAGCCCAACTTTGTTATTGTGGTGGGCAACTTTAAAACACACATAGAAGCTTACACCGTGTTTAAACAAATACAGCCCGATTTTCCGAATGCCTTTATTATTAAAGAAAAAATAAAACCTATAAGAGATTAACGGTATATGGCTACAATTATTCCTTTCAAAGGCATACGCCCCGCTGCCGATAAGGCGCACATGGTGGTTTCGCGCAGCGCCGATAATTACCCAAAAGAAACCTTAAAGCATAAATTAGAAACCAATCCATATTCGTTTTTACAAATTATTAACCCTGATTTTTCGGACGGAAAACGTACTAAACCCGCTTCGCCCGAACGATTAAAAAAAATAAAAAAACGATTCCTTGAATTTATTCACGAAGAAATTTTTATACAAGACCACAAGCCTTGCTACTACCTGTATCAACAAATAAAAAACGGGCATATATACACCGGCATAATAGGGTGCAGCGCAGTAAGCGATTACGAAAATGGACTTATAAAAAAACACGAACAAACCCTGCAAGACCGAGAAGAAAAGCTAAAAAAATACTTAGAGGTGTGCGATTTTAATGCTGAGCCGGTCTTGTTTTTTTATCCAGACAACGCAACCATATCCGATATTATTCATCATTACTTAATAAAACACCCCGTTTACGACTTTACTACTACCGATAGGGTGCGCCATAAACTTTGGGTTATTGGCGATAAAAAAAATACAGAAACCATTCGCAAAACATTTGAAAAAATAGAGGCCATATACATAGCCGACGGGCACCATCGCTCTGCCTCTTCATCAAAGCTAGCTCAAGAGTTAAAACAAAAAAACAAAAATCACACCGGCTCAGAGCCTTACAACTACTACATGGGTATTTTCTTTTCAGAAAATCAACTTAAAATTTTTGACTTTAATAGAGCCGCTACCGACCTAAATAACCATTCTGTTCCCGATATATTAGAAAAAATAAAAGAAAAATTCAGGCTGCTGCCTCACAATCAAAATACCTATAAGCCCGAACATAAGCACAAATTCAGCATGTATGTAGCAGGTAAGTGGTACGAACTGGTAGCCAAACCCGAAATTTGCGGCGACCAAGATGCTGTGGCTAATTTAGATGCTTCTATCTTGTCGAACCACATATTAAAACCTATTTTAGGTATTGACGATTTGCGCACCAACAAACGGGTAGGTTTTATACCGGGAGTAAGAGGCATGGATGAGTTAAAAAAACAAGTAGATAACGGAAAATATCAAATAGCTTTTGGCCTATTTCCTGTAAGCATGACCGAGCTAAAACATATTGCTGATGAGAATGGCATTATGCCCCCTAAAACGACTTGGGTAGAACCCAAAATACGAAGCGGTATGGTGGTATATAGCCTTGAGGAATAAGAAAAAAAACGTACTTTTGTATCATTAAAAAAACAACTATGTTGGTACAACAATTATACACACAATGCTTAGCACAAGGCGCTTATTTTATATCTTCGGAAGGAGAGGCGGCTATCATTGACCCACTGCGAGAAACGCAGCCCTACCTTAAATTATTACAAGAGCATAATGCTACGTTAAAATATATATTTGAAACTCATTTTCATGCCGATTTTGTTTCGGGGCATGTTGATTTGGCTAATAAAACAGGCGCACAAATTGTATATGGGCCGCAGGCTCAAACCACATACAAAAGTTATGTAGCGGCCGATAACGAAACATTTACAATAGGAAAATTAACCATAAAAGTACTGCACACGCCCGGACACACCTTAGAGTCCAGCACCTATTTATTATTAGATGAGCAGCAAAAACCACATTGCATTTTTAGCGGTGATACGCTTTTTATTGGCGATGTAGGGCGCCCCGATTTAGCCATAAAAACAAATTTAAGTCAAGAAGATTTAGCCGGTATGCTCTACGACTCGCTTCGTAATAAAATAATGCCTTTGCCCGATGATGTATTGGTGTATCCCGCACACGGAGCGGGTTCTGCTTGCGGGAAAAATTTGAGCAAAGAAACTTTTGATACCTTAGGAAACCAAAAAAAAACAAATTACGCACTATCCAATATATCGAAGCAAGATTTTGTAAAAGAGCTTACCAGCGGTATTCTTCCTGCACCCCAGTACTTTGCTAAAAATGCAGCCTTAAACAAACAAGGCTACGACTCTTTTGATACGGTGATGCAGCAAGGAAATCAAGCACTTAGCGTAGAAAGTTTTGAACAACACATAAAAAAAGGAGCTTTGATTTTAGATGTAAGAAAAGCTACCGAATTTGCGCAAGCACACGTGCCCAACGCATGGTTCATAGGCTTAGAAGGACAGTTTGCCCCCTGGGTAGGAGCGCTTATTAGTAATTTAAAACAAGCCATTATATTGATAACTCCGGAAGGAAAAGAAGAAGAAACCGTAATGCGCTTGGCTCGTGTTGGCTACGATAATTGCGTAGGGTATTTAAAGGGAGGTATAAAAGAATGGATACAGGCAGGAAAAACAATTGAAAAAATAAATTCAATTACAGCTGATGATTTTTCTAAACAGTTTCAGACAGAGAAAACAACGGTATTAGATGTGCGCAAACCGGGCGAGTATGAGGCTAAACATTTAGCCGATGTTACACACAAACCACTTGATTTTATTACTAATTGGCAAGAAACCTTAAATAAAAACGAAACCTATTATGTGCACTGCGCCGGCGGTTACAGAAGCATGATTGCAGCTTCTATTTTAAAAAGCAGAGGATACAAACACCTTATAGATGTGGCCGGAGGCTTTGCTGCCATTGCAAAAACCAACATTCCCGATGACGCTTATGTAATAACCTGTCCCAGCGGTAAATAGCACATGAAAGATTCTAAATTGTACAGCATTTTGTATAATAAATGCCCTCGTTGCCACCAAGGCCATTTTTTTATCTACAAAAACCCACTTCATCTAAAAAATTTTGACAAACAATATAACGAATGTCCGGTTTGCAGGCAAAGTTTTAACCCCGAAACTGGATTTTATTACGGAGCTATGTATGTAAGTTACGGCTTAGATGTGGCTTGGGGGCTGATTTTGTTTGGATTAACAAATGTGCTTTTTGATTTTGGCTCTATGTTTTTTTTAATAAGTTATATCATCTCGCTATTGCTTTTGTGGACTACCATTTACAGAAAGGCGCGCCTTATATGGATTAACCTATTTATTAAATACGATAAAACAAAAGCCATAGAAAAAGCATGATGGTATTTTTAATAGGAATGCCCGCCTGCGGTAAAAGCCGTATTGGAAGAAATTTAGCTAAAAAAATATCGTTTTCTTTTTACGATTTGGATAAACAAATTAGTAACGCCCAGCAAAAAAGCATTACCCAAATTTTTTTAGAAAAAGGCGAAGAACATTTTAGAAAAATAGAAACCGAACATCTGTTGGGGTTAAGCAAAAAAAATAACAACACAATAGTTTCTTTGGGCGGCGGCACCCCTTGTTTTAATAATAATATGCAGCAAATACAGTCGCTAGGAACTCTTTTTTATTTGAATACGCCGGTAGAAATTCTTGCTGAGCGTATCAAAAAAAACAACAAACGCCCTTTGTTTTTGGATTTATCTTTAGATGAAGTAAGGCACGCATTATTAGACCTAATACAAAAAAGAGAGCCTTTTTACTCGCAAGCGCATTATACTATAAATACCGAAAAAAAAAGCGATGCAATCATTATAGAAGAAATAGCTGCGTATATTTCACCTCGGTAGTTTAGGCTTTTCGGTTAGGATTGTCATTTAAAAAAGTATTCCAATTTTTATACGATTTAGCAGCCCCGTGCTGTGTGTTTTTTGTTTGAAAGTGATGGCAAACCGCTACTGCTAAAGCATCGGTAGCATCTAAATAGGTGTTTGTATTGGTAAATTTTAAAATTTGCTGCAGCATAGCGGCAACTTGCTCTTTAGCAGCATTTCCATTTCCGGTAATGCTTAATTTTATTTTTTTGGGGGAGTACTCAAAAATAGGTATATTAAAATTAAGCGCAGCCGCCATGGCCACCCCTTGCGCACGTCCTAATTTTAGCATGCTTTGTACGTTTTTTCCAAAAAAAGGGGCTTCAATAGCAAACTCGTCGGGCTTGTGTTCTTTTACAATACCGGTTACTGCCTCAAAAATTTTTTGTAATCGTAAAGTGTGGTCGTCGTCGCTCTTTAGTTTTACAACATCAAGATTCAGCAAGTGCATTTCACTACCCTTAATGTGTATAAGGCCAAAACCCATAATTACGGTTCCGGGGTCAATACCTAAAATTATTTTATCAGTTGATTGGCTCACTTCGGTAAAAATACTTTTTATTTAGACTTTAATGCTACCTTTACGCACTCATTTTTAAACAAAAAAATGCTTAAAAAATTTAATCAGTACTTATCCCTCATTAAATTTAGCCACACCATATTTGCAATGCCTTTTGCGCTTATTGGTTTTTTGTTGGCTTACAAAGAAGGATTTGTTTTTGATGTAAAAAAAATGATCTATATGCTTTTGTGCATGGTGTTTGCCCGCAGTGCCGCTATGGCTTTTAATCGCTATATAGACCGAAAGTTTGACGCGTTAAACCCACGTACTAAAAACAGAGAGGTGCCGGCAGGGGTTATCAGCCCTACGGCTGCTTTATTACTCACCCTGGTATCGTCTTTGGCTTTTGTGCTTACCACTTATTTTATTAACACTATTTGTTTTTACTTATCGCCTGTAGCCTTAGCGGTTGTTTTAGGGTACAGCTACACCAAGCGTTTTACCCCTTTGTGTCATTTAATTTTAGGAGTAGGCTTAAGCTTAGCGCCTATAGGAGCTTACTTATCGGTTACCGGGTATTTTAGTGTATTACCCATATTGCTTTCGCTGGTTGTATTTACGTGGAGTGGAGGGTTTGATATTATTTACGCCCTGCCTGATGCCGATTTTGACAGAGCACATCAATTAAATTCGATACCAGCTTGGTTAGGCACAAAAGCCGCCTTAACATTTTCTGAAATCACCCATGCCATTACAGCTGTTTTGCTTGTAGTAGTGGGTATGTATGGCAAATTTAGTCTTTTTTATTGGTTAGGCACATCTTGTTTTATTATGCTTTTAATATACCAACACCGTTTGGTAAAACCCAATGATTTTAGCAAAGTAAATATAGCTTTTGGCACGGTAAATGGTGTTGGAAGTCTTGTTTTTTCTGCATTTACAACAGCTGACATTTTTTTACCGCTTAGTTTATGAAAAATAATTTATCCATACGCAAGATAGAAAATTTGCATATTGTGCTGTGGCTATTAAAAGATACTTGTTGGCTTATGGAATGGAAAGTGCCGGGCATTATTATGATTACGCCAACGGTATCATTCGCTTTTTTTATAACATACATTACAAGAAAAACCGATGATGTGTATATAAATATCGCCATTTCTTTTTGGATTGTAGCAAATGCTTATTGGATGTGTTGCGAATTTTTTAATCACGTAGAGTATAAATTTTATGCCGGCATTCCCTTTGCTTTTGGCTTGGCTTCTACGGCTTATTTTTATTTTTTAAAATGGAAAAAAAATGAACATCATAGCTAAAATCATCTCTTTTGTGTTTCACCCTATTTTTATGCTAAGCTACGTAGTGGTTTACTTTACTTTTTCTAATACGCCCGTTGCCCATTTTATACCACTTAGAGAAAAAAACATCTTATTGGCTTTAACGCTTCTTTTTTCAGTAATAATACCGTTGCTAAACATTTTCATATTAAAAAAAATAGGCTTTTTACACGATTTTAAAATGCAAGAAGCAAAGCAAAGAATAGTACCTTATATCTCTACGATGATGCTGTATTTTGGTTTAGTATATTTATTTGACAATATGCACGCTATATTGTTATTCAAGCAAATAGCTATGGTTTCGTTGTGTATTGTTTTTGTTGATTTTGTTTTTAATTTTTTCATAAAAATAAGCGCTCATGCTTCAGCTATAGGAGGCTGTTTAGGTATTTTTTATTATTACGAAAAAATTTTCTCAATAAACGAAACGCTTACCACTATTTGTGGATGCTTGCTTCTTTTTGGTATTGTTGGTTCTGCTCGTTTGTATTTAGAGGCACATACCCCTAAGCAATTGTACGCCGGCTTTTTTATAGGCTTTCTTGTTGCAACTCTTTATTTTTTTTATCCAATTATTTAAACATGATTTTGGTAACAGGGGCAACGGGATTGTTAGGTAGCCATTTGTTGGCAAAGTTAGCTTTGCAGCAAAAAAAAGTACGTGCGCTCTATAGAGATGCAGCAAAAAAAGAAGCGGTAAAACAAGTATTTTCTTTTTATACTCAAGATGTAGAATCCTTGTTTGCCTCTATAGATTGGGCAGAAGCCGATGTTACCGATTATTTTTCGCTGAAAGAATCTTTTGAAGGTATTAGCGAAGTGTATCATTGTGCGGGCATGGTTTCGTTAGTTGAAAAAGACAAGAAGCAACTGTACGCCATAAATGCCGAAGGAACAGCCCATGTTGTAAACCTTGCCTTAGAGCAACAGGTTGAAAAATTCTGTCATGTAAGTTCTATCGTAACACTGCAAGTGCAAGCACACAAAAAATATATTGACGAACTATCCGTATGGAAAACATCTTCCGAAAACTCCTCTTACGCTATTAGCAAATACAGAGGCGAATTTGAGGCATGGCGCGGTGCTGCCGAAGGTCTAAACGTGGTGGTGGTAAACCCATCTACCATAATAGGGCCGGGTTGTTGGGGGCAAAGCAGCTCCGAAATTATTACCAGGTGCTATAGAGGAGTGCCGGTATATACCGAAGGAATAAACGGATATATAGACGTGCGTGATGTGGTAAATTGCATGATACAACTTATGAACGAAAAAAAGTTTAACCACCGTTATATTTTAAACGCCGAAAATTGTTCATTTAAAGAAATTACGCATACACTTCAAGAAAGTTTTAATAAAAGAAAAAGCAACATCAAAGTAGGAAAAACAATTCTTACTTTGGCTTGGATATGCGACTCTTTTTGGTCGTTCATCACTCAAAAAAAACCAACTCTTACTCATGAAATGGCTTATTTATTATACAGCCAATCGCATTACGATAACACTAAAGTTTGCAAAGATCTTGGCTACAGTTTTATTCCTATAAAAAAATCGCTGCACGATGCAGCTCAAAAATATAAAGAGCACCTAAGGCATGTATAAAAATTGTATAAAACCGATTCTGTTTTTGTTTAACCCCGAGCGAGCGCATCATGTAGCTTTTTTTGCTTTACGTCTTTTCTTACGTTTTTCTTTTTTAAAAAAAACAACAACTGCTTGGTTCTCCAATACATCTCAAGCAACCGGCACAAAGGTAGCGGGTATTACGTTTCCCAACAAAGTGGGTTTAGCTGCCGGTTTAGACAAAAACGCGTTGTTAATTGATGAGTTGACTTGTATGGGATTTGGTTTTATTGAGATAGGAACGCTTACCCCAAAAGCACAGCCCGGTAACGAAAAACCACGCTTGTTTAGGCTGCCTAAAGACCAAGCTCTTATTAACAGAATGGGGTTTAATAACGATGGCGTAGATGCGGCTGTAGTTCGCTTAGCAAAAAGAAAAAATAAAAATGTAGTAGTAGGAGGGAACATCGGGAAAAATAAAATTACGCCCAACGAACAAGCCGTACAAGATTATCTTATCTGTTTTCACGCTTTATTTGATGTAGTAGATTATTTTGTAGTAAACGTAAGCTCGCCCAACACCCCTAACCTGAGAGATTTGCAAGAAAAAAAACCGCTAACCGAATTGCTGAATACCTTACAAAAAGAAAATGAAAAAAAGGAAAATAGAAAACCTATTTTTTTAAAAATAGCTCCCGATCTTACCGATACCCAACTGAAAGATATTATAGAAATTGTTGTAGAAACAAAAATAGCGGGGCTTATTGCCACCAACACAACCACATCGCGAAGTTATTTAAAAACACCCACTACAGAAGTAGAAGCTATGGGCATAGGCGGACTAAGTGGCAAACCCCTTGCACAACGCAGTACTGAAATTATTCGTTTTTTGCGAGCACACTTACCTCCTTATGTAGCTATTATTGGTGTGGGAGGCATACACAGCCCTGCTGACGCTCTTGAAAAAATACAAGCAGGGGCAGATTTAATTCAAATATATACCGGTTTTATATACGAGGGACCAGCCCTTATAAAAGCCATTAATAAAGCCATAACAAAAGCATAGTTGAATACAGAGTTCGTTATATTGGTTAATGAAAAAGATGAGGAACTGGGTTCTATGGAAAAAATGCAGGCTCACTTTCAGCCTCATTTGCATCGGGCAATATCGGTTTTTGTTTTTAATAAACAGGGGGATTATTTGCTGCAAAAAAGGGCAAATACCAAATATCACTCGGCCGGTTTATGGACCAATACCTGCTGCACCCACCCACGCCCTAAAGAAATGACGCTACACGCAGCCCAGCGCCGCTTGCAAGAAGAAATGGGCATAAATTGTCCTTTGCATTTTTCTTTTAGCTTTATATATAAAACATCTTTAGGAAGTGGTTTGTTCGAACACGAATTAGATCACGTGTTTCTTGGTTATACCGACGCACAACCTCTAATAAATGAAAATGAGGTAAGCGCGTATCAATACCTCTCTGTTTTTGAAATAGAAAAACAACTGAAAAAAAATCCCGCACAATTTACGGCTTGGTTTCCTCTTGCTTTTGATAAAATAAAAAACAAGAGATAGCTAGAAGAATGTTACTCCTAAAAAAGAAGCATACCTTCTGTATAGCACCATTAAATAGTTAAAAGCTAAGGCTCCGAAAAGGTAAGAGGTTGTTTTTGCGTAAGTTGCCTATATGTTCAAAAAACAAAAATTATTTTTTGTAACATCTCCTTATTTTAGCACAAATATTTTTATGACAGAAACACTCCTTTTTTTTAAAGCAGCCGATACCCTACACATAGATGCAAAGCAAGTAGTAGCTACCATTCGCTTGTTAGATGAAGGCGGAACGGTTCCCTTTATCGCACGCTACCGTAAAGAGGTAACGGGCAGCTTAGACGAAGTGGCTATTGCACAAATTCGTGATGAAATTAGTCGATTAAGAGAATTAGAGAAACGCAGAACTTTTGTTTTAAAATCTATTGAAGAGCAAGGCAAGCTAAGCGAAGATTTGAAAGAAAAAATTTTAGATGCAGAAACACTAAGCACCTTGGAAGACTTGTATTTGCCTTATAAGCCCAAACGCCGCACCAAGGCAACTATGGCAAAAGAAAAGGGATTAGAGCCTTTGGCACATCTTATTTTACTACAACAAAATACTTCTTTAGAAGAAGAAGCCGGTGCCTATATATCCACCGAAAAAGGAGTTTCTTCTACAGCCGATGCTTTGCAGGGCGCACGCGATATTATAGCAGAAATAGTAAGTGAAAATGCCTTAGCGCGTGAGCAAACAAGAAACCTTTTTAAACAAAAGGCCACAATAAAAAGCCGCGTAGTACGAGGGAAAGAAGAAGATGGGGCTAAGTTTTCGGATTATTTTGAGTGGGAGGAGCCCCTATCTTCATGCCCCTCTCATCGTTTATTGGCTATGCGCCGCGGTGAAAAAGAAGATTTTTTATTTTTAGATATTAAGCCTCCTGAAGAAGATGCCTTGGATTTGCTTCATCGAATTTTTGTAAAAGCAAAAAACACATGTTCCGAACAAATAGTATTGGCTATTGAAGATGGTTACGGTCGCCTGTTGCAACCTTCTATAGAAGCAGAAATGCGCAGTCATACAAAAGAATGGGCCGATGAAAAAGCGATTGAAGTTTTCGCTCAAAACATCAGGGAGCTGTTATTAGCCTCGCCCTTAGGGCAGAAAGCGATATTAGCTATAGATCCCGGTATTCGTACCGGATGTAAGGTGGTAGCACTGGATAAGCAAGGCAAATTATTAGCTGATGCCGTAATTTATCCTCAGCAAAAAAAAGTAGAAGCCGAAAACATAGTACTGGCTTTTTGCGCTAAATACCTGGTAGAAGCAATTGCCATAGGGAACGGTACCGCCGGCCGAGAAACCGAAACTTTTATTAGAGCTATTGATGTGCTTCCTAAAGAAATTGCCGTTATTATGGTAAACGAAAGCGGGGCTTCTATTTATTCGGCTTCGGAAGTAGCACGCGAAGAGTTTCCGGATAAGGATATTACGGTGCGCGGCGCTGTATCTATAGGAAGAAGACTTGCCGATCCTTTAGCCGAATTGGTAAAAATAGATCCTAAATCCATCGGGGTAGGGCAGTATCAGCACGATGTGGACCAAGCAAAACTAAAAAACAAATTAGACGAAGTGGTAAGCAGTTGCGTAAATGCAGTAGGAGTGGAATTAAATACAGCCAGCAAAGAATTGCTGACTTATGTGTCGGGCTTAAACAGTAGGTTAGCACAAAATATTATAACCTACCGAAACGAGCACGGAGCTTTTAAAAACCGGTTGGATTTAAAAGAAATATCGGGGCTTGGAGAAAAAACATTTGAGCAATGTGCCGGCTTTTTACGCATCAATAAATCGGATAACCCTTTAGATAAAAGTGCGGTACACCCAGAAAGTTATCGGGTTGTAGAACAAATGGCTACGGATATAAAATGCACCGTATCGGATTTATTAGGCAATAAAGAATTGCGCAAGCAAATAAAAATAACAAATTACGTAAGCGATACCATTGGTTTACCCACCCTAAAAGATATTGTAAACGAATTAGAAAAACCAGGCCGCGATCCAAGGAAAGAGTTTGAGTTGTTTTCTTTTACCGAAGGCGTTAATAGTCCTAATGATTTGCGTGAAGGCATGAAACTTCCAGGTATTGTTACTAATGTTACTAATTTTGGAGCGTTTGTAGATGTGGGCGTACATCAAGATGGTTTGGTACATATCTCGCATTTAGCCGATACGTTTGTAGATGACCCAAATAAAATTGTGAAAGTGCATCAGCAAGTAACGGTAACGGTGTTGGAGGTAGATTTAAAAAGAAATCGCATATCACTTTCTATGAAAGGCAACCCAAATACACCTGCCGCAACGCCATCTTCCTCAAAAAAGACACCGAACTACGACGCTAATGATATGCAATCGGCTTTGGCAGCACTAAAGAGCAAATTCGCTAAATAAAAAAGCGAAGCCCTTAGCCTAGCAATGGTTTTGTAATAAGACGGTATTATTTTTATGTTAAATTCTACATAATTAACATAAAATTATATTTTTTGTATTATCTTTGCATAAGCAAATGAACACCCTATGGGCTTTTTAGTTCTAACCATTTGCCTCGTTTTATACAATGAAAAAGGGTGTTTATATATTCTGTTTTTTAGTTTTTTCTTCTTTGTTTATGAGGGCTCAATCTCCCGTTTCGGGCATGATGAGTAATTGCGCAGCCCTGCAAACAAACAATCCGTCGGGTTATGGCTGTTATAATAATTGCGATGAAACATCGTACGGATTAGGTCCTTTTTCAGGCAATTCGGCTTCTCTTGTTTTGTGTGCCGGTGGGGCCAATGTTACTTGCTCTGGTACGCCGGCTTGTAAAACGTACACGCAATCCGTAACATTTACCATTACAGCCGGTTGTACTTATACGGCCGAAGCCCAATTTAGTAAAAGAGGGGCCAGTTGTGCCGATGCCGGTATGGACGGGGGCGACGAAATACATATATCGGGTAGCGGAGGCGCCCTTATTTCGCAATACGCTACCCTTACATCAGTGGCTTCCTGTGGTATTTATAGCGTTTCTGCGGGAATCAATACGTATCCTACAGCAGATATAAATAACGGATGCGCTAATGCAGATGGCTACGCGCGCCTCGTCTATCAAGCTCCGCCTGCTGCTACGGCGCAAATAACCATAAGCTATGCAAGCAACCGCTGCGATGAGATATTGACTTATACCTTTACTTCAGGAAACCCTACCTGCGGAGTTATTGTGCTGCCTGTTAATTTAATAGCGTTTACCGCAAATCAAATAGATAACCAAACGGTTTTGATAAAGTGGGCAACAGCCGAAGAGTTAAATAATAATTATTTTGATGTAGAGTATTCTTTTGATGGCATTCATTTTTACACATACCAACGGATAAAAGGGCAAGGCAACAGCACACATATCAACGAATATAGTTGCTACTTTATAGAAAATGAGGCGCTAGGAAAAACACCTTATTTTCGATTAAAACAGGTAGATTTTAACGGCAACGCACAGTACAGCGTTATTATTACTGTAGGAAATTATATTAGTTCTTTAGGTCAGCAAAAAGAAAATGTAGTTGCTTTTTATAATCATGATGCCGACGATATCAACGCTCGGTTTGTCTTAGACTATCCCAAAAATATAAAATTTTCTTTGTATGATGTTTCGGGGGCAGAACTATATACATCTCAAAATTTTTATAGCGAAGGAAATAATGCCGTATCAATATCCGCTCCAGAAAAGCCGGGGCTTTACGTATTAGTATATCAAACAGAAGGATCTAATCCTATTCACAAAAAAATAATGATTATCAAATAATAAAAATACCCTTATGAAGAAAATAATACAATTCGGTTTCGTTTTTGCCCTAGCAGCCAAAGGGCTTTATGCGCAAGTAAACCCCACTAAAGCATTAGAGCTTACTTCTATTTTGGTAGATGCCTGCAATGCCACTTCTTTAGAACAAAATAACGAAATGTTTACCTTTAAGGTAGGCCCTAATCCGCTTAATACAGCAAGCTTAACAATCGCTTCTTGGAGCGGCGCCAACCCTGCTAACCCCGGCAAGTGGCCAGGAGGACAGACGTGGATGGGTATTACTACCAACCCCGCTACTACAGCCAGTTTACAAGCTACTATTACCAACGGTTGCGGTAAATTGATAGAACCTATAGGAGGCGTTTTACCCCGCTATGCTAATGTGCTTATGGTTACCAGTAACAGTGTTAGTACTACAGATAATTCTTTTGCCACACTTACCGATACCCTTTATATTATATATCACAATGCTATATACAGCACCAGCACCGGGCACTTTGTAAATTCACCCTGTGTAGGACAACCCTTAGCCCCCGTACCTTGCGCATGGACTGGAACCACATCGCCCGTACGGAATATGAAAATGATAGATCTTATATCGGGGCAATCGGATACGGTTTGGTACAACTCTACGCTCTTAATAAATAGCACACATAACCCAGCTACGCAATATGGTGGGACTACGGCTCAAAACGACGGGGCTACAGTAGATTATGCGTGGCCGGGTTATCCTACTGCCACCTACATTAATAATGGGTGCATGGCTCCTTTTATTCCTTTATCGGCTTCAGCAAACGCTTCAAGCGCAACCGTATGTAACACGGCTACCGTAGGTTTATCAGGTACAGCCGGAGGTACCTATACCGCTACAGTTTGGTCGGGTGGGGCAGGCACTATAGCTAACACGCACTCGCTCAATACTATATACACTCCCGCTGCTACTGAAAACGGCTTGGTAACATTTACGCTTACTGTATATGGTAAGTGCGCAGGAACTACAGAAACAAGTACGGTTTCGGTGTTTATAAATGCAGCACCAAGCCCTAGCGTAAGCAGTTCGGGAGGAGCTTCTTTTTGTAGTGGAAACAGCACTGTGTTAAGCGCTTCTGCCACAGGTACTTTAGCGACTACCTATTCGTGGGCACCTGTAGGAGCGACCACCAATACCTTAGCCGTAAACAATCCCTCGGTAGGAATGCATGTTTATACTGTAACAGCCGGTAACTCTTGCGGGAGCAAAAGCATGGCTTATACTATAACCGTAAACGCATTGCCCTCTTTAACTACCACCAACGATTCGGTGTGCGTGAGCGGTACAGGTACTGTAACGGCTATGGGGGCCAGTTCATATACATGGAGTTTAGGGGCTGTTCATACATCTACGCTTGCCGCAGCAGTTGGAATTTATACCGTTTCCGGTACTAACGCTAGCGGTTGTGTAGGTACGGCTACCGCGCAGGTAGTTTCTGTGGCTTTACCGGCTATCAATACCAATATCAGTGCTACCTGTAAGGGGGTACCCGTTTTATTAACAGCTACCGGTGGTTTTTCATACACATGGACTCCGGGTGCCGTGCTAAGCAGTTCTTTATCAATTACCCCCTCTACTACTACCCCTATAGTGGTAACAGGGGCAGGGGTGCACGGTTGCACCAATACGCATACGGTTGTGGTAAACAACACACCGGCTATTTCGGTAAATAATCCTATTAGTTGCTCAGGAAACGCAGTTACCCTGCAAGCAAGCCCAGCTTCTTTAAGTTCTTACACTTGGACGGGCGTTTCTTCTTCGGTTAGTTCTGCTACGGTAGCCCCTCTTACCACTTCATCTTATACCGTGCAAGCCACCGATGTTAACGGCTGTATAAGTAACGCTGTTGTTTCTACTGTAAGCATTACGGCAGCAGCCCCCATATCGGTCGCTTCTTCAGATAACATACCTTGTATTGGCTCTACCTATACCTTGTCGGCTAACGGAGCTACCACTTACACCTGGGTAGCTTCTTCCGGAACATTTACTTCTTTAAATGGAAATAATACGCAAATAAGTGTAAATCAAGGCAGTAGTGCGATTACTTTTACGGTTTTAGGCACCGGCAGCTGCCCTGCTACCCCTACCATAGTTACTATTAACCCGGCACCCGTTACTACAGTAACTATTAGTGCAAGTCCGAGCACATCGGTTTGTACAGGCAATGCTGTTACCTGTACTGCAGGTGGAGCCAGCACCTACACGTGGACACCTTCTATAACGAACGGAGTGGCTTTTACTCCCACAACGAGTGCTACATACACGGTTCATGCTACGGATATAAATGGCTGTTTAGCCAGTACTTCGCTGGGTATCACCGTGTATAATACACCTACTATTACAGTTAATAGTCCTAGCGATTGTGCCGGTAACGCAGTTACCTTACAGGCAAGCCCGGCTTCTTTAAGTTCTTATACCTGGACAGGCGTTTCCTCTTCGGTTAGTTCTGCTACGGTAGCCCCTCTTACCACTTCATCTTATACCGTGCAAGCCACCGATGCTCATGGTTGCGTAAGCAATGCGGCTGTTTCTTCTGTAAGTGTTACAGCTGCTACACCGGTATTGGTAACATCAAGCAATTATACGCCTTGCGTAGGTGCCACTTATACCTTGTCGGCTAACGGAGCTACCACTTATACCTGGATAGCTTCTTCGGGAACATTTACTTCTTTAAACGGAAATAATACGCAAATAAGTGTAAATCAAGGTAGTAGTGCGGTTACTTTTACGGTTTTAGGCGCCGGTAGTTGCCCTGCTACTCCTACAGTACTTACTATAAACCCACAAGCTCCTTCTACGCTTAGTGTTTCTTCTACCCCTGTTTGTTTTGGCAACAATGTCAGCTTTACAGCTATGGGGGCAAGCAGTTATACTTGGATGCCTTCTTCTTCTCATGCCGCTACTTTTGTTACGGGGGCCTCTAACGGTCAATCTTTTACAGTTACAGCTATTGATGCTAATGGTTGCTTGACCATACCCGTTGTAACAACAGCCACTGTATATGCACTGCCTGTAATTTCTATTACAGCCTCGTCCAATACGGTTTGTGCAGGAAGCACCGTTACTTTAACAGCATCAGGCGCTACTTCTTATACATGGAATACCGGAACTCAAAGCAATCCTTTTACAGATAGCCCTACCGCCGCCGCCGGCTATACGGTAGCAGGCACAGACAATAACGGCTGCGTAAGCATTGCTACTACATCGGTAGGGGTGAGTCCGTTGCCGGTAGCACAAACTATTAGTGGAAGCACGGTATTGTGCGTGGGTACTTCCGTTGCTTTGAGCGCTCCTGTATCAGGAGTGTGGATTGGCCCCGCTCCGGCTACTACAACGCTGGGGCTTGGTACTTCGGTAAACATTACTAAAGGGGGTACTTACACCTTCCATAATATCAACAATTGTGGCGATGCCGTATCTACTTATACGGTTATAGCCGATTCGCTTAAAGCCAACTTTGCAGCCAATCCGCTAAGTGGGCAAATACCGTTACATGTTACCTGCACCAATGCTTCGGTAGGAGGCAGCAGTTCGCTCTCTTATACCTGGTCGTTTGGCTCGGGCAACACATCAAACGCTACCAATCCTACCGAGGTGTATCAGGCAGCAGGTACATACCCAATTATTTTATTAGCTTCAGATGGGTTTTGCTCGGATACCGCTACTGCGTATATTACAGCAAGTAATGTGCCTTCCGTACTGATCATTCCCAATATCTTTACTCCTAATGGCGATGGCATCAACGATGGATTTTTGATAACCGCTACTAATATCACTAATTTTGAATGTAGCATATACGACCGTTGGGGACTGTTGCTATATAGTTGGAATGGCGTAGATGGCTATTGGGACGGGAAGGCAAAAAACGGAACTTTGTGCACCGATGGTACTTATTATTACATGCTTACTTATACAGACAGCCAAGGAAACCAGCAAAAAAAAGAAGGTTTTTTAGAGTTGTTGAGATAATTTCATAAAGGCTACACATCCTTCATGCGGTACTGCTACTCTATATCGCCAACCACTTTTAGGTTTATCAGTTCTACGTTTTGTTTTTTTCTTTTTAGGATGGTAATTAAATACCCATCGGCAATATGCTTTTCATTTACCGCCGGTATGCGGCCAAATAAAAAATTTATATAGCCAGAAACGGTATCGTAGTGTGGGTTTTCGGGTAGGGCAATAGGCAGCGATTCATTTACATCAACAATAGTGGTTTGCGCTTTAATGATGAACTCGGTTTCGCTTAGTTTTTCAATGTCGGGCTTTTCATCGTCGTGCTCATCGCGTATTTCACCCACTAGCTCTTCAATAATATCCTCCATCGTAACAATGCCGGCTGTAGCACCAAATTCGTTACTAACAATAGCAATTTGAGCATGCAGGCGTTGAAAATCGCGCAGCAAATCGTTTATTTTCATGTTTTCCGGAATAAAATGAGCCGGACGCATAATGCCCCTGATGCCTGAAAAACGTTTGTCCACCACAGCTTTTAATAAATCTTTGCTATGTACAATGCCTATAATGTTGTCAATATCACCCGAATAAACGGGTAAACGAGAATAACCTTCTTCAATAATTTTACGAATTACTTGTTCGTTATTAAGGCTAACATCTAATGCTGAAATGCGGTGCTGCGGTACCATAATTTGTTTTACCACACGATCGTCAAAATCAAACACATTTTGTATCAGTTCGTTTTCAGACTGTTTAATAGCCCCCGACTCCTCACTTTCAGTAAGAATCATACGCAATTCCTCTTCACTGTGTGCGTCTGTTCCTGCCGTATCGTTAATACCAAATAAGCGCAAAATAAGGGCAGAAAAATGATTTAAAAACCACACAAAGGGGCTAAATAACACATAAAAAGCACGCATAGGCAAAGCCACCAGCATTACTATTTTTAATGGGTTTTTTATAGCTGTTATTTTAGGTACTTGTTCGCCAAACACAATATGTATGGCTGTAATAACGGTAAACCCGATAGGAATAGCTATTTTGTGAGCCAAGTCGGCGTCTATTTCAGCATTAAAAAAGTGCATGATGCGGGTAATTATGCCCGATACCACGTCCTCACCAATCCAACCTAAGGCAAGACTGGCAAGCGTTATGCCCAGCTGCGTAGCAGACAGGTAGCTGTCTAAATGCTCTATGATGTGCAAAGTTGTTTTGGCGCGTTTTCCTCCTTTTTCGGCCCACAGCTCTACTTGCGAAGAGCGTACTTTTACCATAGCAAACTCAGCCGCTACAAAAAAGCCATTTAGTAATACCAATAGTATGGTAATTAAAACATCAAAACTCATAGAGTGCAGCGCTTGTTTTTGTGATTTAAAGAAGGCCCAAGAACCGTTGTGGTACTTTTAGAAAAGATAAATAGATGCGTGCTGACTCGGTCGCCCATGTTACGAAGATAAAATGTTTGAAACAAAGATACAGATTATTTCTGGTTGAGGCTCCTAATAGCGCTCATCTTTAAAAAAAATATCGTTGATTTTGTTTTTTTAGTTACTTTTGCGGCGGGTAAGTCTTTCACGACCAGCTCCTGCTAAATCCCCCAGGGTGGGAACGCAGCAAGGGTAGGCGGTTGTAGCGGTGCGATGAAAGTAGCTTACCCTTTTTTTTATATTGAGCCGGCTTGTCATGCTCTCAAAAAAGCAATTCTCTTTTTTAAAAGAATTAAAAATAAAACAGAGGCTATTTCTCTATTTTTAGTACGGCTAACCTATTTATCCAGCATCAAATCGTGCATAAGTTTTAGCACAAAATCCAATTGTTCTTCTTTGTTTAGCTCGCTGTTGTCTAATACCACCGCATCGGCAGCTTTTGTCAAAGGGTTTTCTTTTCTGTGCGTATCGTCGTAATCGCGTTGCAGTAAGTTGTTTTTTATTTCTTCGTAATTAACGTGCATGCCCTTGCTGTTTAGTTCATCTACTCGGCGTTGGGTGCGCACGTCCATATCGGCAGTCATAAATAATTTTAGTTCAGCTTTAGGAAATACGTTGGTACCAATATCCCGCCCGTCCATTACAATGCCTTTGTTTTTACCCATTTTACGCTGTAAGGCTACCATGTGGCTCCGTACTTCTTTTATAGCGCTTACCTTGCTTACAAAATCAGCTACCTCTAACGTGCGTATGTTGCGTTCTACATTTATATCGTTTAAAAAAGTATCTGATGTTTTGCTGTGCGCATTAAATTGAAAGCGAATATGAATATAGGGTAGGGTAGGGATAATTTCTTCCGGAAGAAAATTTTTATCTTTTATCATTCCATTTTGCAGGGCATATAGTGTTACACATCGGTACATAGCCCCCGAGTCAATATAGGCATAGCTTAGCTTATTAGCTAAAGCTTTAGCCAAAGTACTTTTTCCGCAAGATGAGTAGCCATCTATGGCAACGATGATAGGAGACATACAATGCCACAAAAATTGCAATATGTTGCGAAAAAAAAAAGTTTTTTGCCAATTAGTTTTTTAGAGAAAGGTGTTTTTCGTATTCCAAACCGTTTTTTTCTTGTTTTGTAGCAGCCAAAACAACAAAAAGTAGTACTTTAGGCAAAATTTTTGAACATGAGCAACAGCGTATTAAAGCCACAAGAGGGTTTGAGTTTTGAAGCGTTTAAAAAAACCGTTTTAGAGGATTATTTAACGGCTCAAATAAGCCGCCACGCCAGTCTGCTGGGGCGCAAAGAGGTACTTACCGGAAAAGCAAAGTTTGGTATTTTTGGCGATGGTAAAGAAGTAGCCCAAATAGCGATGGCTAAGGTTTTTAAAAACGGAGATTTTCGCAGTGGTTATTATCGCGACCAAACCTTTATGATGGCCATAAAAGCCTTATCTCCGCAAGAGTACTTTGCCGGTTTGTATGGGCATGCCGATATTCATCACGACCCCATGAGCGGCGGCCGCCAGATGGGCGGGCACTTTGCCACTCCTTTTATAGATGAAAAAGGCCGTTTTGTAGATTTAGTAAATAAAAAAAATTCATCCTCCGATATTTCGCCCACAGCCGGGCAAATGCCTCGCTTGCTGGGTTTAGCTTATGCCTCTCACTTTTTTAGAACCAATCAAGAGCTGCAAACACAAGATTTTGCGTATCTTTCAAATAAAGGAAACGAAATAGCATTTGGTACTATTGGCGACGCCTCTACTTCAGAAGGTCCCTTTTGGGAAACAATGAACGCCGCTTCGGTGTTGCAAGTTCCTTTGCTGATGAGTGTGTGGGACGATGGGCATGGTATATCTGTGCCAAAAAAATACCAAACCACCAAAGAAAGTATTAGCGATGCCCTATCCGGATTTCAACGAACAACCGATAAATTGGGATTTGAAATTTTAAAAACAAAAGGTTGGGATTACGCCCATCTATGCGAAACGTATGAAAAAGCAGCCCAAATTTGCAGAGAACAGCATGTACCGGTATTGGTACACGTAGAAGAAGTAACCCAGCCGCAAGGGCATAGCACCAGTGGTTCGCACGAACGATACAAAAGCAAAGAACGCTTGCAGTGGGAAACCGATTTTGACTGCGTAAAAAAAATGCGCGACTGGATTTTGCAAAATGCCTTGGCTACAGAAGCCCAACTGAATGAAATAGAAGAAAACGCTAAAACTACCATAAGCACCGCCAAAACACAAGCCTGGGCTGCCTACCTTAAGCCTATAAAAGAAGAGTTAAATGAGGTAGCTGCTTTACTTACCGAACTAGAAACAAGCGAAAAAGGAGTTTTTATAGCAGGTATAAAAAAAGAATTACAAAGCATAAAAGAACCGATACGCAAAGACGTACACACGGCTGTGAAGAAAGTATTACGCTTAATAAAAACAGAAAATAGTCCGGCAAAAAATAAATTGATAGATTGGTTGCACCTATCTCGTATAGAAAATAGCGAGCGTTACAGCTCTACCCTTTATTCTAATACCGCATTACAAGTGCCACAAGTGCCGGCCGTGTACGGAGAAGAAGCCAAACAAATAGATGGCCGCGAAATTTTACGCGATAACTTTGATCGTATTTTAACCCGCTACCCACAAGTGCTTATTTTTGGAGAAGATTCCGGAAAAATAGGGGGCGTAAATCAAGGCTTAGAAGGTTTGCAGAAAAAATACGGCGAACACCGCGTGTTTGATACCGGCATACGCGAGTGTACTATTATGGGGCAAGCTATTGGCTTAGCTATGCGCGGCCTGCGCCCTATAGCCGAAATACAATATCTAGACTACCTGTTATACGCTCTGCAAATTATGAGCGACGATCTGGCTACCGTGCAGTGGCGTACCAAAGGGCAACAAAAGGCACCGGTGCTTATTCGCACACGCGGGCACCGCTTAGAAGGCGTATGGCATAGCGGCTCGCCTATGGGTATGATTGTAAGCGCTTGCCGAGGCATTCATGTGTGTGTACCTCGCAACATGACTAAAGCCGCCGGCTTTTACAATACCTTGCTTCAAGCCGATGAGCCTGCCCTTATAGTAGAACCATTAAACGGCTATCGCCTAAAAGAAAACACACCCGATAACATAGGCCATTTTACCACACCCTTGGGCATACCCGAAGTGTTGAATGAAGGAACCGATATTACACTGGTTACTTACGGCTCTTGCATTCGTGTAGCGCAAGAGGCGATGAGGATGTTGCAAGAACACAACATATCGGTAGAGTTAATAGACGTGCAAACTCTGCTTCCTTTTGATATACACCATAGCATTGTAGAGTCCATAAAAAAAACCAACCGAGTGTTGTTTTTAGACGAAGATGTACCCGGAGGGGCCTCGGCTTATATGATGCAACAAGTTCTTGAAACTCAAAATGCCTATCGTTACTTAGATGCGCAGCCCGCTACCTTAGCATCAAAAGAGCATCGCCCCGCTTATGGTACCGATGGCGACTATTTTAGCAAACCCGGTGCCGACGATGTGTTTGATGCCGTATATAGCATCATGCACGAAGCCAAGCCAACAGAATATCCCCTCATCTATTAAAAATAAAAATTAAAAAAGAAATGAAAAAAATAATTTCAACCATCTTGTTTTCCTCCTTAATGTCTTCATTAGTATTTGCCCAAGAGCAAGCCAAAGAAGATGAAAGCAAAATGATACGCGAAGTAGTAAACCTGCAAGTAGATAAAACCCAATTTGCAGTAAAGCCGGCTCCGGTAACAACTAAAAAAGGAAAAAAAACAATTGAACCGGCAGAGGCAGCACCCGATACCAGCAACCCTTTGATACCGGCACCCCTCAGCGAAATACAAAAACGCATGCAAAACTATGCCGCAGCCAAAGCAGCGGGTAAGTACAGCAAAGAGAATTGTTCGCACAACGGAAATACCGCCACTTGCCAGGCTGTTTTTGAATATAAAACAAAAGAGTTGAACCCTACCGAAAAGGTGGACGGTAAAATTACCATGACGATTACCATAGAGGCTAAAGAAGGTAAATATCGCTACACCATCAACAATATAAAACACGTAGCCAATGATGGCCTTACCAGCGGCGGCGATGTATATAATGTGGTACCGGAATGCGGTTCGAACAAGCTAAGCTCTGTTACCTGGAAGCGAATAAAAGGAGCCGCTTTGGGCGATGCCCGAATGGTTGCCGATGAGTTGAAAGCAATGATGAATAAACTAAGCAGCGAAACTGCTACAAAAGCCGATTGGTAATATGCAACATATTGTAGCGCCCTCTATTCTTTCGGCTGATTTTGCCAACCTGCAACGCGATGTAGAAATGGTAAATAAAAGCCAAGCACAATGGTTTCATATAGATGTTATGGACGGCGTTTTTGTACCCAATATATCCTTTGGATTTCCGGTGTTAAAAGCCATTGCTAAATATGCTAAAAAACCATTGGACGTACATTTAATGATTATACAGCCTGAGCGCTATATCGAAGCGTTTAAGGACGCGGGAGCACAAACGCTTACCGTGCATTATGAAGCTTGTACCCACCTGCACCGTACCTTGCAACAAATAAAACAAGCCGGAATGAACGCCGGCGTAGCCATAAATCCCCACACCCCCATATCTTTATTGGAAGATAGTATTGCAGAAGCCGATTTGGTGTGTATGATGAGTGTAAACCCGGGATTTGGTGGGCAAAAGTTTATTGAAAATACTTACTCTAAAGTAAAACAACTAAAACAACTCATTAAGCAAAAAGAAACCGATACACGTATTGAAATTGATGGCGGAGTAGATTTGAATAATTATAAAAATCTATTACATGCCGGAGCCGATGTATTGGTAGCGGGCAATACCGTTTTTGCATCTAAAAACCCAACGGATACTATTGCTCAACTATTGCAATTTCCGTAAACAGATAATGAAAAAAGTATTTTTTTTTATACTATGTCTTTTCTTGATAAGCTCATGCAAAGTAGGACGTTATATCTTTTACAATTTTGCCGATATACACGACTATAAAAAATTTCCCAAAAGAGATTTAACAGCCTCCGCCACTCCTTTTGTTTTTTATCCAAAAACCAATCAAAAAATCCCGCAACACCTTAGCTACAACAATAAAAAATACCAAATAGATACTTTTTTAGCGAAAAACAACACCCTAGCGCTCTTAATTATTAGAAACGATACGCTGTTGTATGAAAAGTATTTTCAAGGCAAAGACGAAAAGCTAATAGTACCCTCTTTTTCTATGGCCAAATCGTTTACTTCGGCCCTTATTGGCTGCGCCATACAAGATGGCTTGATACAATCGGTAGAGGAGCCTGTAAGTACCTACATACCCGAATTGAAAAAGCATGGTTTTGATAAAGTAAAAATTAAATATCTGTTGCAAATGACTAGTGGATTAAAATTTAGCGAAAACTATTTTAATCCTTTCGGTAAGGTAGCTAGCTTTTATTACGGTTTGCGCTTACGCAAGCAGGTTACCCGATTGAAATTAGCCTATGAACCCGGTACTAAATTTGAATATAAAAGCGGGAACACCGAACTTTTAGGCTTGGTATTGGAGCGAGCCTTGAAAGGGAAAACCATTACCCAATACCTACAAGAAAAAATTTGGACACCCTGCCAAATGGAGTTTGACGCCTCGTGGAGCATAGACCAAAAAAACAACGGTTTAGAAAAAACATTTTGTTGCATCAACGCTCGCGCTCGCGATTTTGCCAAGTTTGGAAAATTGTATTTGAACAAAGGAACGTTTAACGGCAAACAGTTAATACCCGCATCTTGGGTAGAAGAGAGCACCAAACCCGATACCACGCAGGGGGCAAAACCGTATTACAAATATCAGTGGTGGTTGGATAAAAAAGGAAACTACATGGCACAAGGCTTTTTAGGGCAATACATAGTGGTGCTGCCTCAAAAAAACATGGTAATAGTAAAACTCAGCAAAAACGAAGCCGGAATAGATTGGCTTTCTTTTTTCAAAACTTTTGCGAATGCTTTGTGAGAGCAGGGTTAATGCAGACTGATACTTTTTAGTTTTTTTAGTAACTCTTCTCCGCGCAGGTTGGTTGCTATAATAACGCCTCGCCCGTCTATAAGCCAGTTAGAAGGAATAGCGCTTACATCGTATTTTTGCGCGGCCTCCGAATCCCATTTTTTTAAATCCGATACGTGGTATTTCCATACCAGGCTATCAGCGGCGATAGCCCTGTTCCACGCTATTTTACCCATATCAAGCGATACGCCATATATGGTAAAACCTTTTTCCCCACCTTTAAAAGAAGCGTCTTTAAACTGTTTGTAGGCGGCTACTACATGAGGGTTTTCGGCACGGCATGGCGGGCACCAACTAGCCCAAAAATCAATTAACACTATTTTTCCGCGCAAAGAAGATAAAGGAATAACAGAATCATTAGGGTTTTTGTAGGCCAACTCCGGCGCTTTTTTACCGGGCTTCAATCCTTCAAACACATTTAAAGGAGCTTCCCATTGAGTATTTTGGGCTTGTGTATGATTTAATAACATCAAACAACAAAAAATAAAAGGGAGTGTTTTCATATAGTATTGTAATTAAGCTTGCCTCTTTTGATTAAGAAATATACGGCAAGTTTACGCATTTTTTTATTTAGAAGAACGTTACAAAAGTTTTAGCGCACAATAGTAACGGTGCCCGAAAGGGTATGGTACCGGCTATCCGAAACGGATTGATATTCGGCTTTATACACATACACATCTTCTTGACATAGTTGATTTTTATAGGTGCCGTCCCATCCTATATCAGGGTTAGATGATTGATAGAGTTGCAAGCCCCATCTATCAAAAATAGTTATTTTGTAATTGTATATATTAGTATAGGCAGGCTTAAAAGTTTCGTTTCTTCCATCTCCATTTGGGGTAAAACTATTAGGCAAATAAAAGGTAGATTCTAAATCTACTTTTATGGTAGCATAAGCATAGTTGCTGCACCCTAAATAGTTGGTAGTGGTTACCGTATAGGTTATATCTTGGTTGGCTATGGCTGTGTTGGTATTGCAAGCGTTGCAGCTAAGCCAATCGTTGGGCCACCACAGGCAACTGTCGGTAGCGTGTGCATATAAGGTAACGGCCTCTCCCTGCATCAACAAAGTATAGGTAGGGTTTACGCTTATAGTAGGCAGGGGGTTTACTTTTATTTGTACGGTATTGGTGTTTACACACCAGCCATTAGTTACCCATACGGTATAAACAGTAGTGCTTTGCGGGCTTGCAACCGGGTTGTAAATGCTGTTGTTATTTAATGAGTTGCCCGGAAGCCAAAGATAAGTATAATTACCCTGCGTAACAGATAGCTGAAGCTTCTCTTTTTTACAGATGCTATCATTATACAACGGTATAGCTACTTTAGAGTCTTGCACCACCTTTACACTGTCTTTTCCTTTACAGCCGTGAGCATCAATAGTTTGAACCACGTAAGTGCCTATTTGGCTGGCTTCTATGCTGGCTGTGGTTTGTCCGGTACTCCATAAATAGGAAATAAAAGGGGTAGTAGTGTGCAGATTAATACTATCACCCACGCACATACCTATTAAATTAGCGTTTAGGTGGGTATGGTTTTGTAGTACCACTACGGTAGCTGTTTTGTAGGTAGTGCAGATGTTGTTGTGACTGGATACTGTATATACAGTAGTGCTTGCAGGCTGTGGATAAATAGTGGCAGAGGTGTCTCCGGTATTCCAATAATAGTTGTTGTCGTTGCTTACTGCCGTTAGCGTGGCGGTGTTGCCTTTGCATATCGTATCGTTACTTACAAAAAGAGTGGGCGATAAAAATACTTGTACGGTAGTTACGGCTGTATCTTTGCAATTATGCACGTCGGTGCCTATTACCGTATAGTTTGTCGTTGTTGTAGGCGATACGGCTGTACTGGCCGACAATGCCCCGTTGCTCCACACATACGAAGACGCTCCTTGTGCCGTAAGAGTAGCTACACTCCACATACATAAGGTAGGGCTGTTAACACTTACCACCGGCAGCGCATATACAGTAAGGGTACCGGTTTGGTTGCTTACGCAGTTGTTGGTGTTAGTGCCTACTACGGTGTAACTGGTGCTTTGTGTAGGCGAAGCTGTAAAACTGCTTGCTTGGCTGCCCGTATTCCATGTGTAGGTGTTGGCTCCGCTGGCCGTTATAGTGGCGGTACCACCCATGCATATAGGAAGGCTGCTTATACTAATAACGGGTGTAGGTTTTACTATAATGTTGGCCGTTGCTGTATTTACGCAGGAGTGAATGTCCGTTCCGGTAACAGTGTAATGGCTGCTTACGTTAGGGGACACAGAAAGGGTAGCTGTTGTTTGCCCGGAGTTCCATGTGTAAGTAACGGCTCCGCTTGCGGAAAGAAGGGCGGTTTGTCCTCTGCAAATAGTGTCGCTTGCCAGTGTTATGGCGGGCAATGAATTTACTGTAACAGTAGAAGTAGCCGCATTGGTACAAGTAGCTGCACTGGTAGCGGTTACCGTATATACGGTGGTAATAGTAGGGCTTTCTACGGTGCTGGCAGTGGTGTGGTGGTTGCTCCACGTATAAGTGCTGGCGCCGCTAACGGTAAGCACCGCTGCTTGTCCTACACAAATAGTAGGATTGTTTACTGTAAGGGTAGGAGGGCCGTTTACGGTAATAACAGCCACTAAGGTATCCAACATGTTGCAGGTAAGCGTGTCTTTAGCCGAAAGCGTAACGGTGTAAGTACCTTGTGCGGTATATGTATGCGTGGGGTTTACAGCCGTTGAAGTAGCTCCATCGCCAAAGTGCCAATTAAATTGAGTAGCGTTTTGACTTTGGTTTGTAAACGCCACATTAAAAGGAGCGCAGCCCGTAGCTGAAGCAGGATTGATAGATAAGGCGGCTACCGTTTGCACCAAATTAAAACTAAATTTTACTAAAGCGTTGTTGCAGTTGGGAGATTGGTTGGTGGCCGACCAAGCACCCGGGGTAGTAGGCATATCCGAATAAGCACCACAACCCTCGCAAATAGCTTGGTAAATAACCCCCGACTTATCAAAACGACTGGTGCCCCCATCTACGTGTTCTTGGCTGTGAAGGGTACCTCCAAAAAAAGTAGCGTACCACAGCGAGGTGGCAAAAGGATTAAATACCATAAAATAAAAATCGCTTCCATCGGTAGTAGGTTGAAATGCGTTAGCCGTTAGAGGCATTCCGTTAGTAGAGCTGGTGGCGTTATTATATCCGTACAAAGGGCCGCCCCAACCCGATATATACACATTCTGGCAATTATCAACCAAAAAGGCGGAAGGCACTATATCAGGCGTTCCCTTTCCGGTGCCAAATTCGGTAGAAAATAAAGTACTTGATAATGTGGGAGTAAATGCATGAACAAATTGCCCGCTGTTAGGATTGGAATACACACCCGATGAGATGGGGTAAGCGCCGCTGGTCTGTCCATAAATATATACATTTTTTTGATGGTCTAATTGAACGAAGTATGATTGGTCGTAACCGGAAGTACCTATAAAAGTAGATTGTATTAAGCTGTTTCCGGTAGATGAAATATGCGTAAGGAAACCATCTATGTTGCCCATGTAGGAGGGGTGCATAGCGCCTGCGGTAGTAGGGAAATTAGGGCTTTCGGTGCCGCCTGTAACAAACACGCCGTTGTTCGTATTATCCAACGCTAAATTGTAAGCAGCATCGTTTTGCGAACCGCCTAGGTAAGTGCTCCAGTGCAGAGCCGTTAAGTTGGCATTAAATTTAAACACGCAACCATCTTGCTGCCCCTTGTTGCTTGCTTGATAACAGCCCGATGTAGCAGGGAAATCGGTAGATTGGGTGCAGGCTGCCACATACACGTTGTTAGCTGCATCTAAAATAAGGTCGCCCCGCCCATCATCTGCATAATTGTATTTTAAAGAACCTAAAACCCACTCTACACTCGAATAATTTACGCCATCATCGCCACTGCCGCCAATATAGGTAGAGCCGATTAGAGCCGTACCGGTGGCATTAAACTTAGTAACAATGATGTCGGCATTTCCGTTATGGGTAACATCGTAGGCACCCGGCGTTACCGGAAAATTATTGGAATAGGTTCTACCTAAAATAAGCAAGTTGTTGCCGTTATCTACAATAATGCTTTGCGGCTCTTCGTTGTTGGCTCCGCCTAAGTAAGTAGAAAACAAAAGATTGTGCCCCGTGGGGTCAAATTTTGAAGTTACAATATCAAAGCCTGCCGTATCGGGATAGGGGTAGTTAAGCGGGTTGGTACCCCCTCCAAAGGTTTGCTGAAAAGCGCCGGGGGTAAGTGGGTAGCCCACCCCAAAGCAGATGCCAGCTGTATAACCGTTCCCTGCATTGTCGTAACTGGCAGACATACCCCAGTTATCAGCAGTGGAACCGGTAAACGTGGCAAACACCAATGTAGGATCTATAACTAAAGGAAGATTGTGGTTGTATTCTTCTGTTGTTTTTATACGAACCCTGTTTTTTTCTATTTCATAACGACAAGCTACTTTTTTTTGTTCTCCATCTACCTCTTGATAGGCATAGGGTTCTTGCAGGGTAATATCGCCATTACTGGTCCCTATAACCAGTTGCTTGTTTTGCACCGAAAGTTTTTCTTGTCCGGTAAATTTTAATTGTATGGCAGAGGCATCGGCACCCGGAGCTATTAAAAAATCGTACCGAGGGTTGTTTCCATCACTGAATACTTTTAAAGAAATGCCTTCATATAAGTTGGGATATTGTACTTCTTCGCTAAGGGGTACTTGGCTTACCCATTTGCTGCTGTTATTTCCTAAAAAATAATTATGATAAAAGGGTTTTATTTTGTTTTGCTCAACCGCAACATCATTACTTGCTACAAATTCCATTTTTACGGCATGAAAATTAAGGGTTGTGCTTTCTGAATAGGATTGGCGCTGAGTTCCGTTATTTCTATCGTGGGGGTGCAACCTGCTTAACCCATCTTGAGGGTAAAACAAATAGGTAAATCCATTTTTCTCTAAAAAAACCTTTCCGCCTGCAAAGCCCGCCTGGTACAACACCTTACTGTTCCACTGCCCTTTGTTTTTAATATAGTTCATATACGACTGCGAAAAGGAAGTCATATAAAAACAGCATAAAACAGACAATACTATGCGCGTACTTTTTTTGTTCATTAAAAAAGCAAGTAACTTTTTGACAAGTAAAAATAAGTGTTTTTTTTGTATTCTACCTGTTTTTTTTAAAAAAGATCAAACCACAGGGTTAAATAGTTGTTTAATGTTTTTATGGCCAGTGGAATATCCCAGGCGTTTTTATTTCGTTTTTCTACATAATTCGAGATGCTTCGCAGTTGCACATTGGGAATTTGGTATTGGTTGCAAGCAAACAAAAAAGCGGCTCCTTCCATGCTTTCGGTATCAAATGTATTTTTTTGTAAAAACGCTTCTATGCTGGCAATTTGCCCGTGAGACGTGTTTACCGTAGCGCCCCGTACTCTTTTGATAGGCTGTAAAAAAGGGTGCTCAAAAACATGTTGATTGGATATGAAGTAAGGAGCAGGCAGTTGCAACTCTTCTACCGATAAAAAACGGGTATCGTCTTCAGCGCCTAAATCGGCAAAGCAATCGTGGTTAATAACAACCAACTCGCCAAGTGCCAAACTGCGAGAAAAGCTGCCGCAAATGCCGGCATTAACCGCAAGGTCGTATTTTTTTTGCATGTGTTTTCCTAAATAAAAAGAGCTAAGGCTTGCCCCAACACCTGTAATAAGTACATCTACAGTATGTTGTTTATATACATGCGATGAAAAAACACGGTTGTTTGTGTTTATTTTTAGGTTGTTTAAAAAGGGACTTATCTCTAAAAAAGTAGCCGAAACTAAGAGTATTTGCATAACACAAAGGAACTATATTTTTTTAACATGCGGTACCAAATTTTGGGCTGCAATCCATGCGCTTGTCCAAGCATTTTGAAAATTAAAGCCGCCGGTAATTCCGTCTATATCCAATACTTCTCCGGCAAAAAATAAGTTGGGTACTTTTTTGCTTTGCATCGTATTAAAATCAATTTCTTTTAAAGATACTCCGCCGCAGGTTACAAATTCTTCTTTAAAAGTAGTTTTACCCTGTATGCCATAGCGGTCGTTTTGCAGTACTTGCACCAATTCATTTATTTGTTTTTTTGTGGTTTCAGCCCAGCGTGTTTGTTCGCTCATGCTTGCTTTAGCACAAAAAAAAGCCCATAGACGTTTGGGTATATCAAACAAGTTGGTGTTTTGAATTTGTTTAGAGGCTTCGTTGTCTTTTTTTAATAATAGCGTTTCTCGTATTTGTTGTTCGTTGTAATCGGGTAACCAATTTATAAGCGCCTCGGCCTTGTAGTTCATATCATGCAGTTGCCGCGCACCCCAAGCCGACAGTTTTAGTACGGCAGGGCCGCTTAGTCCCCAGTGTGTGATAAGCAGGGCGCCTTCGTTTTGTAGTTTAGTGTGGGCTATTTTTATTTTTACTTTGGGCATAGAAAGTCCCATGAGTTTGGTAATAGCATCATTCGGTATATTAAAAGTAAATAAAGAAGGAACGGGCTCAATAATGTTGTGCCCTATTTGGCGCAGCCAATTGTAATGCTCGCTTTTTGCATTCCCTCCAATAGCTACAATCAGCTTGTTGCACAACAGGGTGTATTCTGTTTCTGTTTTTAATGTAAAAGTTTGATTGGAGTGAGTAATGAGTTCTTTTACAAAAACACCTGTTTTTACTTTTACCCCTAAGTTGTGTGCGGTTTGTAATAAACAATCGGCAATGGTTTCGGAGTGGTTGCTGGTTGGGAATATGCGGCCATCAGGTTCTGTTTTTAAGGTTACGCCTTGTTGTTTAAACCATTGTATGGTATCGGTTGGAGAAAATTGCCGGAAAGCGCTTCGCAATTCTTTTTCGCCACGGGGGTATTTGCTTGCCAATAGCTGTGTATCAAAGCAGGCATGTGTAACGTTGCATCGGCCGCCTCCCGAAACAAGTACTTTGCTCAGTAATTTTTTTGTTTTTTCTAAAAGAACTACTTCTGCTTGTGGGTGCAAGTTTGCTGCCTGTATAGCTGAAAAAAATCCGGCAGCTCCGCCGCCTATTACTGCAATAGTCATTTATGCTTTTTCTTCCCAAATGGAAGCTATGTGCACGATGGTTTGTACGGCTTTTTGCATATCCTGTATGGACACCCACTCTTGCTTGCTGTGGAAAGCGTGTTCGCCGGCAAAGATATTGGGGCAAGGCAAACCCATAAATGAAAGTCTAGAGCCATCGGTACCGCCTCTGATGCTGCTTAAAACAGGTTGTACGCCGGCTCGTTTTACGGCTTCTACAGCATATTCAATTATTTCGGGGTTTTTATCCAATACTTCTTTAAAATTTCGGTACTGTTCGTGTACTTCAAAAGTGAAGCTGCATTTATTATAGGCCGATAAAACCTGCTGTGCTATGCTTTTTAATTCATTTTCCAAGGCATGCAGGGTGGGGGTATCAAAGGCGCGTATAATAAATTTAATAGTAACTTCTTCTAAGCCCCCAATAATAGAGGTGGGGTGCATAAAGGGTTCTTTTTTTTCGGTAGTTTCCGGCGTTTTGTTTTTAGGAATTTGATGAATGATTTCGGCGGCTATTTTTATAGCATGCTGCATTTTGTTTTTTGCAAAGCCCGGGTGCGTAGAAAATCCTTTAATGGTAAGGGTTACCGCATCGGCCGAAAAGGTTTCATTTTCTATATGACCTAAGGATTCTCCGTCCACAGTATAAGCTACATCTGCGGCTAACTTTTTCATATCTACTTTATCTACACCTCTTCCTATTTCTTCATCGGGGGTAAATAAAATTTTAATATCGCCGTGTTTTATTTCGGGGTGTTTAGTAAAAAAGCAAATTGCGTCCATAATTTCAGCAAGACCGGCTTTGTTATCGGCGCCCAGCAGGGTAGTGCCATCGGTGGTAATAATATCGTTCCCTATCTGGTTTTTTAAGTCGGGGTGTTCATGAAACCGAATAATTTGTGTTTGGTCTTTTTCAAGTACGATGTCTTGTCCCTGATATTTTTCGTGAATCACGGGGTGTACATTTTCTCCGCTGCAATCGGGGCTGGTATCCATGTGCGAACAAAAACACACGGCCGGTACTTTTTTGTTTGTATTGCTTGGCAAGGTGGCATATACGTATCCGTGCTCGTCTAGGTGTGCATCGGTTAATCCCAGCTCTAACAACTCCTGTGTAAGCAAGCGTCCTAAGTTTTTTTGCTTTTCGGTGCTGGGCGTGGTGTTGGAGTTGGGGTTTGATTGGGTATCTATTTTTACGTATCGTAAAAAACGAGGGCTTACGGTGTAAGCGTATTTTTCAAAATGTATCATAGGGTAAAGGTACATAACAGTTTGAAAGAAAAGCAAGAACTATCTGCGCTTTATTTTAACAGCATTGCAAGTAGTTTATGGCGCAAGATAGTTATAGCATTAAGATAATAACAAAAGCCGAGAACGTGTCCTCGGCTTTTTGCATTGAAAAAAAATCAATGTTTATTTGCTGCAAGTACAAGCAGAGCAATCGTTACAGCTGCTGCACGATCCGCTTTGGCAGGTGCAGGTTGTTTTTTTGCTTACTTGTGTGCTTGCATATACGGTGGCGGCTGCTAACATAATAATAGCAGAAACGCCGAAAATTATTTTTTTCATTTTTTGTGTTTTTAATAGGTTAAATAAATTATTTTTTTGTAAAAAAAACTAATTTATTTCGGGAGGGTGGAAGCAAGAAAAGGATACTTTTTTTAAAGTAAAAGAGGGTTCTGTAAAACTCCTTTTTTCTTCTAAAGCCATTCTTGTTAATACTATATCGTTGCTTTTTTGTACGGCATGCAAACAGCAAGAACAAACGCTTAGTGGGTTGCATACTCCGTTTTCGCAGCAGTTTCGTGTTTTTGTTTTTTCTTTTTTGTCTGGTGTATGGCAGCAATTTTTAACGCAGGTTTCTGTTTCGGTGGGGGCGGGCATGGCAAAAGTCATCAAGGGCTGCAAGGTAAACAAGCAGAAAAAAGCTAAAAACAGCCGTATTAAAATTTTCATGCGCATAGATTCTATACTTGCAAAGATACGTTTTTAAAATTTATATCCCACCGAAAATTGTAAAAAACCACTGCTTATATACAAGGCTGATGGGGTAAAACTTTCTTGTATCAAAAACTTTGCCAAACCCTGCATATAGCTTATTTGTGCAAACCAAGCCATGTGCGAGCGTAAAAAGTTGTGCTGCAACCCTATATTTATCTTTAATCCGGAGGAAAAACGCCCCCCTAACATGACGCCGTTATAACTTGGTTGAACAGCCCCGTTAAACACAGGTTGGCTGTTTAGGTCGGAAATAATGTTAAGATGCGTGAGTACCAGGCCGCGCAATACATACCCTCCTTCTATATAACCGGTAAGGCTGTTGCGTGTTTCGTTACCAAAAGGGTAGCGGAGTAATAAGTTGAGGCGCAATTCGTGTACTTTTAAAGAATAATTATAGGTAAATTTATCGGTGTACAACATGGGTTGTGAGTTGTTAGGAAAGTAGTAGGAATTAAACATAAAAGTGCTGTACATATATTCTAAACCACCCACAAAAAACATGTTTTTAGGTAGGCGCACTTCTTCAAGGGCTTGCGCTCCTATGGCGATGCCTGCCCGTGTATTAGCTGTATGGAACGGGTTGTTGCCATAAAAACCAATAGCAGGGCCAAAAGAAATGCGTGTATAGCATATTTTAGGATCGCCGGCTTTTTGCCCCTGCCCGTAAGCAAAAAAGGCTATAAAAAACAACCATATAAAACACAAAGGAGGGCGCATCAGCCTTTATATGAAATCCATTTGATCATTTCTTTCCAGCTTACTTTTTTTCCGTACATTAAAATGCCGGTTCTATATATTCTTCCGGCAAGCCAGGTGGTTAGAATAAATCCGGCAATAAGCAGTACTACAGAGGTGCATACTTGCCACAGGGGCACCCCTAAGGGCAAGCGCACCAGCATTACTACCGGCGAGGTAAAGGGTATCATGCTGCCCCAAAAAGCAATACTGCCTTCGGGGTTTTGCATCACACTTATGGACATCATATAGGCTACTACTAAGGGCAAGGTAATGGGCATTATAAATTGCTGTGTATCGCTTTCGCTGTCAATAGCAGAGCCAATGGCGGCGAAGAGGGCGCTGTAAAACAAATAACCTCCCACAAAATAAATAAAAAAACAGAGAATAATTTCAGTGAAATCAAGCCCTTTTAGGTCGTTTATTATTTCAATAGCTTCTAAGCGACTATCGGCCTTTTGCAACTCTTTTATATTGGTATTGCTGCCTTGTTTGTAAATAATTTCTTTTTGCTCTATTTGCTTGTTGGCATCGGCTGTAATTTTTTTGAGCAAGGTGGCAGATACGGCAGTAGTAAGTACCGAGCTTAGTATGAGCCAAATAGCAAACTGAGTAACTCCCACTAAGGCGATACCTATAATTTTTCCTATCATCAGCTGAAAAGGGCGTACGCTCGACACAATAATTTCTACTACGCGGTTGGTTTTTTCTTCCATTACGCTGCGCATTACCTGTGCGCCATATATGGTAAGAAACACAAAAATAAGTACCCCGCAAGCAAAACCAATAAAACTCATCGCATCGGTTTTACTTTCTTTGCTATCGCCGTTTTCGTAAATTTTTTCGTTTACTACATGAATGCTTTGTCGGGCGTTTCGTATTACATCTGGATTTATGTTGTTGGCGGCTAATTTAAACTCGTATAATTTTCGTTCCATCACATCGCGTAGGTATTGAGATACAGCAAAGCCCGGTGTTTTTTTGTAAAATAATTTTACGGGTGCATTACCGCTTTGCGCGATATTGTAAGGAATGTATAAGATGCAGGTATAATCATTCTTGTAAAAATCTTTGATGGCTTGTTGCAGTTTTACGTCCGGAAAATAAAAACGAATAAAATCGTTGTCGGGAATGTTTTTGTAAAAAGCCATGCTTTCGTCCACCACCAACACTTTTTGTTCTGTTTTATCTTGGTTGGATAGCCATATCATCAAAGCAAAGCCTCCTGCCACTAAAACGGGACCTAAGATAGACATCACTAAAAAGCTTTTTTTTCGGATGCGTTCAAAATACTCGCGCCAAATAATTAAGAAAATTTTATTCATCGGTGTGTTATTAGTTGTTACTTTACGTTCTATTCGGTATAATTTGATTGGGTGCCAAATACTTCCTGCGAATTTACTTTTGCTATAAAAATATCATTCATACTGGGTATTACTTCTTTAAACGAATGTATTTCAATAGTGGGCAGCACGGTTTGCAGCAATTGGTTGGGCGTGTTGTTTGCAGTTAGTTTTATACGCACGGTATGCAGTTCGCCTTCGCTGTTTTTTTCTAAAAGTTCGCCGCCGCTCCACATGGCATTGGTAAAGCCCATAAGGTTTCCTTTAAAGGTGGTATCGTATATATTAGAACGATACGTTTTTCTAATTTCTTTTACAGCACCATCTAATATCTTTTCTGATTTATTGATAAGGGCAATATAGTCGCAAAGCTCTTCTACGGAGCCCATATTGTGAGTGGAAAAAATAATAGTAGTACCCTGTTTACGAAGTTCTAAAATTTCATTTCGGATCAGATTGGCGTTAATGGGATCGAAGCCGCTAAAAGGCTCGTCTAATATCAGTAAGCTGGGATTATGAATAATGGTAATGATAAATTGCACTTTTTGCTGCATGCCTTTGCTTAGCTCTTCTACTTTCTTATTCCACCAGTTTACCATCTCAAATTTTTCAAACCATATTTTTAGTTTGCCCATGGCGTCTGCTTTGCTCATACCTTTTAGCTGAGCAAAGTAAAGCGCTTGTTCGCCTACCTTCATTTTTTTGTATAAACCACGCTCTTCGGGTAAATAGCCAATGCGACTGACATCTTGAGGTGCCAATTTTTTTCCGTTCAACAAAATAGAACCTTCGTCGGGCGCCGTTATTTGATTGATGATGCGTATAAGCGATGTTTTTCCAGCTCCATTAGGCCCTAATAAGCCAAAGATAGATTGCTCAGGCACTTCAATACTTACATTTTTTAGGGCGGTGTGGTTGGCATAACGCTTGCTTACGTTTTGTACCGATAATAAACTCATGCAGCAAAAATACTAAAGCGCCTTTAATCTGACTAATTTTTTCTTTGTACAAAGCACTGTTAGCTAATAATATAAAAAAACACTACGCATTCTTAAACAAAGCAAGAATGTGGCTTGCTTTTTCTGTGCTAAAAAAGTACCTTTGCAGCGCAAATAACACTTCGTATATGAGAGTATGCGTGTTATCTTTTTACTTTACTAAAAAAATGATGAACGATTTTTTAAAAAACAGACCTTTTAACCCTTTAGAAGAAGATGCCGAGTTTATTCCACTTTTATCGCAAGAAGATGAAGATGCGATGCAAAACGAAAAACTTCCGGAAGAAATTTCTATCCTTCCCTTGCGAAACACCGTGCTATTTCCGGGTGTGGTAATACCCATTACGGTAGGGCGCGATAAATCCATTCGTTTAATAAAAGATGCCTACAAGGGTAATAAAATTGTAGGGGTAGTAGCCCAAAAAAACGATGTAGTAGAAGACCCAAAAATCACCGATTTTAATGAAGTAGGAACGGTAGCCCGCATCATCAAGCAATTGCGTATGCCCGATGGCAGCACAACCGTTATTTTACAAGGAAAAAAACGCTTTAAAACGGGAGAGTTTACTCAAACGGAACCTTACTTTAAAGCCAAAGTGTTGCCTTTTGAAGAAAAACGCCCTGAAAAAAACGATAAGGAATTTTTAGCCTTAGTATCTTCACTAAAAGATTTATCTACACAAATTATTAAACAATCGCCGCACATGCCGGGCGAAGCGGTTTTTGCTATTAACAATATAGAAAGCCCTTCGTTTTTAATTAATTTTATTTCGTCAAACACGCATGTTTCTTCCGCTGAAAAACAAAAAATGTTGGAAACGCCTGATTTAATGGAGCAGGCAACGGTAGTGCTAAAAAGCCTTACACAAGAGTTGCAAATGTTGCAACTAAAAAACGAAATACAGAGTAAGGTACGCACCGATATAGATAAACAACAGCGCGAATATTTTTTGAATCAGCAAATAAAAACCATACAAGAAGAGCTGGGAGGCAATCAATACGAACAAGAGATAAACAGTTTTAACGAAAAAGCCAAAACAAAAAAGTGGAGCAAAGAAGTACAAGATGTGTTTGAAAAGCAAATAGCCAAGCTGCACCGCATGAATCCGAATGCAGCCGAATATGCCATACAAACAAACTATATAGAACTGTTGCTTGAGTTACCCTGGAACGAAAAAACAAAAGATAATTTTGATTTAAAAAATGCAGAAACTATTTTAAACGAAGACCATTATGGCTTAGAAAAAGTAAAAGAGCGTATTTTAGAACATTTAGCCGTTATTAAATTAAAAGGAAACCTAAAATCGCCTATACTGTGCTTGTACGGCCCACCTGGCGTAGGAAAAACGTCTTTAGGAAAAAGCATAGCCAAAGCTTTAGGCAGAAAATATGTGCGAATGAGTTTAGGAGGTTTGCGCGACGAAAGTGAAATACGCGGACATAGAAAAACGTATATAGGAGCCATGCCGGGGCGCGTAGTACAAAACATAAAAAAAGTACAATCATGCAACCCTGTTTTTGTGTTAGATGAAATAGACAAACTAGGCAGCGACTATCACGGAGACCCCTCATCAGCTTTACTCGAGGTGCTAGACCCCGAACAAAACAATACCTTTTATGATAATTATTTAGAATTGGATTTTGATTTAAGCAGCGTATTTTTTATTGCTACGGCCAACTCATTAAACAGCATACAGCCTGCCCTGCGCGACCGTATGGAAATGATAGAAATAAGCGGATATACCACCGAAGAAAAAATACAAATAGCACAAAAACACATCATACCTAAAATAGCAGAGGATACCGGTTTGAAAAAAAACCAGTTAAAAATAACCGATAAACTTTTAGATAAAATTATAGAAGACTATACCCGCGAAAGCGGTGTTAGAACCTTAGAAAAACGGTTATCAAAAATAGCTCGTTTTATAGCCAAAGAAGTAGCCTTAAACAAAAAAGAGCTAAGCAAACTAAACGAAGAAAACATCTCTAAAATTTTAGGTCCTATACACAGCAAGGATAAATACCAAGGCAATGACGTGCCGGGGGTAGTTACAGGCTTGGCATGGACGCAGGTGGGCGGCGATATTTTATTTATAGAAACCAGCCTTTCTGAAGGCAATGAACAGAAGCTAACCCTAACCGGTAGTTTAGGCGATGTGATGAAAGAGAGCGCCGTAATAGCTTTGGAATTTTTAAAAGCGCACCCACATCTTATAGAGGCCACTCCCGAAACATTTAAAGGAAAAAACATACATGTACACGTGCCCGAAGGCGCCACTCCAAAAGACGGCCCCAGTGCAGGTATAGCCATGCTTACCAGTTTAGCTTCGGCGTTTACTAAAAGAAAGGTACGGAAAAATTTAGCTATGACGGGCGAAATAACGCTACGCGGCAAAGTACTTGCCGTGGGCGGATTAAAGGAAAAACTATTAGCTGCCAAACGAGCCGGCATTAAAGACATTATTCTGTGTTTAGAAAACAAAAAAGATGTAGAAGATATCAATCCGCAGTATCTAAAAGGATTGCAGATATACTACGTTACTCAAATGCATCAGGTGCTGGATATAGCCTTACTAAAAGAAAAAACGAAAGTGGCCGTTAACTAAATAGCACAAATACAGATGAAGATAGGAATGGTTTGTTATCCCACCTTTGGTGGCAGCGGAGTGGTAGCCACCGAGTTAGGAAAAGCCTTGGCTCTAAAGGGACACCAAGTACATTTCATTACCTACAGTCAGCCTTTTAGATTGGGGCATTTTACCGAAAATTTATTTTATCATGAGGTATCGGTAAGCGATTATCCTTTGTTTGAATACCAGCCTTACGAATCGGCCTTGGCAAGCAAAATGGTAGATGTGGTAAAATACGAAAAGTTAGATGTACTGCATGTACACTACGCCATTCCTCATGCCTCGGCAGCGTTAATGGCAAAAAATATTTTAGCCTCCGAAGGCATTCATATACCCTATATTACTACCTTACACGGCACCGACATCACCTTGGTGGGGCGCGATCCCGCTTTCTTGCCCGTTATATGTCATTCGCTTGAAAACAGCGATGCTATTACTTCGGTTTCTGAAAGTTTGAAACAAGATACTTTATCCATCTTTAAATTAAAAAAAGAAATAAGTGTTATTCCCAACTTTGTAGATATAAGTGAATACACTGCTTCTGCCAACAAATGCAGCAGACATCATTACGCGCCTAAAGGGGAAAAAATAATGATACACGTGTCTAACTTTAGGAAAGTAAAGCGAGTAGAAGATGTGTTGCAGGTGTTTAATAAAGTGCGCCAACAAATTCCTTGCAAGCTTATTTTAGTGGGCGATGGGCCGGAGCGTGCTAACATAGACCGGTTGTGCCGCGAACTGAATACCTGTGGGGATATTATATCCGTAGGGAAAATTGCAGACCCAAAAGAAGTGCTTTCCATAGCTGATTTATTTATACTTCCCTCCGAAACCGAAAGTTTTGGTTTGGCTGCATTAGAGGCAATGGCTACAAAAATACCGGTACTATCTACCAACACCGGTGGCTTGCCCGAACTCAATATAAATGGAGTTACCGGTTTTATGAGTGGGGTAGGAGCTATAGATGATATGACGGAGCATGCTCTTTATATTTTATCTGATGAAAAACGCCTGAAAACATTTAAAGAAGCGGCATACCAGCGCGCTCAAAAATTTGATATATCGGTAATTTTAAAGCAATATGAACACTTGTACAAACAAGTACTAAAGTAGCGAAGCATTACAACGAATCTAAGTGATTTTGAAAAGCAAACTTACATAAACCTACTAAGGTTTTTATTTGCAATTTTTCTAATATATTTTTTCTATGGGTATCAACGGTTCCTTTGCTTATAAACAGTTTTTGGGCTATTTGTTCGCTGGAGTTTTCTTGCATAATAAGTTTTACAATTTCCGTTTCGCGCGGCGATAGTAGTTGGGCTTTATCTTCTTGCTTTTTTCCTCGTTTTACACGCTCTAGCATAATGGCTAAAATCTCTTTGCTGTAGTAGGTACCGTGGTCGGCTATTTTGCTTACGGCATCCATTAAATCGGCACGGTTTGCATTTTTTAAGATATAACCATCGGCTTCAGCCAGTAAAATTTCACTTACTATTTCGCGGTCGTTGTGCATCGATATTACCAATACTTTTATTTCAGGATATTTTTCTTTTACTTTCTGAGTTAGTTTTATCCCACTCATACCCGGCATGCTAATGTCGGTAATTAAAAGGTCGGTAGTGGTTTCTTGCAGGGCCAATAGGGCATCTTCTCCATTTAGCGCTTGCCCCACAATTTGTATTTCATCTTCTTGCTGCAGCAAGGCTTTTAATCCATCTATAAATATCTGGTGGTCATCTACAATCAGTATTTTTATTTTCGGTTTCATCAGGCGTTAAGATATATTATTTTCTGCAAATAGGTTCTCAAAGATAAAACAAACTTGGGTGCCCGGTTTTTGTATATTTTCTTTTAGTGTAGGCAAGGCCGGCATTATTTCTATCGTCCCCTTTAAAAAAGCCGTTCTAGACTGTATATTTTTCCAACCGATGCCATCTTTTTCATTCAGCGTTTTGGATTTTAGTCCAATGCCATCGTCGCTTATGGTCATAAATAAATGATTTTGTGTTTTTTCAAGAGTGATAAATAGGGTAGTGGCCTGTGCATGTTTTAGGGTATTGTTAATCATTTCTTGAATAATTCGGTACAAATTTACTTCAGAAAATTCATTTATTGTTTCGGTAAAATTTGATTCAAAGGTAATTTTTATTTGCCCTGTATCGTTTATTTTTCTAACCAAATCGCGCACCGATGCTAATAAACCTAACTGTATCAGTACGCCCGGCATTAAGTTATGCGATATGCTGCGCACCTCTGATACCGCATGGTCTATTAAATGAATGCTGTTATTAATCTGCTTGTCAGGAATGCCGGCACTGGCAGATAAATTTAATTTTATGGCCGATAGAAGGGGGCCTAAACTGTCGTGCAACTCACTGGATATTCTTCTTCGCTCTTTATCTTCTGCCTCCAACACCTCTTTAAATCGTATTTTTTCTTGATGGTTAATCTCCCGTTCTATTTCTGCTTTTTGAATGGTTTTGTTCCGATAGTTTAGAAAAAGGAAAACTAAAAAACTAAGTACCAACACAAGTACTAAAACCGACAACTGTATGTAGCGTTTTTCTTTTTCTGATTGTATGGCTATTTGTTGTAGCTCGTTTTGCCTTAGCAGCTGTAGCACTTCTTTCGATTTTTTTTCGTACTCATATTTTTCTTGGTAATTCATTATTTGTTCGTTCGTGCTGCTGTTGTATATGCTGTCTTTTAATTGCGAGTATAGTTTTCTGTATTCAAGTGCTTTTTTGTACTCTTTTTTTTGCTCGTATATATCCGAAAGGCTCTCATACGATTCTTTAATAATTTCTTTTTTTGGAATACTCTTGGATAAACTTAATGCTTTTAAAGCAAAAGATAAGGCTTTTTCAGGCTGCCTTAAATCGGTATAAACGACACTTATAAGGTTATAGGCGGCGGCTATACCATTGGTGTCTTTAGCTTGTTGCCTCAGGCTTAAATTAGTATTTAGGTAATAAAGGGCGGTTTGATAATTTTTATAGGCAGAGTCTTTATTGTTTTCAAAGCTTGCTAAACGTGTGTAGGTAAGCCCTATGTTGCTGTATGAGGAGGTGATGCCGCGTTTATCATTCACTTCTTTTTTTAACGAAAAGCCAACAAGGTAATGAGCTAAGGCTTCTTGATACTCTTTTTTTGCCGCCAGACTATCTTTGTTTTGTAAATAGGCATTTCCTTTATCAAAATACACATTTCCGATATTGTTGTGCGATGATGCTATGTCTTTTTTATCGGTAGTAGTTTCTCTTATTTTTAATCCTTTTTTTAGATAGCTAAGAGCATAGGCGGCGTTGTTTAATCTCCAATAAATTAAACCTATATTGTTAAGCATAGCCGCTAAGGCTTTTGTGTTTTTGATATTAGCCCGCTTTTTGTCAATATCTTCTCTTATTTTGTAACCATTAAAAAAACATTGAAGCGCCTGATTGTAATCGCTTTTGCTGTAATATACCACACCTAAATTATTATAAGCATCGGCTTTTCCTTCTTGGTACTGTATGTTTTCCGACAAGGACAGGGCAAGCGTGGCTTTTTTTAGCGCGCTGTCGTAAAATCCATTTTGAAAAAAATCCCAAGCTAGTAGATTTATATTAAATATCTTGTCCGTATCATGAGTTCCTTTTTTTGCAAGGGCATTCAACGAATCTAAGCTATATCGGTTGCATTTTGCTATCGCTGCAACAAAAAAAAGAAAAAATAATAGCGCTATGGTTTTAAGATAAGGCATATAGCATAAGGTAGTTTTTTTTCAAAAGTAAGCAATAATATGGATTTTGTTTTCAATACAATTTATTGGCCGCTTATTTTAAACTAGCTTGGCAAGGTAATAAAAACAGAAAGAGCCGTTCTTTTTAGAACGGCTCTTTCCTCTCAAAAAACTAAAAACCACCACAGTTTTTAGTTCTAACTAGCGCCGTTGGCAAACGGCGCGTAGTGTGGCAAACGCTTATGATTTAGCGTTCATTTTATCTTTTAGGTCAGATAGGGCAGAAATATCACCTAAGGTGGTTTTTTCTTGCGCTTCTTTTACCTTTTTCACCGCTTTTTTAGTTTCTTCTTTCTCATCAGCCTTAGTGTTTTTTTCTGATGAAGCAGCGGCGTGTTTTTCTTCTTCGTGGGTGCGGGCATGCGATACTACAATACGTTTAGAGTCTTTGTTAAATTCAATTACTTTAAAATCCAACACTTCTTCTATTTGCGCTTGTTTTTTATCGGCTTTTACCAAATGTTTGCTAGGATTAAAACCTTCTACACCGTAGGGCAGGCCTATCACAGCACCCTTATCATTTACTGACATTACAGTGCCTTGATGTACAGAGCCTTCGGTAAAGATGGTTTCAAATACGTCCCAAGGGTTTTCTTCTAATTGTTTGTGCCCTAACGATAAACGGCGGTTTTCGGCATCAATTTCTAACACTACCACCTCTATTTTGTCGCCTATTTTGGTAAATTCTGATGGGTGTTTTATTTTTTTGCTCCAAGATAAGTCGGAGATATGCACCAGGCCATCTACGCCTTCTTCTAACTCAATAAAGATACCAAAGTTGGTAAAATTACGTACCGTACCGGTATGTTTAGAACCTTTAGGGTATTTGCTTGTTATAAAAGACCAAGGATCGGGGCTTAGTTGTTTTACGCCTAAGCTCATTTTACGTTCTTCGCGGTCTAGGGTAAGTACAACGGCTTCTACTTCTTCACCCACTTTCATAAAGTCTTGTGCGGTGCGTAGGTGTTGGCTCCAGCTCATTTCGCTTACGTGTATCAATCCTTCTACGCCGGGTTGTACTTCTATAAAGGCGCCGTAGTCGGCTAAAACCACTACTTTTCCTTTTACTTTATCGCCTACTTTTAGGTCGGCGCTCAATCCGTCCCAAGGGTGGGGGGTAAGTTGTTTTAATCCAAGTGCGATGCGTTTTTTGTCGTCATCAAAATCAAGAATTACAACGTTTATTTTTTCATCTAATTTTACCAATTCTTCTGGGTGCGAAATGCGGCCCCATGATAAGTCGGTGATATGTATTAAGCCATCTACGCCGCCCAAGTCAATAAACACGCCGTAAGAGGTGATGTTTTTAACAATACCTTCCAATACCTGACCTTTTTCAAGTTTGGATATAATTTCGCGTTTTTGGGTTTCAATTTCAGCTTCAATAAGGGCTTTGTGCGATACTACTACGTTTTTAAAGTCGTGATTTATTTTAGCCACTTTAAATTCCATTGTTTTGCCTACGTAAACATCGTAATCACGAATGGGTTTTACGTCTATTTGTGAGCCTGGCAAGAAAGCTTCGATACCAAATACATCTACTATTAGGCCGCCTTTGGTACGGCATTTTATATAGCCTTTTATAATTTCATCGCTGTGATGGGCAGCGCATACTTTATCCCATGATGCGGTAGCGCGGGCGCGTTTGTGCGATAAAATAAGTTGTCCTTTTAAATCTTCTTGTTGTTCTACAAATACCGGAATTTTATCTCCAGCTTTAAGCTCCGGGTTGTACTTAAATTCGTTGCGAGGAATCACACCGTCTGATTTGTAGCCAATGTTTACTACTACTTCGCGTGGGTTTACAGCCACAACGGTTCCTTCCATTACTTCTAAGTTTTGTACTGTTTTTAAAGTTTTTTCGTACAAATCTTCTAATTTTTGACGGTCGTCGTTTGAGTACCCGTCTTGTTTTTTTCCTACCAAATTCCAGTCAAAATCGTGGGTGTTGGTGTCAGCGTTTTTTGTCATGTTACATTTCTTGTATCTTACGCATGCAGGGTGGTAAGAGTGGTTTTACTTTTTGTTTTTTAATCCCAATATTCCCTGAAAAATGGGGCTACAAATATACTGCTTTTTTGCCGAGCAACAATGTTATTTTTTGTAAGCTATTGATTTTTAATTGTTAAAAAAAATACAACGCTTTTATATTTAACATAATATAAATATTAGTTAAATGTAAGAATTCCCTTAAATAGGAAAAAATGGTACTTTAGCGCCGTGAATTCACTTATAGAAATTGGTTTTTCTCCTTGCCCTAACGATTGTTTTATTTTTGATGCGCTCATTCATCAAAAAATAGACACACACTCGCTGCGTTTTGCGCCCGTTATAGAAGATGTAGAAACGCTAAACCGAATGGCATTTGAGGGTTCTTTAGGAATTACCAAACTAAGTTATCATGCCTTTGCTTACCTAACGCAGCACTATCGGCTGCTTACTTCAGGAAGCGCTTTGGGCTTTAATTGTGGGCCTTTGCTTATAGCCCTGCCGCAAACTATAGAAAAATTAAACCAAAACCCGCAGCATATACAAAACCTAAAAGTAGCCATTCCGGGACGCTATACTACGGCTCATTTTTTATTATCGTTGGCCTATCCTAAATTAAGCAATAAGATAGAAATGGTTTTTTCGGATATAGAAAATGCCGTGCTAAACCAACAAGTAGATGCCGGACTTATTATACACGAAAACCGATTTACATATCAACAAAAAGGCTTAGAAAAAATAATGGATTTAGGGCAATGGTGGGAAAATCGCAGCCAATCGCCCATACCCTTAGGAGGTATTGTAGTAAAACGCAATATACCTATAGAAACGCAAAAGCACATCAATCAATTAATGAAAGAAAGCGTAGAATATGCTTTTTCTCACGCCAATGACGTGATGCCTTTTGTAAAAAAACACGCACAAGCTATGGATGAAACGGTGATGAAACAGCATATTGATTTGTATGTAAACGCATACTCGGTGGATTTAAAAGCCGAAGGTAAAAAAGCCGTTACCCAACTGTTTGACCAAGCAATAACAAGCCAACTTATAGCCTCCTACCCGCCCGACTTATTTGTGGAATGATTAGGTGCTTTTAAAGCTATTTTGGCTTATTTGGATATAGCCCGATGTGATTTGTGGCTCATGCGAAACACATATACGGCTCATTTTAGGTGTTTTTTGAGCTTTATTTTGTATATTCGTGAGCTACAAATGACGTTAGATACAACCGAAATAACTATTATAGAATTGCTGAAACGCGGCAAGGAATTATCTTCTAAGGAAATTCACAACAGCATTTTGCAAAGTGTAAGCTATGCTACTGTAAAACGAATTTTAAAAAAACTTGCAACTGAAAATTTAATTGCCACTATAGGTAAAGGAAAGGGTACAAAGTATATTATTTCTTCCGTTTATGAGTTGCTCTGCCCAATAAATTTAGAAACCTACTATCAAAAAGAAATTGACGAACGAGCAATAAAAAAACATTTTAATTTTGAAATAATAACGAATATACTACCAAAAATTTCTCTATTTACAGCAATCGAGCAAGAGCAACTACAATCACTACAATTACAATATGAACGAAACATTAAACAACTTTCTGCTACTGAGTATCAGAAAGAACTAGAACGATTAGCTATTGATTTGAGTTGGAAATCATCACAAATAGAAGGCAATACATATTCGTTATTAGAAACGGAAAGGCTATTAAAAGAAAAAGAAACCGCTTCGGGCAAAACAAAAGAGGAGGCCGTAATGTTGTTGAACCATAAAGAAGCGATTGATTTTATCGTAGCAAATCCCGATTATTTAACACCGCTTAGCGTCAATAAAATAGAGGGTATTCATAGTATTTTAATAAAAGAATTGTTAGTTGAAAAAAATGTACGCACAAGAAGTGTGGGTATTTCGGGAACAAACTACCGCCCGCTTGATAACGAATTTCAAATTAAAGAAGCTATGCGTGATATGTGCGCACTCATAAACAAAAAAGAAAATATTTTTGAAAAAGCACTGCTGGTATTAATTTTAATTTCTTACATACAGCCATTTATGGACGGTAATAAACGCACCGCTCGCATTGTAAGCAATGCCTTACTTATTCATTACAAGTGCTGCCCTATTTCGTTTCGTACCGTTAATAGCATTGATTACAAAAAAGCGATGCTGTTGTTTTATGAACAAAATAATCTTGCTGCCTTCAAACAAATTTTTACAGAGCAATTTTCTTTTGCTGTAAATACCTATTTTTAGTTTTATAAAAACGAATGCTACACTAAAACCTAAGGGGTAATGCACAAGTTTATATAAAAAAACCCACTCGTTTTGAGTGGGTTTGTGGTACCTCCAGGAATCGAACCAGGGACACAAGGATTTTCAGTCCTTTGCTCTACCGACTGAGCTAAGGTACCAGCCTTTTTAGGGGTGCAAAGATATAAACTTTATTTTATCTCAAAAAAATATTTTTGATTTTAACCCCGCTGCAACGGCAACACGCCATAACTGTGTGGTTTCCACAACATAAAGTTTGCGTGTTTTTTTAGGACGCAATAAAATAAGAATCGTTTGCTTTTATTCTTTCACCACTTTTTGCGTATATATTTTTCCACCTTGGCTTATTTGCAGGTAATAAATTCCTTGTGCCATATCTTGCATATTGATTGTTACTTCATGTGTATCAGAAGCTTCTACTTTTTTCACTAATTGCCCTACCACGTTGTACATGGCCATTTTTAAAGCTCCGCTCCCATTTTGTATAGCAATGTTCAGATTATCTTTTGTAGGGTTTGGATAAACAGCATAAGCCTGATTGCTTTTTATAGAAGCAATACCCGTGGTGCTGCAAGGATTCGCAATCATAGATAAAGAGTGCGTGCCAATGGTTTCAAAATCTTTAGCAAAGGCTTGTAAATACACGTTAGCAATGGTATCGTTGTGTACAATTACAGTGTTTTCATCATTTTTTGAGTTGGCACCACTAGTCCAATTATGCGAACCGGTAAGCACTTTAGGGTCGTCGCATATAGTAGCCGAAGGGTTTACTATTAGATATTTATTGTGATACAAGGTGTTACTGGCTACATAACCGGCAAAATTGCTTCCTAGTCCGGTTGGAAAAATACTGGTATAAGGTGTGTAACTGCCGCTGCTGTAATGGTCTAAAATGGCCGCCGTATATACCCCCGCGCTGGATTTACTTACTATATCGTTAGCATTAGTAGTTTCGGTAAAGGTAAACATGCCGCAGTACATATCAAGGGTAGCGCTGTTGATAGTGCTTATGAGGTGATTATTCACCGTATCTGAAGGACTAAAGTAAAGCTCTACCAAGGTACCACCTATATTAAATTGGTGTTTACCTGAATTGGGTTTATGGGGTCCAAATAAAGAGTTGGTAGCATTAAAAGCACCACCGTGTGTGGTATCGCCCCACATGATATTAAACTCATGCGTGTAGGCTTGGGCTAATTGTCTAGACTGAAACACAATAATGTTGTTATAATCACCTTGCTGCATGGTTTGATCCCAATCAGGAGATCCCGTCCACACATAAGAAGTACTGGTGTCGTGGGCGTTTACATCTATAATGACAAATTTATTGTGGCAAATTCCATAAGGGGAGCCTGTTGGGCTTGCCGTTACCGGTATAGAAGCGTTGAGTGCCGCTACCCCTGTATTTTGCGAAGCATAACTGCCATCTTGAATGTAACGTATTTTTACACCACGCGAGTAAGCGTTGTTTATAGCAGTATAAATAGGGTCGCCCGGCCAAGTTTTGTATTCATATTGGCAAATATCAATGGTTTTTTGCGCTCTATTGATATACGCCGCTAAAGTATCAAACACTAAGGTTGATTGAATAGCGTTTACTCCCGTGGTAGAATACGAATTATCTACCGGCTGGGTAAAATATACTTTTATTCTTTTGGTTTGTGCTAGTAAAGCAGCTGTGCTCAAGCATAGGGCAAGAGTTAATGTTAAGGTGTAGTTCTTTTTCATCGGTTTTTTTAAAGTTTATTTTTTTTATTTAATAATACTTCAAAGGCGGTTTAAGAACTTGTAAATTCTTATAGGATGTTCACCTTGTAAAAAGTTTCGCGAAGGTATTGTGATAAAAAAAATAGAGCAAAAACTTTTTGTTAAAAAAACTACAGAAACAGATTAAAAACTGTTAATAATTATTAAATGAAAACAACACGAGCCGCTAAAGAAAACGGCTCGTGTATTCGTTGTATAAAAAACAAAACCTATTCTTCTTTTTTCTTTTTGGGTTTACTCTCTTTAGGTTTGCTAATACTTACTGTTATTTCTTTTTTTGTTTTATCATAGTCCACCTCAATAACATCTCCTTCTGCAGCCGGGTTTTTTATCATTTCTTCGGCTAATGGGTCTTCTACGTATTTTTGTATGGCTCGTTTTAGCGGGCGCGCTCCGTATTGAGGGTCGTACCCACGCTCTTCTATGTAATCTTTTGCAGCTTCGCTCATTTTTATTTGATAACCTAATTGAGCTACGCGAGCATACAAGCCTTTTAGTTCAATGTCAATAATTTTATGAATACCCTCTTTATCCAGTGCATTAAACATAACCACATCATCAATACGATTTAAAAATTCGGGGGCAAAAGCTTTTTTCAAAGCGTTTTCTATTACCCCTTTACTATGGTCTTCGGTAGTTTCTTTGCGGGTTTGAGTACCAAAACCTACCCCTTGCCCAAAGTCTTTTAATTGTCGGGCACCGATGTTAGAGGTCATAATAATAATCGTGTTTTTAAAATCTATTTTACGGCCTAAGCTATCGGTTAGAAGCCCATCATCTAACACTTGCAATAACATATTGAACACGTCTGGGTGCGCTTTTTCAATTTCGTCCAGCAAAACTACGGAATAAGGGCGGCGGCGTACTTTTTCAGTTAGCTGCCCGCCTTCTTCATAGCCTACGTAGCCCGGAGGGGCTCCTATTAGGCGGGTTACGGCAAATTTTTCCATATACTCGCTCATATCAATACGTATCAGCGCGTCGTCATTTTCAAATAAGTATTTCGATAAAATTTTAGCGAGCTGTGTTTTTCCTACTCCGGTTGGCCCCAAGAAAATAAAAGAACCAATAGGTTTATTGGGATCTTTTAATCCGGCGCGGTTGCGCTGTATGGCTTTTACCACTTTAGCTACCGCTTCATCTTGCCCAATTACTTTTCCTTTTAGTTCCTCGCCCATATTCACCAGTTTGGCTGTTTCGTTTTGCGATACGCGCTGCACCGGTACGCCGCTCATCATCGCTACCACCTCTGCCACATTATCTTCGGTAACGGTGATGCGGTTTTGTTTTGTTTCTTCTTCCCACGCTTTTTTAGCTGAATCTAAATCGGCATTTAATGGTTTTTCGGCATTTCTAAAAGCGGCCGCCTCTTCGTATTTTTCGTTGCGAATGGCTTTATTTTTTTGTTCTTTTAAGTCTTCTATTTTTTTCTCTATATCCAAAATAGTTTTAGGAACATGAATGTTGGTGATGTGCACACGCGAGCCTACCTCATCTAAGGCATCAATGGCTTTATCCGGTAGGTGGCGGTCGGTTATGTATCGTTGTGTTAGCAGCACGCAGGCTTTTAGTGCTTCTTCGGTATAAACAACATTATGGTGTTCTTCGTATTTGGGTTTTATATTTTGAAGAATTTGAATGGTTTCATCAACGGTAGCGGGCTCTATCAATACTTTTTGAAAGCGGCGCTCTAAGGCTCCGTCTTTTTCTATATATTGGCGGTATTCATCTAAAGTGGTGGCACCAATACATTGTATTTCGCCACGGGCCAACGCCGGTTTAAACATATTGCTGGCATCTAAGCTGCCACTGGCGCTGCCGGCTCCTATAATGGTGTGTATTTCGTCTATAAATAAAATAACATCGGGCGATTTTTCTAATTCGTTCATAACGGCTTTCATGCGTTCTTCAAACTGCCCTCGGTATTTGGTTCCTGCTACCAAGCTGGCTAAATCTAAAGTAACTACACGTTTATTAAACAACACGCGCGATACTTTTCTTTGAACAATGCGTAAGGCTAAACCTTCGGCCACGGCTGATTTTCCTACGCCGGGCTCGCCAATTAAGATGGGATTGTTCTTTTTTCTTCTAGAAAGAATTTGAGAAACCCGCTCTATTTCTTTTTCGCGCCCCACAATAGGATCTAGCTTACCATCTTCTGCCATTTTGGTTAAATCTCTGCCAAAATTGTCTAACACCGGTGTCTTGCTTTTGTTTTCGCCTTTCTTTTGGGTGCTGCCTGTACCCATGCCTCCGCCCGAATCTGAGTCTGAATCATCGTCGTCAGAGGGCATAGGCCCCTCCATACGAGTTGGGTTTTTTAAAATATCTTCCAGCTCTGCCCGGTAAGCGTCGTAATCTACCCCAAAGCGTGCTAAAGATTTGGTAGCTATATTATCGTTATCTTTTAATATACAAAGCAATAGATGTTCTGTTTCAATGGTATTTGCTTTATACACTCGTGCTTCTATGTAAGTCAGCTTTAGGGCGCGTTCCGTTTGCCTAAGCAAGGGTATATTGGCTAAGTTGCTTACCTTTCTAGTGGGTATAGAGGTTGATTGTTCTATGATTTTGCGCAACTCCGGCATATTTACGCCCATGTTTTTCAAAATTTTCACACCCAAACCCTCTCCGTCTCGTATCATACCCAGCAACAAGTGTTCTAATCCTATTTCTGCATGACCTAAGCGCAAAGCCTCTTCGCGGCTGTGGTTAATGACTTCTTTTACATGTGATGAGAAATTAGCTTCCATAATTATATATTTTAATAATTTAGTTGTTATCAGATTTTATGCCAAACTCAAAGGTAGAGGTCAAATGTTATTTTACACCATAAAGGTACAGTATTTTTCAACAAGAGAACTGTTAATAAATTATAACGATAAAAACATATTATTTTTAGTACTTTCAACCTCTTATTTTACGACAAAAAACAGCATAAAATTAACACTAAAACAAATAATACAAGAAGCGTATGAGTAACGGAGAAAAAATAATTCCTATAAATATAGAAGACGAAATGAAAACCGCCTACATTGATTATTCCATGTCGGTAATTGTATCGCGCGCGTTGCCCGATGTGCGCGATGGTTTAAAACCCGTACATCGTCGTGTATTATACGGTATGCTAGAGCTAGGCGTGCTGCACAACCGTGCCTATAAAAAATCGGCTCGTATTGTTGGGGAAGTGTTAGGAAAATACCACCCCCATGGCGATGCCTCTGTTTATGATACTATGGTGCGTATGGCGCAAGACTGGAGCCTGCGTTACCCCTTGGTAGATGGACAAGGAAACTATGGCAGTATGGACGGCGACTCGCCCGCAGCTATGCGTTACACCGAAGCGCGCTTGCGTAAAATAACAGAAGAAATGCTGGCTGATATAGAAAAAGACACGGTAGATTTTCGTCCTAACTTTGACGACTCGCTTACCGAGCCCAGTGTGCTGCCTACCCGCATTCCTAACTTGTTGATAAACGGAGCCTCCGGCATTGCCGTGGGTATGGCTACCAATATGGCCCCTCACAACCTTAGTGAAGTAATTGATGCCTGCTGCGCCTATATAGAAAATAAAAACATAGAGGTAAAAGACCTTATGACTTTTGTAAAAGCCCCCGATTTTCCTACCGGAGGCATTATATATGGATACGCAGGCGTAAAAGACGCCCTTGAAACAGGACGCGGACGAGTGGTGCTTCGCGCAAAGGCTACCATTGAACAATTTAAAGACCGCGAACGTATTGTAGTAAGCGAAATACCGTATCAGGTAAACAAAGCGGACTTAGTAAAACATCAGTGGGACTTATGCGAAGAGAAAAAAATTGAAGGCATTACCGCCATCAGAGACGAGAGCAACCGTGAAGGCATGCGCATTGTGTACGACCTAAAACGCGATGCTATATCCAACGTAGTACTAAACAACCTATATAAATACAGCGCCCTGCAAACCTCGTTTTCGGTTAATAACATAGCCCTGGTAAACGGCCGCCCTATGATGTTGAATCTGAAAGACCAAATTCATCACTTTATAGATTTTAGGCACGAAGTAGTAGTACGCCGCACCAAATACGATTTAATACAAGCCGAAAAACGCGCCCACATACTACAAGGGCTGATAATAGCCATCAACAACATCGATGCGGTGATAAAAACAATTCGTGAAAGCGCCACACCCGATGCCGCCCGAGATGAATTGATGAAAACATTTAACCTATCCGAAATACAAGCACGCGCCATTATAGATATGCGTTTGCGCGCCCTTACCGGATTGGAAATAAACAAACTGAAAGAAGAATATGCCGAATTAATGAAGCATATTGACTACCTAAAAGATGTTTTATCCAACGAAACCCTGCGCATGCAAATCATTAAAGACGAATTGATAAGCGTGAAAAAAGAATTTGGCGACACCCGAAAAACAGAAATTGTATATAGCGCCGACGATATTCGTATGGAAGATATGATTGCAGACGAAAACGTGGTAATTACCATTTCGCATTTAGGATACATAAAACGCACCTCTTTAGATGAATATAAGGCGCAACGCCGCGGAGGCAGAGGCTCCAGAGGCTCTTCTACCCGCGAAGAAGATTTTATAGAACACATGTTTATTGCCTCTACTCATAATTACTTATTGTTGTTTACCGAGCAAGGCCGCTGCTTTTGGTTAAAAGTATATGAAATACCCGAAGGTAATAAAACATCTAAAGGTCGTGCCATACAAAATATTTTAAGCATTCCACCCGATGATAAGGTAAAAGCCTACATCAACGTAAAATCGCTGGAAGATGAAGAGTTTATCAACAACAACTACATTATATTATGTACCAAAAACGGAGTTATTAAAAAAACAACCGTAGAAGCCTACTCGCGCCCCCGCGCCAACGGTATTACCGCCATCACAATTCGCGAAGGCGACCAACTGCTGGAGGCTGCTCTTACCAACGGCAAAAACGAAATTATGCTGGCTACTAAGTTAGGAAAAGTGTGTCGTTTTCCTGAAGAAAAAGTGCGCCCTATGGGCCGAAATGCCGCAGGCGTAAACGGTATAAACTTAGATGATGAAGAAGGGAGCAACAACGAAGTGATAGGCATGGTATGCCTTAATGATATGAACGCTAACGTATTGGTAGTGTCAGAAAAAGGATACGGCAAACGCAGCGAAATAGATGAATACCGCATAACCAACCGAGGCGGAAAAGGCGTAAAAACCATTAACATAACCGACAAAACCGGAAACCTCATTGCTATAAAATCAGTAACCGATGCCGACGACTTAATGATTATTACAAAAGAGGGTATTACCATCCGTATGGCTATAAAATCGCTTCGCGTTATGGGCAGGGCTACGCAGGGAGTTCGTTTAATAAACATAAGCGATGAAGACGCCATTGCTGCTGTAACCAAAGTAGAACACGAAGAAGAAAACGATGAAAACGCAAACACCGAGGGAGGAAGTACAGACAGTACACCCCCTGTGGTTGAGTAATTTTTGTGCTAATCTATATCTTTGAATTAACCTATATAAAAAATGAAACTATGAATAAAATACTGGTTCTTATAACCCTTTCGGATAGTGGGATAGAAACGATAAAATCGAATGCCGAACTTCCAAAAAAAGAAATGGAATTTGTTAATAAATGGAAAGATGAGGGAATTTTAGAAAGCTTTTTTATATCCGTATCTAAAAAAGATGCTGTTTTAGTGTTTAAAAACAGTAACGAAAGTCAAATAAAAGCGCTTATTGAAGTGCTGCCTTACTTCCCTTATATGGCTAAAATAGAGTACCATAACTTAATGCAGCAGTTTTAAGTTTTAGACCTAAAAAAATGAGGTGCTTATGCCCAATAAATTAGAAAAATTTGCTGAATTCAATACATTCAAAAATTGCTCGTACCTTCCTTTCGAAAAAACAAAAGAACGCCACCCCTTAGCAGGAACCTGGCATCAAGCCTATTTTAAAAACAACAATCCCATTGTGTTGGAACTGGGCTGTGGTCGTGGTGAATACACGGTAGGCTTAGCCACAAAAAATCCTCAAAAAAATTATATAGGAGTTGATATAAAAGGAAACCGTATATGGACCGGTGCCAAATTCGCCATTGAAAATAAATTAAACAACGTAGCCTTTGTACGCACCCGTATTGACTTTATTGAATTCTGCTTTTCTGAAAACGAAATAGACGAAATTTGGATTACCTTTCCAGACCCACAACCCCAAAAAAATAGAACCAGAAAGCGCTTAACCAACCCCCTATTTTTAAACCGCTATAAAAAGTTTTTAAAAAAAGACGGCCTCGTGCATCTAAAAACCGACAGCACTTTTTTTTATGAATACACGCTAGAAGTATTACTAGAAGAAAAACGACCTATCTTATTCTGTACAAGTGATTTATACGAAAATAATCCTTCTGAAAACACAGAGCTTACCGACATACAAACATACTACGAGCAGCTTTTTTCGGCAAAAGGAGAAAAAATAAAATATTGCTGCTTTAAAATTAGCTGAGGTTTGAACGAAAAGCGTATTTTTGTTGCAAGAACGCACAACACATCTTTAAAGGTTTGAAAAACATAGAGTCATATATAAGTGAATTGCTTTTTGAACACGACTGCGTTCTAATCCCCGCTTTTGGAGGGTTTATTGCTCGTAATGCTTCGGCTCATTTTACTAAAACAGGCAATACGCTGGTGCCTCCTTCAAAGTCTATTGTGTTTAATAAAAACCTTACTAATAACGATGGCCTTTTGGCCGGTTACGTTATGGAAAAAGAAGGCTTGCCGTACCCACAAGCCGTGGCACTTATAGAGCAGTTTGTGCAGCATTGCACCCAACACATAGAAAAATACAAACGCTATGAATTTAGCGAGCTAGGCATTTTGTACAAAAGCGCCGAAAACACCCTTTTATTTGAACAATATACGCATCAAAACCATCATATTTTTTCGTTTGGCCTGCCTGTGGTGCAAGCAACAAAGCGCCTCATTAAAGAAGAAAAAAAGACAGAAGAAAAAACACTACAATACCGCAGTTTAAAAGCACCTGTAGCCAAGCAAACACATCAAAAGCCGGTGCGCCGTATTGTGGCAGCCGCTTCATTAGCCGCTTGTATTATTGCTCTTATGTTTTGGGTAACACATCAAAACCCTATAAAAAAGGTAGAAGCAACTTTAAATCCATTTGTAAAAACAGAAAATAAAACCACGGTACCCAAAGATACCAATTCCACGCCCTCTCCCACCCTTTCAGAAACTAAAGCCACTCTATCGGTAAACAAAAAACCAGATATAGATACTGCGCGAGCCGACAAAACAACCGTAGTAAAATCGGTAGAAACACTGACTACAGCATGGTATCAGCAGCCGTATCAAATTGTAGTAGGCTGTTTTTCGGTGAAACAAAATGCGTTTAAGCTTATTAACCAACTATCTAACCAAAACTTACAAGCCCAAATTGCAGGCCAAAACGCTAAAAATATGTACATAGTAAGTGTAGCCGGTTTTACTAATGAAAAAGAGGCGCGTGCCAAACTTACAGAAATAAAAGAGCAATACCCCAGCGCGTGGTTGTTACGAAAATAATTTTTTCTGTTTTATCGCGCTTTTAGCCCTTATTTAAAAATCGTTGCTTAGCTGATTGGTGGCTTTTTGCAGTATTTCAAACGCGTTCTCAGCCATACGATTCTCTCTATCCAAAGTAGGGTTTATTTCTACCATTTCAAAGCAAATAATTTTTTTGCTGCGCATGATATAATAAATAAGGTTTCCGGCTTCTTTTTCGGTAATACCATTGGGCACAGGGGTTCCCGTTCCGCTGCTGATGCGGCTGTCCATGCTATCTACGTCAAAACTCACATAAATTAAGTCGCAATGGTCTAAGTAGTTTAAAGCATCAATAGCAATGCGTTCTACTGCTTTTTTGCGTATTTCTTGCAGGTTAAATACACGTACTTTGTTTTTCTTTAATAGATATTCTTCGGCCGGCTCATAATCTCTTATCGCTATGTAAACCAAATCGTTATACTCTATTTTCGGCGATATTCCTCCTAAATGTTTTAATTTTTCCCAGTATTCCGAGGTTTCATCGTCTAATTTATTTTGCTGTCTATCGCGGTTGTCTTCGTTTAGCAGGCAGGCTATGGGCATACCGTGCATATTGCCCGATGGGGTTGTGTAAGGCGAGTGAATATCGGTATGGGCGTCTATCCATATCACGCCAATTTTTTTGTCGGGGTGAGCCATTTTTATACCGGATATAGCCCCAATAGCCGAACTGTGGTCGCCGGCCAGCACTATAGGCAGCGTATTTTCTTTGCTAATGGTTTTGTGAATTTCGTTAGCCAGGCGTTCGTTTAAAGAAAAAACACCTTTTATACGTTTAGCATAATCGTGTACCACAGGCTCTAGCAAAAGATGGTTTTCGTTTTTTATTTCAACGGTTTTAAATTTTTTAAAAAAGTTGCTGCCAAAATCCAAGGCAGCTATTTTTATAGCATCTACCCCTAAAGAAGCGCCGCGAGTCCCTGCTCCTATCTCAGATTTTACTTCTATTATTTTAATTGGTTTTATCATATATCCATGTTTTAACCACCTGCCCAAACGCAGGTTATATGATACAAAGATACATAAAATTAAAGAAAAGCCGCCTTTTTGGGGCGACTTGAAAGAGGGCTCATTTTGTTGGCGGCGTTTTAAACACATCGTGAGAAAATAAAGTTATATTTGCCTTTAGGATAATGGGGTATTTACAAAAACCAAGTGTTTGAAATGAAAAAAGCGTGTTACATACTTTATGAAACACTGCCTACGCGGCTCGTTACCAGCCATATTAAGAAGACAAATAAGTTCAAAATGAATAAAGACGAAATAACAAAACTACTCACAGAAGCGGACGACATTTCGTATGCTGACAATTTCTTAAAACAAATAGAGATTTATAAAAAAGTTCTTCAATTTGACAGTACGAATATTGAAGCGTTAATAAATATTTCAGACTGTTTTCTAAAAATGAAATTGTATGATAATGCAAAGGAGTTTGCTTTTAAAGCATATTCACTTTACGGGGAACACGATGATAGAGCGACGGTGAATTACTCTTGTGTTTTAATTGGAAGTAAAAACTATAGAGAGGCAATAGAGATATTAGAAAGGATGAAAGCTAATGATTCTGTTGATTATTTAGTTTACAATAATCTAGGCTACGCATATTTTTTATCCGAGCAATATGTAAAAGCCCTTGATAACTACACTATTTCAATAATTCTCGAAGAGAATAATCCATTGGCTTATTGCAATAGAGGTAATCTAAAATATTCTATTTTTAAAGATACGGACGGAATTGAAGATTTGAAAAAAGCACAATCATATGGCGATTTTGAAGCTGGCATGATTTTACAAAACATTGTTAAAGAAAAACCACTACTCTCTTAATATTTTGAACCAAGAGCAAACCTATGACAATTCAGGATTTTATTAATGGCAGAAACAAGTATAAGGTAGATTATACTTATCAACGCCCAGACAGCGCTTGATCCTCATTGGGTAGTATCCCCTTAAGTGTGAACGCCAAACGCACTTTATTTTAACAGCATTAAGATATACCAAAACAAATCGTAGATGGCTTGAGTATCGGCTTTGCAGTAGGCTATAAGTTGTTGTTTTAATTCTTCTTTCGTAAAAAGGTCGCTTTCTTTCAAGTAATCGCCGTATTTGTAGGAGGCCAAAAGCCCTGAATTTATATCCAACGAGCTGAAAACGCTGTTTGTAAAAATACTTTCGTGTATTTTTTTTAAGGAGGTAGATCCTTTTGCCTGCGGGTGGTAATACCATAAGTGAGTAAAAATTTCTTTTAAATCAATCACTTTATTTTTTATTTCGGCAATCGCTTTTTCGTATTCAGGGGCATGTAACACTATTTGGTTTAAAGATTTTAAATCCTGTGTAACATCAAACATTACAATACTGGATACTTGTTCGGTATATAAAAGTAGTTTTTCTATCAAGCGTGTGTTCCCAATCAATTGCTCTTCTTCAAAAAAATAATGGTGTGTAGGTTGTGCGTTTTCGTGCTCTATATAATGCCACGAAAATAAAAAAGGCAAAGCCTCAAAGGGGCTGGTTCCTTTGTATTGAGGTACTGCCGGCGCATACATCTCTATATCAAAAAAAGCTACCGGATATTGTATTTTTGAATAAAATTTTTTTAGAGCCGAGCTGTCTATTATTTCTTGGTGGTTTTTGTAAGCTTGTACCATCTTTTTTATAGGCTCATTTAGTTCTTCTTCCGGAATGTAGTATATGGTTTTTAAGCCTTTTTCGTACCAATCTTTTGCTTGCTTATTGGTAATGCCCGAAAACTCAAACACATTGTTATTGGGCTCATTTTTCCAACAGGTTCCTATAAAGTCGCAGGGATAAGGAGCAAAGCAGTGCCCACCTATTGGGGTATGCGGCAAGCGGTCTTCTTTTATTAGTTGCTGGGCTTGTTGTACGTGATAGCTTATGTATTCGTTGTTTTTCCGGGCATCTGCTTTTACTGATTTTGTTTTAAATAAGTCACGTACATCTAATGTGTCTTTCCTTACATAAGAGGCATTTATGGTTACTAAAAAAAAATCTTCTAAAGCAATGCAATTGGATATTACGTAGTATTGCAAGGAAGCATCTAACACATAAGTAGCTGATATGCGCGAAGAGCTTTTTACTTCATAGGCGTACCATTTGTCTTCATGCAACACCAAAATATCAACGGCTACAAATACGCTGTTAAATATAAAAGAGGCTTCGTAAATAACGGGATATTTCTCTGCTATAAGCTGCTGTGTTTTTTGCACCGATTCCATTTTTTTTTGTGCATGAGCAAAGCTTACATCAATACCGCCCGGAAATAGTTTTTGAGCCAACTCCCCTACTTGGTGCCCGCGGTTAAAGGTAGCTTGTCTTTCTTTTGATAGGGGATCCTTTAATTCTTGATGGTTTTTGTATAGAAAAAAAGCCCTTGGGCACTGTATAAATTTTACAAAAGAGGTTTTGCTGAGTACCGGATTTTCGCTCACAAGAAAAACATTAAGGGGTTGTGGTTGGGCTTGTGGGCGCCGGTTTTGATTTTACATACGAGCCAAAGTTGGTAGCAAGGGTAATGCTGTTCATGCTAAAAACGGGGCTTATTTGTGTGTACGCATAGCTAATTTGTATTTTAGAAACTTTGAAGCCAAGCCCAAAAGAAAAGCCGGCAAGCCCTTGTTTGTTTTCTAAAGAAAGTTCTTTGCGCATTTTATAGTTAAACCCTACACGTAAAAATATATTCTTGGTTACAACAATCTCGGTGGCAACGATAAAGTGCCTGCCTAGCTTGTCCATAAATTTTCCAAAAGGATGTTGTTTTATGGGCTGATGCGTAAATGGATCTACCGTTTGCGTATCGGTAGGCAGCTGGTAGGCTAAATTCCATTTATTAAGATAGTCGTATGTTAGAATAAAACGAAAAGGCGCGTGTTTCAATTTTTTTGAAAGGCCAACAGCGAAGTTAAAGGGAAGCGGTTCGCGCGGGCCTCCGGTATAGGATTTCCACTGCACACCCAAATTTTGCAGCACGGCCGATACCGTAAATAGCTTAGATGCTTTGTGGTAGGTGATACCAAAATCAACCGCATTGCCTACCGAGCTGTACATGCCGTATTTGGAATATAACGTTTTTAAGGCCACACCCCAACTCCATAAAGAATCTTTATCGCGAGCATACATGATGCTGAAGTTATAGTCGTTTGATTTGTAGGTGTTTCCGGTAAGGTTTCCGTACTCATCGCGTTCTTGAATGGTGCCATAGCCTACATCTTGTATGCCTAAGGCAAAATGCCCTATTTTATTGAAACTGCGCCCATAGGTTACGTAGCCATAGTTTACAGCTCCTAAAAAGTTGATATAGCTTCCGGAAAGAGAGTTGCTTGTTTTTTCGGATAACAGGGCGGGGTTTTGAGCGGCCATGTTAATGTCATCATCTTTTAATGCAATAGAGGAGCCTCCTAAGGCGGCCGTACGTGCCGGTATGGGTAGGTTTAAATACGAATAAGTAGAATTGCCTCCTACCTGAGAAAATGCGTTCTCAAAAAAGAGATATAAAACAAAAAAAATAATGCCTTTTTTCAGGATCATAAAAGCCGAAATATACAAAAAAATACGCTACGAGATTAAAAAAGGTAGGGGTTTATTCAATGCGTTTTAGAGGTAAATCTTTTGAAGGGTTTAGCACCAAAGGAAATTTTTCTACTTTTACCGAACTGCTATCCAAACCAAAAGCTCTTGTTTCGCCGGCACTTAATTTTTTTAGGAAAAAATAAACATCTAAAATAATTTTCTCTGTCCAAGGTAATTCATTATCGTACGATAAAAATTTTTCGGTTAGCACAAATTTAAAATCGCCTATCACGTTGTTTTTACTTAATGACTCGTAGCGGCTGGTAATATCTACCTCGCCTGCTTTTACCATATCTTGCACTACTTTCCTAAACATGATGTTTATTTTGGGTTGCACCCTAAAACCTAATTTAAAATCTACTCGTATAACGTCGTCTTTCATAATTTCGTGTACGCGGTATTCCATACGGTAGGGTTCATCGGCCACATCTACGTGTATAAACCAATATACATCGGCTCTTTTTGGGCGTTTTTGTAGGATAGAGTATATTACTTTCGACTCTATTTCGTCTATACGACTGGCGCTGGTTAGGTATATCAGGTGGGTGGCGTACTTGGGTATGGTAAGGTCGCGGCTCAACTCTGCCAGTACTTCCTTGTATTTATCTACTTTGGTAAATTCGGTGTAGCGGCTTCCAATTTTTTTTGCAAAGTGCCATACGCTCATTATAGAAATTAAAACAAGAGCTATGAATAGCGTAACATAACCGCCGTGCATAAACTTAGACAAGTTGGCATACAAAAAACTCAATTCTATAAGCATATACGCTGTTATTACCAGTATGGATAAAATGCGGTTAAATTTTTTCATCCACATGTAATGAAACAGCAACAGAGTAGTCATGAGCATACAAATAATGATAGATAAGCCGTAGGCGGCATCCATCTCGGCCGACTCTCTAAATTTTACTACCACCATGATACAGCCTGCTAATAAGAGCCAGTTTATAGAAGGAATGTATAGCTGCCCGCGCTCTTCGGTAGGGTATTTTACCAAAACTTTAGGCCATAAGTTTAGGCGCATAGCCTCGTTCATCAGGGTATAAGCACCGCTAATTAAAGCTTGAGAAGCAATGATAGCGGCTGACGTAGCAATAACAATACCGATGGGCAAAAAACTTAAAGGAATGATTAAATAAAAAGGGTTGGTAGAGGCCCCTCCTATTTGCGCTAAGGTTTGTCCGCTGTGCTGAATGAGGTAGGCGCCTTGCCCGAAATAATTAAGCACTAACATTACTTTTACAAAAATCCAACTGATGCGTATGTTATTGCGCCCGCAATGACCCATATCGGAGTACAAAGCTTCGGCACCGGTAGTACAAAGGAAAACAGCCCCCAGTACAAAAAAACCTTCGTGGTGTATGCTTAATAGCTTGATGCCATAGTAGGGGTTTAAAGCCTTTAGTACGCTTACATCAGTAGCCAGTTGCATGCAACCCAAAACGCCTAACATTAAAAACCATAGAAACATAACGGGGCCAAAAAATTTGCCAATAAATTTGGTTCCAAATTGCTGAATAGCAAACAGAGCGATTAAAATACCAATAACAATAGGTACTGTGTTTATACCCGGGTTAAAGGCGCGCAAGCCCTCTACGGCTGACGCTATAGAGATAGGAGGCGTAATAATACCATCGGCTAATAAAGCACTGCCACCAATAATAGCAGGTGCTAACAGCCATTTAATTTTAAACCGACGAACCAAAGCATATAAAGCAAAAATCCCACCCTCGCCTTTGTTATCGGCTCTTAAAGTAAGAAGCACATATTTTACGGTAGTTTGTAGGGTAAGCGTCCAAAAAATACAAGATATGCCTCCCAGCACTACATCGGTGTTGATGGCTTGTTGGCCAATAATAGCACTCATGGTGTATAAAGGCGATGTGCCTAAATCTCCATAAACAATGCCTAAGGTTATGATTAAACCGCTTAATGTGATTTTATTTAAGTGGTCGGAAGAAGAAGGGTTGCTCACAGCAATTTTTTTTAGAACGGCAAAGGTATGTAAAAAAACAAATGCCAAATAAATCTTAAAAAGAAGTTTTTTGTACCTATAAAAAAAATTGGTAGTACTTTTTGAAGCAAACAGCGAAAAAACTAAACGTTTGTTTGAATAATTTTATACATTTGGCCTCCCACCAACAACAAAAAATATGAACAAACAAGAACAGATTTTAGCTGCAGCCAAAGAACTTATATACGAAAAAGGATATGAGAACACCACTGTGCGCGATATTTCTAATTTAGCAAAGGCCAACGTAGCCATGATTTCGTATTATTTTGGCTCCAAAGAAAAACTTTTTGCAGCCATAATAGAAGAAAACGCAACAAATGCCTTTAATAAGATAGAGTACATAGGCAACACCGAAGCGCCCGCCGAAAAAAAATTGGAAGCATTAGTCACCATGTATGTAGATCGAATTTTTTCGCAACGTCGTTTTTTTGGTATTATTTACCGCGAGCTTATTTCGCGCAACAGCCCCGAGCTTAATAAGCATATCATTGAAATGCACACCCGCAACTATGAAAGTTTAAAAAAAATCATTAACGATGGGCAACAAAAAGAAATTTTTAAGGCAGATATAGATGTGGAGCTAACCATAGCTACTTTGGTAGGAACCATAGGGCAGGTGGTAAATCCCAACGACATATTGTACCAAGTATATAAGATAGAAACGGAAGATAAAGAAAAAGAAAACGAGCTGAAGCTGCGCTTAAAAAAGCATCTTACTGGCATACTTCAGTGTCATCTCATACAAAAATAAAGACAGTATGCTCTCGTTTATTTCTGTTTTTTTCTTTGCCTTTTAAGGCAGGTGTGCGTATTGCCATTTGCTGTAGCATCAAGTTTTAGGTTTATTACTTTTTACGTATTTTTTAGGCGCTTGAAGTAGAAAAAAAAGTACTTTTGACTTTTAAATAAAAACACATGAACACATTACATAACTATACTTGCGGGCAGTGGGTAGCCGGTGCTGATAAAGGACAAGAATTGTTTAACGCTATTACCGGCGAAGTGGTAGCACATACTTCTTCAAAAGGTTTGGATTTTGCTAAAATGTGCGAATATGCACGAACCGTAGGAGGACCGAAACTTCGCAAGATGACGTTTCAAGAGCGCGGCCTCATGCTCAAAGCACTCGCTCTGCATCTGCAAAGCAAAAAAGAACTATTTTACAAAATAAGTTGGGCTACGGGTGCCACCCGCGCAGACAGTTGGGTGGATATAGAAGGCGGTATTGGTAATTTATTTGCTTACGCTTCGCTACGCCGCCAATTCCCTAACGAAAGCTTTTGTTATGACGGAGATGTAGCTAAATTAAGTAAAAACAACACTTTTATAGGACATCATATTTGTGTGCCTAAAGAGGGCGTGGCTATTCACATCAACGCATTTAACTTTCCGGTGTGGGGCATGTTAGAAAAAGTAGCCGTAAATTGGCTGGCCGGCGTACCCGCTATTGTAAAGCCAGCTACCATTACCTCTTTTCTTACCGAAGCCGTAGTACAAGAAATTATTGCCAGTGGCATTATACCCGAAGGTGCGTTACAACTTATTTGTGGCTCGGCAAATGGCTTGTTAGACCACGTAACAAATCAAGATGTAATTACCTTTACAGGCTCTGCCTCAACAGGTAAAATGCTAAAATCGCACCCGCGCTTGCTAGAGGAAAGTGTGCATTTTAACATGGAGGCCGACTCGCTAAACTGCTGTGTGTTAGGCCCCGATGTTACCCCGGACAAACCCGAATTTGATATTTTTATTAAAGAAATTACCCGCGAAATTACTACTAAAGCCGGACAAAAATGCACGGCCGTACGCCGCATTATAGTACCTGAAAAAATGATTGAAGAGGTACACATTGCCTTAGGAAAAAGATTGTCTTCAAACATAATTGGCGACCCTAATGTAGAGGGGGTACGCATGGGTAGTTTAGCAGGAAAAGCCCAACTTACAGAAGTAAAAGAAAAAGTAGAGCAACTAAGTAAAACACAAAAAATAATTATAGGAAACTTTGAAAACTTTGAAGTAAAAGGTGCCGACAAAAACAAAGGGGCTTTTATGCCTCCTATTATTTTTTTAAACGAAAAACCGTTTACCAATACCGATTGCCATAATATAGAAGCCTTTGGCCCGGTAAGCACCCTAATGCCTTACAAAGATATTTACGAAGCCGTTGAACTAAGCAAAATGGGCAAAGGCTCTTTAGTAAGCTCTATTGTTACTGCCGACGAAAAAGTAGCACGCACCTACACCATTGGTGCGGCTTGTATGCACGGGCGCATTTTAGTGCTAAACGCAGAATGTGCTAAAGAAAGCACCGGACACGGCTCGCCCATGCCTATGTTGGTACATGGAGGCCCTGGGCGTGCGGGCGGCGGTGAAGAAATGGGTGGCAAGCGCGGCGTATTTCACTATTTGCAGCGTACCGCTATACAAGGTTCGCCAAGCATGATAACGTCTATCTTAAACAGCTATCAAGTAGGAGCTAAGCAAATTATAAAAGAGGTGCACCCTTTCCGTCAGTATTTTGAAGATTTAGAAGTAGGTGAAACCACCATCACTCCTACCCATACCGTAAGCGAAGACGATATTGTCAATTTTGCTAACCTAAGCGGCGATAAATTTTACGCACACCTGCAACCCGAAGCTTTAGAAGGCACCATCTTTAAACGAACTGTAGCGCATGGCTACTTTGTATTGTCAAAAGCAGCCGGCTTGTTTGTGGATCCGCCAAAGGGCCCTGTGCTATTAAACTATGGTATCGACGAGTGCCGCTTTACCAAACCCATTTACCCTGGCATGACTATTGGCGTGCGTTTTACCTGCAAAGAAAAAATAGAAAATGACAAACCCCTTGCTGCCGCCAACGGCACTGAAGTGAAAGTTGGGATTGTAAAATGGGTGGTAGATATTTACGATGCCAGCAGCCCCGAAGTGCTAGCCAAGTATGATGCCACCGACCAAGCCGGACAAACCGTAGGTATTGCCACCATCTTAACCATGGTAAAAAAACGCGAACAGTAGTTAACAGTAATTACACAGCGAGTAGCGCCCTCGTTATTCTTTAATAAGCTTTTTACAAACTACTCCATTTATATTTTCTAATTTTAGAAAATAACTGCCAGCAGGTAAAAAACTTATATTTATTTCTTGGCTTTCCTGTTGTAGCATTTGGGTATATACCATTTCACCAAGCATATTAACTATATATAATTTTGAATTTGCTTTATCGTTTGTTTTGTTAGAAATCCAAATGTTTTTTTGCGCCGGGTTGGGATAAATTTGAAAACTAGAAATTGCCTCTTGATTTATGACGATACCACTGGTAGCATCGCTTAATAATTTTAAAATAAAAATATTCCCTCCCATTTGATTAGATGTGCCTGGACCTGGGTCAAAATCAACCCAATAATTTCCGCTATTTCCTACATTATACTCGCCAGTGGCAATGATGTTGCCACCGCTTGTTAAGGCAAGCCCATTCATAATATCATTGTCGTTGTTGTAATTAGATACAAAAAAACTTACGGACAAAAAATTACCATTTGTTGTTAAATGATTTAACGCCATATTGGTGTTTGCGCCAAAATAAGAATAAGGCACTGTATAGGTTCCTACCCCAGGGTCAAAATCAATATCATAACTGTATGATGCCATTTCTGTAGGTATGTAAACATCATTATTATTACCTATCAACAAGCGCGTAGTATAATCGTTAGCAGAGCCGCCGTACATTTTTGCCCATTTATGATTTCCGTTCGAGTCCAATGAAACAATGTAAATATCAGTACTGTTGTTTTTGGGAGTAAGACTATCTATCGCAGAGCTTGGATCAAAATCCATGGGTATCCTTGTTTGTCCCGACACGTAAATGTTATTTTGCTTATCTGCCTGAATATCACTACAAACAGAAGGATTAACGGAATTGTACGCTGAAGAGCTGGAGTAATCATTAAATTGCTTTGCCCATAAAAAATTTCCACCAGAATCTAATTTTAAAATAAACGGGCAATTAGAAAAATAACCTAACCCGGAAATAGTATATGTACCTGTAGTACTTGGATCAACATCAACGGGAGAATTGCTTGAAACATATCCAAAAACTAGTAAGTTAGCCGACTTATCTATTGTAAGAGCGCAAAATTTAGCATAACTGCTGGTTATTTTTTTTGTCCATATAGTATTTCCAGTGCTGCCATTTATTTTTGCCATAAAATAACCCGATTGGTATTGGCCAATTAAAAAAAGGTTTCCTTGATTATCTATTTCAATATCAGAAAACAAGGTCTGTCCCGGTATAGCTGTAAGCTGTTTTGCCCAAGCAAAAGTTCCATCATTATTTAGTTTAGCATAAAAACCGTTATCTCCTGCTGATATGGCAACGCTAGTCATCGTATAAGTTCCTGTGCCTGGGTCAAAATCGGCTGTTTGGTTAAACCGCCCGGCAACAAAAACTTCGCCGGCACCATTTTGTTTAGCAAACACTTGCCCTACCCCATCATTGTTTACTGCAAAATTGCTTAGCCACATATAGTTTCCGTTAGAATCCAGCTTGCTTACCCAAATATTATAGGCCGCTGTGCCTATTGGAAACACATCGTGTGTAGCTGATCCCGGATCAAAGTCTTCGCCTATACCGCTAGCTAATCCACTTGTAATAAGCCCACAACTTACAATCTCATTATTATGATTAACACTAGCGCCATGATTGTAAATGGCTGTTATACCGCCGTCATTTTTAAATTGCTTAAACCAACCAAAGTTTTGCGCGTAATTTATAATGGGCGCTAACAAAAATAGAAGTATTGTTTTTTTCATTACGTTTTTTTTTGCAAAGATTGGCTGTATAGAAATAAATCCCAATACTCTCTATAGAGTATTTTATTACTATGCTTTAAATCAAATTATTTTTTTGTGCGATATTAATTACCTGCACCCGATTATTGACATGAAGTTTAGCGTATAAATTAGCTACATGTTTTCGCACGGTTAAAGGGCTAATAAAAAGTTTTTCCCCAATTTGACTGTAAGTACTTCCACTAGATAGATTTTTTAAAATTTCTAATTCTCTTTCGGATAAGCCCAGTGTGTTTTCTTCTGTTTTTTTTGTGATTGGTTTGTTAATAAGCATTTCCATTGCTTTTCGAGCAATTGTAGGGCTCATCGGAACCCCATTATGCTCAATAACATTAGTGATTGCGTCCATGATGTTTACAGCTTTATCATCTTTCAATAAATACCCGCTTGCACCCGCTTTTATAGCTTCAAAAATACGATCCGTGTCTTCAAATATAGTTAGTACAATAATTTTAATTTCTGGGTATGCCGCTGCAGAAACTTTAATAGCCTCGATGCCATCCATAATCGGCATATCTAAATCCATTAAAATTAGTTTTGGTTTTTTTTTGTCGGGGATATTTTTTAACTGCTCTAAAAAATCTTTACCATTATTTGCTTCAAGTACAATATTTATTTGGGAGTAGAGCGCTAACTTATGTTTAACGGTATTACGATTTATCGTTTTATCATCTACTATGCCGATGTTAATATCCACTTGCCAAAGGTATATCTTTCTGTAAAAACAAACTGTACTCATTTTAGAGTATTTTCATTTCATAACTTTAAAAAGTTGAAAAATGCGGAGCGCTATATTGTAGCAGTAAAGTTGTTTGCTTTATCTAGTTGCGTCAATAAAATACTCCTTAATGAGTATTTTATCCCGTTTATACCCAAAGTATTTTTGTTCCCAAATTAAAAACAAATAAACATGAAAAAAATCTTCAAAACAATGAGTTGTATTGCAGGTTTGTTAGCTGTAACAGCTACAGACGTTAAGGCAAATAACATTCAAATTAGTGGAACCGCTGCAACAGGCTCGGTAGTAAGTTTTAACATCAGTTGGGATAACAGTTGGAATGCCAGCGTCGCTCCTAGTAATTGGGATGCGGCTTGGGTATTTATTAAATATCAAGATTGCGCAACGAAGCAATGGTATCAGGCGCCTTTAAGTACAATTAGTGCTGATCACACTGCAGGATCACCATTACAAGTTGATGCTGTTACCGATGGCAAAGGAGTATTTATTCGTCGCAGTGCTGCCGGCGGAGGCAGTACCGGTAGCGTGGCTGTATCATTAAAAATGACGATGCCCGCTGGTGCTTATAATTTTAAAGTTTTTGGTATTGAAATGGTTAATGTGCCACAAGGTAATTTTGTATTAGGTGATGGAACATCGTCTAGTACTTTTAATACCTATACGGTTACAGCCTCTTCTCAGTCAGGAGGTATTACAGCGGCCGCTTTAGGTGGCTCATCACCAGGGGTATCGTCTTCTTACCCTACCGGATACAATAGTTTTTATTGTATGAAGTACGAAATTACTCAAGAACAATATGTTGAGTTTTTAAACACCTTAACCTATGACCAACAAAAAACAAGAGTTATTTCCGATCCTATTTCTGCATCTGGCACCTACGCTTTTTCTAATGCCAGCGGCAGTGGTATTGTTATTGGCACTTCAGGATTTAACAATACCGTTCCGGCCATTTTTGCTTGTGATGTAACGCACGATGGCGTTTTAAACAATTCAAACGATGGGCAAAATATTGCATGCGGCTTTTTAACCAGTTCAGATGTTAACGCTTATTTAGATTGGGCAGCCTTACGCCCTATGACAGAACTTGAGTATGAAAAAGTATGCCGTGGAACAATGGCACCCGTGGCTGGCGAATACGTTTGGGGAACTACGGCCATTACTCAAATATATAGCGGCGTAGCATTAGCTACTCCACTAACAGCAACCGAAACTTACACTAATGCTGTGGCTAATGGAATGTGTGATTATGGTACCGCCAATCCGGCTTACCGCCCTTTACGTGTAGGTATTTTTGCAACTAACTCTTCAGGTCGGGCATCGGCGGGCGCTGCTTATTATGGTGCTATGGAAATGGGAGGAAACCTATGGGAAAACGTTGTTTCGGCAGGGAACGCACAGGGCATAGCTTATACAGGTGTTTTGGGCGATGGCACCTTGAATGCAGTAGGTGACGCCAATCAAGCCAACTGGCCAGCTACAACTGGTTTGGGCGCCGGCTTACGCGGAGGCAGTTATGTAGATGGAGCTTCATATGTAAGAACATCAGATAGGGCAAATAATGTCTATACAAATACTACTCATTATTCAAGCCTTGGCGGGCGTGGTGTTAGATAAAATAGTTATATCACAAATATTTTAAAACACGACATACATGATAAGAATAACATCATATAAAAAATGGCTGTATGTATGGCTCTGTATGTTTCCATTATTTGCTTTTTCGCAATATAATGGCGGAATGGCTGATGGTGCGCACACAGACGCACTTACTCAAAGCAGTTGTTCCGTTCCATCACAATTTTTTGCCTATACGGGCGGAATGGCTGATGGCGCTCATACAGATGCATTAGTGCAAGCCAGTTGCTCATCACCTCCGCAGTTTTTTGCTTATATGGGAGGTATGGCTGATGGCGCTCATACAGATTTATTAACGAACGCAACTTGTTCTACACCGCCTCAGTACTTTGCATACATGGGGGGGGCAGCCGATGGTGCTGTTACCGATGTACAGAATAATAGCAGTTGTGGTACTCCACCTCAGTTTTATGCCTATATGGGTAGTTCAGGCGATGGGTTTTCTTTAGATAAAGTCATCTATTGCACTACCTTAACTCCCGTGGCTGACTTTACGGTAAATGCTAACACCATTTGTGCAGGAAGCACCGTTGTTTTTACTGATGTATCGCAAAACAATCCTTCCAACTGGAACTGGATATTTACTGCCGGTACTCCTTCCGTATCTACAGTTGCAACCCCAACAGTAAATTACAATATACCCGGTGTTTACGACGTAACGCTTACTGCAACAAACTATAACGGTAGTAATACGGTTGTTAAAACAGGATATATTGTTGTAAATGCGGTACCAACCGTTACAGTTAGCAGTGCTGCTATATGTAGTGGTAGCACTTACACGATGGTGCCTGGCGGCGCTTCCACATACACATACAGCTCGGGCACAAGCGTAGTAACCCCTACAACAACCAGTTCATACACAATAACGGGAGCTAACGCTGCCGGATGTACTAATACCGTTGTAACTACTGTAACCGTAAATCCGAACCCTGTAATTAGCGCCAATAGTGGTACTATTTGTGCAGGAAATACTTATACCATTAGCCCTTCGGGAGCTAACGTTTATAGTTATACCCCCTCGGGGCCAATAGTTAATCCGATGGCAACAACCACTTATACTGTAGTAGGTACTGATGGGAATAACTGCCAAGGAATAGACACTATTTCTATAGTAGTAAACCCAATCCCTTCCGTTATGGCTGCAATAAGTAATTCCACGATATGCGCTTCACATGCTGATACACTAATAGCTACCGGTGCCATTTCATATATATGGAGCACTAATGCAGGAAGTGCAACAAGTTCATCTGTAGCAATATCTCCTATGCTAAGCGATACATATACTGTGTTAGGTACAGACATTAATGGTTGTGTAGGACAAAGCACAGTTAATGTTACGGTTAATGCCTTACCAAGCGTAACAGCTGTAGCAAGCAACGGTACTATATGCACGGCGCAGGCTGATACCCTCACTGCTAGCGGAGCCAATACATATATATGGAGTGCTAATGCAGGAAGCGTAACAAGCGCAACGGTTGTCGTTACACCAACTTTGAGTGCCACTTATACGGTTATAGGTACCAATACAGTAAGCGGATGCAGCAATCAAAACACTGTAAATGTTACCGTTACTACTTGTCTAGGTATTTCGGAATATGAAGCACGAAATGTAGAATTTGCAGTGTATCCTAATCCAAATAATGGGGCATTTTATGCGGTAGTAACAATGCCTCAAACTACAAACGTAACATTCACCATTGTTAATACCTTAGGTCAGACTATTTATAATCAAATAAAGAAGAATGTAAGTAATACCATATTTGATTGCAATTTAGAAGGCATAGCGCCAGGTGTTTATTACGCATATATTGCTGATAACGAGGGGAATAAAATAATTAAGAAAATAATTAAGAAAATTATTATTGAATAATTTCAGCAATATAGTAACTTTAAAAACGCTCCAGATATAAAAAATGGAGCGTTTTTTTTACATTTAAAATGGTTTAATATTAGAAGTTCTATACAAACAAAAACAGATAATGAGTTATTTTTTACGGGCTGTATTTTTTTTTACACTGCTTATTCTTTTTAGAAATTGTGTTGAACCAAATCAAAAAAACAAAAATGATGTAGTATTTAATGCTTGCTATTTGCAATATGAAAATATTAAAAACGGGGAAGCGGATTCTATCGTTATCCTTTTAAATAAAGTTGACTCGCTATCCCTATTATACCAAGACGACCGATTGTACTGGTTATCAAATCACTTAAAAGGAAATTTATTTTCACGTATAAGCGAATATAAAACGAGCCAAGACTATTATCTCAAAGCACAAAAATCAGTAAGACTAAGGCCGGACTTAGACACTCTTGTGTCAAAATCAGACGTCGGTATAGCGCAAACCTACAAAAATACCGGAAATTATCCTGAAGCTATTCAGGCTAATCTTAGAGCCTTAACGGTTTATGAAAAACATCGTTTAACTGCATCTGTTAATCGTGTTAAAGTTAATATCGCTAATATTTTTTTATTGAAAGGAGATTTTAATCAAGCAAAGCAATGGTTTAGAGATATCGTAAAAAATAATTTTACTGTGGACAATGCCGTGTCGTATCATCTGCTCGCTAATTTGTATGGAGAATTAGGGCAAATAGATAGCGCTTTACTCATCGACGATAATATGATTACCCATTTATCGAGTGTTAAACACTTGATATTGCTAAGTCCCTTTTATAATAATAAAGCAACTTGCTTTTTTACATTGCAAAAAACAGATTCTGCCTTAGTATATTTTAAAAAATCATACCGTATAGACTCCATCATCCATGACAAAAAAAATATGGGGGTTAATTTAATTGCCTTAGCTGATATATATGCTTACAAAGGCGATAAAATGCTGGCTATACAAACTTATCAAGGCGCTATTAGCCTCTTAAAACAATATAATATTAAAAGAGAATTGCGCGGTTGTTACATGCAGATGTACTCTTTTTTTAAAACGCAAAAAGACTATAAAACAGCTATGTTATATGGAGATTCGGCGAACGCTATTGAACAACAGATTAATAATATGACCTTAAATACTAAAATGGGAGTATTGCAAATAGAATACGAAACGAACAAAAAAGACGAACTAATAAAAACACAAAATCAAAAACTACACCAGCAAGAGCTTATGGCTTTAATTGCAGCCCTTATTTTAGTATTAATGGGAACCACCATTTATTTTATATACAAAACTAAACAAGCCAAACAAACACATAAGCAACAACTGCACGTAAATAAAGCTGTTTTTGAGGCAGAAAACCAAGAACGAGAGCGCATAGCCAGAGATTTGCATGATAATATGGGGGCATACACTACGTCTCTTTTGGCGCAAATTGATTCTATTGAATCCAATTTACCTGCCCATTATCAGCCGGAAATAAAAGAGTTGCGTGTAAATGCAGAAAGCATAATGAGCACGCTACGAGAAACTGTATGGATATTAAAAACAAAAACAGTATCCGGGCAACAGTTTTTTTTCTTTTTAAAAACATATACGGATAAACAATTATTGAAAAACGCGAGTATAAAAGTTACTTATATTGAGGATATTACAACGGTACAATACCTTAACCCTTCTGTTAGTTTAAACTTGTACCGCATAGTTCAAGAGATTATTCAAAACATCATTAAGCACGCTAACGCTACCCAGGTAAGTTTTACATTATATAGCAACAAAAGGATTGTGTTAGAAATTGTAGATAATGGGATAGGGTTTGATATGAACCAAGTAAATTGGAATAGCGGGCTTGGTAATATGCGCTATAGGGCTAATGAAATAAATTTTGATATAAGTATTCATTCTGAAATTAAACAAGGTACGGTGGTAAGAGTAGAAGAAAAAACAAAGGCGTGATAAGGTAAGAAAGAACTTTTATACAGATAACAAAGAAGCCTCCATTGGAGGCTTCTTTGTTATTTAGTACCCGGGACGGGACTTGAACCCGTACGACTGTTAAGGTCACAGGATTTTAAGTCCTGCGTGTCTACCAATTCCACCACCCAGGCAAATGGCATGGCTACTAATAAAAAAAGCCTATACGGCTTTTTTTTGAGCGGAAAACGGGTCTCGAACCCGCGACCTTAACCTTGGCAAGGTTACGCTCTACCAACTGAGCTACTTCCGCTTTTGAGGCTGCAAATGTAGATACTTTTTGCTTACAAGCAAATTTTTTATAAAAATTATTTTATTTCAAGCCTAGGCAGGGGAGCAACTTGCAGGCTGCAAAAATCTTTTTTCAGGTATTTAAAGTAAGCGCTAATGGCTATCATGGCGGCATTATCGGTGCAGTAGGCAAAGGGAGGTATGAATATGCGGTAGTTTTGGGTTTCTTCAAGTGCTTGCAAACGCTTGCGTAACAAAGAGTTGGCAGAAACACCTCCTGCTATACACAGCGTTTTAATACGGTATTGTCGGGCTGCCTCCATCATTTTTTTTAATAAGCTATCGGTTAAGCAGGCCTGGTAAGAGGCGCAAATATCAGCCATGTTTTCTTGTACAAACAAAGGATTTTGTTTTGTTTGCTCTTGTATAAAATATAAAAAAGCTGTTTTTATTCCGCTAAAACTGTAGTCGTAATGAGGCATATTGCTAATGGGAAAACGGTATTTTTGTGCATCTCCTTTTTCTGCATAAGCATCTATTAAGGGGCCACCCGGGTAGGGCAAGCCTAAAATTTTGGCTGCTTTATCAAAGGCTTCGCCTACGGCATCATCTTGAGTTTCGCCTACTAGTTCAAAGGTGTAATAATCGCGCACTATAACCAACTGGGTGTGCCCGCCGCTAACGGTTAAGCACAAAAAAGGAAAGTCCGGCTCTTTTTTTTCTCCTTCTATAAAATGAGCCATAATATGCGCCTTCATGTGATTTACTTCTATAAGCGGCAACCGGCAAGCCAAAGCCAAACTTTTAGCAAAAGAAGCTCCTACCAATAAAGATCCCATAAGCCCCGGCCCGCGCGTAAAGGCAATAGCTTGTATTTGCGATAAAGAGATGCGCGCATTTTTTAATGCCGCATCAACTACCGGAACGATGTTTTTTTGGTGGTCGCGACTGGCTAGTTCGGGCACCACGCCGCCGTATTTTTTATGAATTTCTTGTGTAGCTACGATATTAGAAAGTATTTTTTTATTGCAGCTAACGGCAGCCGAGGTATCGTCGCAACTCGATTCAATAGCTAATATATAAACGTTTTCTCGCAATTTATGATTATTTTTGGGGGTGCATTTTCTTCGCAAAATTAAGGCTTTTATTTGGCGCGGCGTAAAAATTACAGCGCTTTTGTTGCTTATCTTATTAGTAAGCCTTTTTGTTTTATTGCAAATACCTACAGTACAAACCTTTTTAGGAAAAAAAGCATCGGCTTATTTGTCGAAACAACTAAATACAAAAATTGATATTAAAGAAGTGAATATTGATTTTTTTAAAACAATAAACCTGCAAGGCATCTACGTTCAAGACCAGCATGGCGACACCCTTTTATACGGCGGCAGTATTGGCTGTAGCATTAAGCATTACAGCTTAAAACAAAAGCAACTTGAAATAGACATTACAGAACTACAAAACATAACTGCCAAATTGCAATACTATCCCAACGAAAAGGATATGAATTTTCAATTTTTGGTTGATTATTTTTCTGCCCCTAAAAAAAATAAAAACGATACTACTCCCTCTGATTTCAAATTGGGCTATGGTAATTTACATTTAAAAAACGTTCGCTTTATCTACAAAGATTGTGACAATCACTACATTCCTAAATACGGAATGGATTACCAAAATATAGAGGTAAATCATATTTATGCCCAATTTTCTAAAATACAATTTTTGGGCGATACCATAAAAGTACGCATCGAAAATTTATCAGCTCAAGAGCGTTCCGGTTTTTGTATAAAGAAAATGAATACCGATGCCACTATTTGCGAAAAATATATTAAAACCGATAACTTATTTCTCAATACACCGAATAGCTACCTGCATGGCTCGTATTATATGCTCACCCAATCGTTTGACGATTACAACCATTATGTGCACAAAGTATTGATGAAAGGGCATTTTACAGACAGCTCGTATATAGGCCTTAATGATATTGCTTTTTTTGCCGAAGAAATACAAGGACTAAACGAAAAAGTGCACATAAACGGCGATATATACGGCACCATAGCCGATTTGCGTTCAGAAAACATAGCGCTTTCTTTCTTGAAAAACTCTTCTTTTCAAGGAAAAATGAGACTCACCGATTTGGACGACATCAACAAAGCCAACATTGTATTAGAAGCCAAAAAATTAACTACCACCTACCACGATTTAAAACAAATACCCATGTATCCTTTTACCAATGGGGAAAAAATTTTAATACCCGATAATGTAGCAAAATTAGGATTGATACACTTTTCAGGAAAGGCGCAAGGCTTGATAAACGATTTAAAAATAGAGGGCGACATTAATACTAAACTCGGAAAAATAAGCGCGCAAGCAAAATTAGATAATTTTTCGCCCCAATACATGACCTATGGAGGTGTTTTTAAAACCGAGAATTTTGACGTTGGTACTTTTTTTGATGCCAAGAATATAGGTACTATTTCACTCAATGCAAACATAAACGGAAAGGGAACCGAACTTGATAACCTGGAAGAAAATATAGACGGAAAAATCATGTCGGTGCAGTTTAATAATTACACCTATAAAAACATTTCTATAAATGGTGATATAAAAAACAGACAGTTTAATGGCAGCCTTAATGTGCAGGATAGCAATGCTAATTTTAGCTTTTTGGGTAATATAGACTACTCGCATAAAATACCCCAAGCGCATTTTGCTGCCAATATACATACCTTCGATTTGTACAAGTGTCATTTGCAAAAAATAGATAGTATCAACGTGGTATCAGGTAAGGTAGATTTAAGTATGAAAGGCAGCAATATAGATGATGTAAACGGAGTACTAAATGCGGAACATATTGTGTGCAAAAAATCAAACGGAACTATACTGGTAGATAATGTAAGCGCCTCAGTAGTGCAAAACGCAAACAGCAACAGCCTTCAACTTATTTCGTCTATAGCCGATGTGTATGTAGATGGCGCATTTAAGCTATCGCACTTACCGGTTAGCATCAACGATTTTTTAAATGATTACTATCCTACTTTTTTTCCGGAGCCTAAAAAAAACAAAAAAGAAAAACCCATCTATGATAGCTTAACAATAAAAGTACGTATTAAAAAATTTACACCTATAGCTACTTATTTTAAATTGCCCCTTCACATAAGCCCTAACACTGGCTTGCAAGCACAATTTAATTCAAAAAATAACGGGCTAAAAATAAGTGGTTTTTCTGACGAAATAAACTACAGCAAAACGCCCATAAAAGAGTGGAATTTAGCCGCCTATACCGGAGAAAAACATAAAATTTATTTTAACACCGGCTTTAAACGAATAAACCTAACCGATAGTGTATTTATAGAAAACTTTAATTTTAATGGGAAATCAGAAAACGATAAAACAGATTTTTTATTAGCATGGAGTAATCAATCGGGCTACAAAAATACCGGTAATATGGGAGGCAACCTATCTTTTACTAAAACAAAATTGGATGTTGATATTGACACTTTGGCTCTATATGTGCGCGATAGCCTTTGGCAAATAACGCATAATGATACCGTAAGCATTGATACATCGGGGTTGATTAATTTTAGAAATTTAGTTTTTTCTAACAGCCACCAACAAATAAAAGTAGCCGGAAAAATTTCAGAAAACCCAAAAGACCAACTTCTTGTTGAATTGCAAAACTTTAAGTTGGCGCAACTTAACCCCTTGTTGGCGGGCTCTGATGTAGCGCTTGATGGGGCCTTATCAGGTACAGTTAGCCTGGCTGATATATACAAGCAGTTTATTTTTACTTCGGCTTTAGAGTTTAAAAAATTAAAAATAAGCAATTCGCCCATAGGCAGCGGTGAGATAAACAGCTTTTTTGATAAGAAAAAAAACACCGTTTCGCTTAATGGCTTTTTTAATAGAGAGATAGGAAAAATTTCGGAACAAAATTTTAATAACATTTATTTTGACGGGTATTACTACCCCAGCGCAAAAGATACAGCTTTAAATATAGATGCCCACCTGTATCAGTTTGGCCTATCTGCCTTGCAGCCTTTTGTAAAAGATATTTTCACTATCAAAGAGGGAACGGCCACGGGAACTGTTAACCTAAAAGGAAATTTTAAAAACCCAAAAATAAACGGGAAAGTACATTTAGAAGATGTGAAAAATTTTATGATAGATTATTTAAACACCTCGTACGAAGTAACAGGAGACGTAAACCTATATCCCGATCAAATAGAATTTCCCAACATAGTGCTTACCGATATATACAAAAATAAAGCCGAACTTTCAGGTAATATCTTTCATACTAATTTTAACAAAATGAAATTAGACTTTGACGTAAACATGAAAAAAATTATGGCCTTAAATACCACTTCTAAACAAAATAATTTATTTTATGGGAAAGCTTTTGGTACGGGATCAGTAGGTATATACGGCACCCCTCAATTATTAAATTTTGATATTAACGCCAAAACCGAAAAAGGCACGCAGTTTATTATCCCTATGGTTACACAAAGCGAGGTAAGCGACGAGGGTTATATTCGCTTTGTAAAGATTGATACCACTAAACAGGACTCTATAAAAAACAATTTGTCGGGCATAAACCTAAACTTTAATTTAGAAGCTACACCCGGTGCAGAGGTGCAACTTATTATGGATCCTAAAGGAGGCGATGGAATAAAAGCCAGAGGTAAAGGCAACATTATGATGTCTATAAACACCAATGGTAATTTTGAAATGTACGGGCTTTACACGCTTACCGAGGGTGAGTATTTATTTACCTTACAAAATGTTATCAATAAAAAATTTGATATAGATGAAGGCAGCAACATACGCTGGAGCGGCAACCCCTATAATGCCGATATCAATGTAGCGGCTACCTACAAACAGCGCGCATCACTATCTCCCTTTTTCCCTGAAAGCTCGTCGGGCAGCAACTCCAACAGCAGTGGAGGCTCTGATAATAATAAGCGCTATGCGGTAAACTGTAAATTATTTTTAAAAAACAGTTTAACAAACCCCGATATTAATTTTGGTATTGAATTTCCAACTCTAAGCGAGGCCATGCGCTCGCAAGTAATGGGGTACATCAATACCGACCAAGAGCTTACGCGTCAAGTATTTTCTTTACTGCTACTGCGTAGTTTTGTTACCCCGCTAAGCATGGGCGCAGGCACTATAGATGCAGGCATTGCCGCAGGAAGCAACGCTACCGAAATGCTCTCTAATCAATTAAGCAGCATGCTGTCTAAATTTACAAAATCGGTAAACGTAGGTTTTAATTACCGCCCCGGCTCGGCTATGAGCAATCAAGAAATGGACGTGGCCCTTTCTACCCAGCTTTTTAATGATAAATTAAGTTTAGACGGCAACTTGGGGGTAAACAACAGCATGGTTACTAAAACCAATACCTTAATTGGCGATTTGAATGTGGACTACCGGATTACCAGAAACAACAAGCTACACATAAAAGCATTTAACCGAAGCAACGATAACTTTCAAATAGCTACCCTGGGAGGGCAGTTTACACAGGGAGCCGGCATTTTATATAAAGAAGAGTTTAATACCCTTAGCGAATTATACCAACGTGTGTTTGGAAAAAAACAAAAAAACAAATTAGACGACAAGACCATAAAACCATAAAAAATCATGCTTACATCAGAAACAAAAATACGCGTACGGTACGGCGAAACCGACCAAATGGGATATGTTTATTACGGAAATTATGCGCAGTATTACGAGGTAGCACGGGTAGAAGCCATTCGCAAATTAGGATTTAGCTACAAAGAAATAGAGCAGCGTGGCATTCACTTACCGGTACTTGACTTTCATATACAATATAAAAAACCGGCTTTTTATGACGAAGAGCTAACCCTTATTACTACCATAAAAGAAGTGCCTAATGTGCGCCTTACTTTTCACTACCAATGTTTTAATGAAAAAAAAGAATTACTTAATACAGGTAGTGTTACCTTAGTTTTTGTGGATAAAGAAAAGGGCAAACCCTGCATTCCACCCGATTGGTTTATGTGTGAAATAGAAAAGTACTTTGAATAAAACACTTATTGCCCCCAGTTGCGTTGGGTGCCGTTGGCATTATCTTTAAACGTATTTTTTAAAGAAAACTTCATAGTAAAGTGCATGCGATAGCGCACCTGTTTTTTATCGCGTAAGGCAGGTATCCATTTGCTAAGTCCTATAACTCGTATGGCCTCATCGTTGCAGCCTCCGGCCAGGCCTCCGTTTAGTATTTTTATGTTAGAGGTCATGCCATCGGGTTCTATAATAAAAGTTACGTTCATATTACCTTCTATATTTTGCCTCATGGCCACATCGGGGTATTGTAGTTGCGCGTACACAAATTCAGGAAATGTTTGCTCGGTGTTATTAAAAACAGGCATGCGCTCTGCTGTTTCATATACACTAAATCCTGTATCGCTCGGAAAATCGGTGTGCAAGGTGCTATCAAACCCTCGTTGTTTTACCGCTTTTTTGTATTTAGACACCGAGAATGGGACATCTAAAGAAAAATTAACATCAACGGCTGTCCCCCCTTTATGAGAGGGTTGCCACTCTATCAATTTTACCAAGCGCAGGGCTTCTTTATCGCATGCGGGGCTAAGCGTTTGATTTATTTTCAACTGCTCGCTTTTGCCGCTTTTAGTAACTATAAAAAATACGCGCACCGTACCTTCTTTTTTCTCTTTTAGCTCTTGCGCCGGGTATATAAGGTGGTCGTGCAAAAACCGTTTTATCTCCTGGTTACCCCCATCAATGCTTGGAAAATTATCTACATTAAACTGATATACACCTTTCTGCGCCCAAAGCGATGTGCTGAAAACAAGTAATAAAAACAAGCGCTTAAAGTAAAACATAACTGATGTATCGTTGCAAAAATAGTAAAAAACAAAGCATTCTGTATTTGCACCAAAAAACAAAACAATCTGTATCTTTGAGCAAACTTTAAAAATAAAAACATGTATCAAGTTCTATTAAAAACACATTACGTAGTAGTAAGCTTGTTTTTTTTAATTTATTTAATAAAAACCGTTTTACTGCTTTTAAATAAAAACGAACCTTTGGCTAAACTTAGCAAAGCGGTAAAAGTACCTGAAATGATAATCAGTTTTTTATTTTTGGCAACCGGTATTTATTTAATGACGCAGGTAGAAATAAAACCCTTGCTTACCATTAAAGTAACTATTGTGCTCTTATCTATTCCTTTAGCTATTATCGGTTTTAAAAAAGCAAATAAGGCTTTGGCGCTTATCTCTTTTTTACTAATAACAGCGGCTTTTGGTATGGGCGAGATGCTAAAAAAAACAAAGGTAGTAGTAAGCGAAAAAGCAGTAAATGCTGATGGCTCCATAAATGGACAAGAATTATATACGGCTAATTGCAGCACCTGTCATGGCAACGACGGAAAATTAAAAATGGCAGGCGCTTTTGACTTATCGCTTACGCAGCTGAGCAACGATAGCATGGCAGCCATTATGTTGCAGGGGCGCAATACCATGTCGCCTATAGCAGGTTTAAGTGCCGAGCAGGCCCAAGCCGTTGCGCAATACGTGAGTCAAAATATTAAAGGAAAATAACAACCGGTGCAAAAATATGAACCCATACGAAGATTTTAAACGAAGATTTAAACTTTTAGCCAGTAAAGAAAGGGATTTAGTGGTAAATACCCTTAGTAATATCTTTACCATGAGGCTTGTAGGGAATAAAACACATGGAGATTTAGCTGAAATAGGCTGACAACACCAACAACATTTAACCCTTATATTTTGCACATAAAACCTCATTTTTCATCTATTTTTGGTGTAAAATAAATTTGCGCCATTGAGGGTGAAATAAAAGAAGGATAGCCCAAAGAGAAACCGTACTTTTGCAGCCTATGAATTATTTGTCGGTAGAAAATATCTCTAAGTCGTATGGAGATAAAATGCTTTTTGAAAAAATAAGTTTTGGTATCAATCAAGGCGACCGCGTAGCCTTGGTAGCTAAAAATGGAAGCGGAAAAAGCACCCTGCTTCGTATTTTAAAAGGAAATGAAATAGCCGACGAGGGGCGTATTGCCTGGCGCAAGGATTTAAACGTAGCCTTTCTTTCGCAAGAGCCTGCCTTTGACGAAGAGCTTACCGTGATAGACACCCTGCTCAACTCAAAAAATAAATTTACCGACCTTATCAAACAATACAACTTAGCTATGGGCGGAGATAGCAGTATTGACCTAGACCACGTCATTACCCAAATGAGCGACCTCAATGCCTGGGACTACGAAAACAAAGTAGAAGAAGTACTGCACCGTTTACAAATAACCCAACTAAAACAAGCTATGAAAACCTTAAGCGGTGGCCAGCGCAAGCGAGTAGCTTTGGCTCAGGTTATTTTAAATAAACCCGATTTATTGATATTAGATGAGCCCACCAACCACTTGGATATTGAAATGATAGAATGGCTGGAAGCCTATTTAGAAAACCAAGACTTTACCTTGCTTATTGTTACTCACGACCGCTATTTTTTAAATAACGTATGCAATTATGTATTAGAAATAGAAGGCACTCAATTGTATAACTACAAAGGAAATTTTGAGTATTACTTAGAGAAAAAAGCCGAACGACAAACCGTACAAGCCTCTGAAATAGATAAAGCAAAAAACCTGTATCGCCGCGAGTTGGAGTGGGTGCGCAAAATGCCTCGCGCCCGCGGCACCAAATCAAAATCAAGAGTAGATGCATTTTATGAGGTAGAAGAAAAGGCCAAGCAAAAAAAAGAAAATACCGATATAGAAATCTCGGTAAAAATGAGTCGCTTAGGAAGTAAAATTTTAGAGCTTCATAAAATAAATAAATCATTTGGAGAGAAAAAAATTATAACCCGCTTTGACTACACTTTTAAAAAAGGAGAAAAAATAGGCATAGCCGGGGTTAATGGTTCGGGCAAAACCACCTTACTCAACATTATTCAAGGCATAGAAAATGCCGATAGCGGCAAGGTACAAACCGGAGAAACAGTGCTTTTTGGTTATTACTCACAAAAAGGCATGCAGCTAAAAAACGACAAACGAATCATAGAAACCATTTGCGATATTGCAGAATACATTCCTTTAGCCGATGGCACTACCCTTAGCGCAGGCAAATTACTGGCTCGCTTTAATTTCCCTCCGCATACGCAGTACCAATTAGTATCTACTCTTAGCGGAGGCGAAAAACGCCGGCTTTTTTTACTTACCATCTTAATGAAAAACCCTAATTTTTTAATTTTAGATGAGCCTACTAATGATTTAGATATTGCAACACTGCAAACCTTAGAAGATTTTTTACAAGATTTTGGAGGTTGCGTGCTAGTAGTATCGCACGACCGCTATTTTATGGATAAGCTGATAGATCATCTTTTTGTGTTTGAAGGCGATGGAGCCATACGCGATTTTCCGGGAACCTACACCGAGTACCGCATCTGGAAAGATAAAAACAAAGTAAAAAACAAAACAGAAGCAGAACCTGCATCAAAAGAACAAACACCCGCACAAGCACAACAACAAACACCTCAAAACAAAAAATCATACAAGGTTTTGAAAGAGATAGAAAGTTTGGAAAAAGAAATTGCCGAGCTGGAACAAAAAAAACAAGAACTGGAACAACTACTAAGCAGTGGTGAAACCAGTCATCTTATTTTGCAAAAGGCAGGCAGCGATCTAGAAACTGTTTTAAAAAATATAGACCAAAAAAGCACTCGCTGGTTAGAATTACAAGAGGCATAAAAAAGGCAGTGTTTCATAAAGTGTGT